>CAMFIS010000187.1 GCA_945952345.1 uncultured Fimbriimonas sp.
ATCTCGCAACGCAACCTGGGAGGCATTATGCACCAAAGTCTGGGCGGCCATCGAATGCACCAGGGAACCGAGGCTAGCATCGGATGCCATGGACTTGTAATACTGGTCGAGGTTCGAAATGCGGTAGGTCGCCCACATGGAAACTCGAAAAGTCGCCATATCGGCAGTCATAACGTCTTGAGCGCCGATGACAGTTTGGCGCTGTCTCATATCGAATCGCTCGATCCTCGTTTTTTGACCCCAGGTTCGATACTCGCCCGGACCCACAACACCGACCAATGCTCCACTGCGGAACATAAGCCCTTGCTCGTGCTGATAGACGATGGTCTTCTTGAACATTTCTCTTCTGAATTGTTGCGAGTGGCTCTGTAGCTCCATTAAGGCGGGATCTTTTCGATCGCATAGCCTCGCTCGAGCCCAGCCTTGCGGCCGACCAGAACCACCCCGTTTGTTGCAACCTGCCTTAAAGGTGAGGAGATTCGAACTCCACTGAAGTGGTCATGCTTGGCGAGGTTTGACGGAAGTCTCCGCTCGCCGACCTGTATTCAGAAGCGATATTATATCCGAGCGCACACGATTCGGAGAAGACTCCCTGCTCGCCAGCACCGGATGATTTGGCTTACTTCTTAATGAACCCGTGCATTCGGAGCCATGATGCGAACGCCTCGAACCAGCCTGTGCTCGTCGTTTCCTTCTCATACATGCCAAATCCATGTCCACCCTGCTCGAAGAGATGGAATTCAACCGGACGCTTCGCCGCCTTCCAACTATCGATCAAGCCGTAGCCTCCGTTGGCCATCAGCGGGTCGTCGGCGGCAAGCGCGATGAACAAAGGCGGCGCATTCGCAGGAACTTTCACCGGAGCGAGCGGACCGTATACGTCTCCCAAGAACGCCAAATTTACGTCCTTCGCATACAACGCCGTGGACATCGTGAGCATTGCTCCAGCCGAAAAGCCGACCATTCCGATCTTATTTGGATCGACATTCCATTCGGCCGCCCGCGATCGAATCAGGTTGTACGCTGCGGTGGCATCGGCCAATTGGGGAGCGAGGAACTGCGAAGGGTTACCCGAGGTTATCGGCCGTCGCGGTGCGCCGCCGGTCCCTGAGCGAGGTGGTGCAGCAAATTCGGCCAAGTCCGCAGGGGTCGGGTTCAATCGGTACTTTAGGACAAAGGCGGCGACGCCTTTCTTGTTTAGGGCTTTAGCGACATCCCAACCTTCGTTTTCCATCGAGAGAGTCCGGAATCCTCCACCTGGCGCAACGATGACAGCCGTTCCATTGGCTTTGGATTTAGGCGGCAAGAAGGGCGTGAGCGTCGCTATACTGACATTTCTCGCGAATTTACGTCCGTATTGAAAGTGCCAGGCTTCCTCGGCCGTAGCCTCGGGCAGCTTCCCCGTTCCAAGCACAATTTCGTTGGGCTGCTTGGGAACCGGGATCGAGGTCATTTTGTCGTTCTGAGCATTCGCAAACGTAGACATGGCGGACACGAGAAATATGGCGGCGGTGAAGTGCAGTTGCTTCATGTCGAAATTCCAAAGGCATAATTGGTTAGCAAAGCCAGAGTGAATTCTAACATGATTTAACGAAACATCAAGTGTTTTTGTCGATCGAAATCTCCACGCGTTTTGACAGGTGAAATTGGAAGATTGCCGAGGGACTAGGCGGCAACTGTTAGTTCGCTCGTCGTTCCATCTTCGAGGATTCCGGCGAGGAGTTCACTAAACGGGAATCTGTCGGGGACGACTTCCAGCGTCATCAATTGGACGAACCACGGCTCCCAGTTCAATCGCCCCCCGGCCGCAAACGCGGGCTCACGGGCTGCGGAAGGCAATTCGCTCACCTGCTTTAAGAATCCTTCGATGGCCATTTGGTCGATCGGATCGCTGGTCCGGTTCGACAAGTCCTGCATCGTCGCCATTTGCCCGGCACAGGCGCAGGCAAATGCAGTTTCGCCGCGCTCGAAAGCAAACAGTCCAAAACTCGCCAAAACCAATCCTCGGAAAAACGGGAACACCTTGTTACCTGTCGCGACCCGGTTCATTTCCAGGGCTACAGGCAGTGCTTTGTTGAGACGGCCCGAGATGAGGAATGTCATCAACACACCAGCGAGATTGATGACGAATCCGCCGGTGTCCTCGGGACCCATTCCCCGCATCCTCGCCTCCAGCATGGCCGCAATCGCTTCGTCATACCTGCCCAGGCAAGCGTGCGACTGTCCGATGTAGAACAGGTGGCGAGAATCGAGCTCCTCGTGGGCCTGCCCATTGACAAAGAATTCGATGCAATCCTGATATCTCTGTTCGCAAAAGAGCGAGTATCCGATTTGCCCACGCCACAATTCCCGAAGCTTCGGAGTGAGGGATTCGAAACTATCCCGCATCGCGTGGCACATCGCCACTCCGCGCGCATCTCCCATGCCGTTGTACGACCTCGTCAGGCAGAAGTGTGCGTGCTCTAATATCTCATCCGAAACGGAATTCTGCGCCTTTTCAAGCATCGGCTCCAGCAGCCGGGCGAACTCGTCGGGTCGCCCCATCGAGTAGAACGCGTATTGGGCTCGACAAAGTGAAGTGATCGCTCGTTCGAGGGTTGCCGGATCCTTGGCCGTCCAGAGAATCGCGCCTCGAAAGTTCTCAAAGTCAGTCTGGATGACGTGGTGAGCGCTACTTTGAATCGCATATCCGTTGTCGTCGAAAAGCATGCAGAGTTCGAGGAAATGGTCGGCATGTCGAGAGCGCAAATCTTGCCAATTGGGGCTCGACACCAACTCTTCGACCGCATACTGCCGAATGCTTTCTAGCATGTGATACCGCTCGGATGAATGATCAAACACCACGAGCGACTTATTGACCATGGCAGTGAGCATTTCGAGCGCTTTGCCCTCGCTCATCAGACATGTCTTTTCGACAGCGGCGGCGTTCCAACTGCCGTTGAACACGCCCAGCGAGACGAAGAGATTCCGTTCCTCTTCATTGAGCAGATCGACCGACCAGTCGATCAGGGCTCGCAGCGTTTGCTGGCGCGTGAGCACGTTCCTGCCACCCCCCGCGATCAGTCTAAAACGGTCGTCGAGTCTTCGCTCGATCATGGAGAGACTCATGGCTTGCCCACGCGCAGCCGCCAGCTCGAGGGCGAGCGGAATGCCATCGAGTCGTTTGCAAATTTGCACGATGATCTTCGCTTCGTCCGGCTGGAACTCGTACCCCGGCGCAGCTGACCGGAATCGATCGAAAAAGAGGGCGGTCGAACCGTACAGGTCCAACCCTTCGAGGGTGATCTCCTGAACCGCGTCAGGACAAGGAAGCGTCGGAATCCGAATCGCAGTTTCGCCTTTCACTCCCAACGGTTCTCGGCTCGACGTCAAAATCGTCAGTGTCGGGCATCGTGACAGCAGAGCATCGGCCACTGCGGCGGCTTGCTTCAGGACATGCTCGCAGTTGTCAAAAATGACGAGGCACTGCTTCCTTCTCAGCGAGGCCTCGATTCGGTCGATGGATGTGCTGCCATCGGAAATTCCCATCGAACTTTGGATCGTTCCGAGAATGTCCTCGCCCGCATTCAGCGGGGCAAACTCGCAAAACCAAACCCCGTCGGGAAATTGATCCATTTGCTCCGCTGCGGCTTGCAGCGACAGTCGAGATTTGCCCGTGCCGCCTGGCCCCAGCAGGGTCACGAGCCGCGACTTTTGGAAGAGATTCTTGATCTTGGCGAGCTCGTCATTCCGACCCACGAACGAAGTGGTTTGGACCGGCAAGTTGTGGGGAACCCCGGCGAGGCTCTTGATTTCCCCCCAATACTCGCTTCCAAATTGCCACAGGTGTGCCGGTTCCAGCAAGTCTTTGAGCAGGTGAACTCCGAGGCCATGCAGGTCTTCTTTGTAAGAGATTTGCTGCGCTGCGGTTTCGCTCACCAGAATCTGGCCAGCATTGGCGACCGCGAGGATCCTCGCCGCGCGGTCCAGCGGCTGGCCGAAGTACTCCCTTCCCACGGGATGAGTCGTGGCCGAATGAACGGCCATTCGAACCTGCGTACTTTGGGCCTTGGTGGCAACCTTGAGGGCGTGGTCCGCGCTACTGAAGGCGATGCAAAAAGTGCCTCCAACTTTCCTAAAGATGACCCCACCATTGCCGCGAACAAGCGACTTTAGGAGCGCGTGAAAGGTGTTGTGGGCGTCATGTTGCGACCCGTCGGTACAACCGACGACTTCGGCAAACAGAAACGTGACCTTCCCCGATGGCAGCATGGAATCCCCAGTGGTTTATTCCACGGCTCAGGTCGTGACTTGGCGTAAGAATTGGAGTCAAAATTGCTAGGTTCTGCCATGTGGGAGCCTGGCCATCTTGGCCACGAGGCGAACACACGCTTTGCTGCCTTGGGGGCGTGGCCATCCTGGCCGCACGAAACGTGGGAGAGGTATAGATCGGCGTAGATAGGACTAAGACGACTGCCTCCGTGGCGAGGATGATTGACCAGCAATGGGATTCCCAAGCCGAGCTATGGAGGCTCCGAGGACTTAGTGAGAAATGCCTCGGCCCGATGAGAGCTTGCGACCGGAGCGTCGAGGCTTTCACCCTCAGCCTCAACGCCTCGCCGAGCTCGTGGTTGAGGCATTCTCTCCAATCCCATAGTCCTACCAGCTTCCCCTCAAACCAAGCCCAGCCGTATAATGCCGAATAGGGGAAAGGAGATGAAGCGGCTCTGCCTGTTCATTGCGTTACTTTTAAGTTCAATCGGCCTCGCGGATACCAGCGTTTACTCAGACCAGCTCGACAATAGCTGGCAAAACTGGAGTTGGGCCAGCACCAATACCAACAACTCAAGCCCAACGCACAGTGGCGCCCATTCGATTTCCGTCATCTCGACGGGAGCAAACCAAGCGCTGTACCTGCACCACAACGCGCAATCCTCCACCGGATTCCAATCCCTCACCTTCTGGATACATGGCGGAACTGCCGGTGGGCAACTGCTACAAGTTCAAGCCACCATCAACGGCTCACAGCTTCCTGCCTACCCTCTTCCCGCCCTCACCGCAAACGCTTGGACCAAGGTCGTTGTGCCGCTGCGCGCGGTCGGGGTCAAAGGCACCACCAACTTTGACGGCTTCTGGATTCAAGACCGCAGCGGGACCACGCTTCCCACCTATTACGTCGACGACATCTCGCTCGTGAGTTCGACCACCGCTACCAACCTCGGTGCCTACGACGATAACCTTATCAACGGATGGCAGAACTGGAGCTGGGCCACCACAAATTTTGCCAACACGAACCCGGTCCACGGCGGAACCCAGTCCGTTGCCGTCACCGAAACTTCCGCGTACGGCGGCTTCTACCTCCACCACAATCCGCTCGATAGCTCCCAGTATCGAACCATCTCGTTCTGGATCAACGGCGGCTCAACTGGAGGTCAACAGCTCCAGGTCATGGCCACCGCCAGCGGCACCGCGCAAATCGCTTACGCCCTCCCTCCGCTGACGGCCAATACGTGGACACAGGTCATCGTCCCGCTCAGCCAACTGGGAATGTCCGCCCGGGGCGACTTCGATGGAGTCGTCATCCAGGGCTGGATCAACAGCCTGAATCCAACCTACTTTGTCGACGATGTTTCGCTCAATGTCGACCCGGTGGTAAATCCGGTGGCGACGATCGCGATTGATTCAAGCTTGCGTTATAACATCTCGCCGCTCATCTATGGCGCGAACAATACCGACTATGCAGGCATGGGGTCCGGCTTCAGGTTCGCCCGGTCGGGTGGCAACCGGCTAACCGCCTATAACTGGGAGAACAATGCCAGCAACGCCGGTTCGGACTGGTACTTCCAAAACGATGGATACCTTGGCGCGACGAACGAAGCCGGATGGACCGACCGGGTCTTTATCCAAGCCGCCATTGCGGGAGGGGCAATTCCACTCGTTACGATCCCGTGCGCGGGCTACGTGGCGGCAGACAAGAATGGCGACGGTGACGTGCGCAACACTCCGAACTACCTGAATGTTCGATTCCGAGTTTCGATGCCGAGCAAGCCAGGCGGCAACTTTGTCTATCCACCGGACACCGGCGACGCCAACGTGTATCAGGACGAGTGCGTGAACTACCTGAAGCAGTTCGCCCAGCCGAACTTTCCCATCATGTTCAGCTTGGACAACGAGCCGGACCTGTGGTCCTCCACTCATGCCGAGATCCATCCGGTCGCCGTTACTTATGCCGAACTGATCCAGCGCAACGCCGACTACGCCAAGGCGATCAAGAACGTCTATCCTTCAGCGACGATCTTTGGCCCGGTGAACTACGGCTGGTATGGATTCATGGCGCTGCAGGGTGCATCGGACGCCAACGGTCGCAACTTTATCGATGCTTACCTGGATGGAGTCAAGACAGCGAGTACCACCGCGGGCAAACGGCTGATCGACGTGCTCGATGTCCATTGGTATCCCGAGGCTCAGGGCGACGGCGTGCGCATCACGACCGATGGCGACACCCCAGGAATCGCGGCCGCACGAATTCAGTCTTCCCGCTCGCTGTGGGACTCCAAGTACGTCGAGAATAGCTGGATCACGCAGTCGATGGGCGGTTCGCCGATTCGGCTAATTCCCATGATTCAGGATCGAATTAAGGCGCATTACTCCGGCACCAAGCTCTCCATCACGGAGTACAACTATGGCGGCTCGAACGTGATCAGCGGAGCGATCGCTCAGGCCGACGTGCTCGGTCTATTTGGCCGCAACGGAGTTTATGCCGCCGCGAACTGGGGTCTGGATGCGACTTGCCTGGCGCAACTCGCGGGGTTCAAGGCATTCATCAACTACGACCGAGCCGGTTCGCGGTTTGGCGATATTGGCCTGTTTGTATCGGGCGAGACGCCGAGCGACAATTCAGTTTACGCTTCGTTTGATTCCACGAATCCGAACCGAATGGTGCTGGTTGTGATCAACAAGACCGAGGGCAAATCGCCGTTTGTGATTAATCTGGAAGGCTTCTTGGCCAAGTCAGGTAAAGGATATTCGATCGTTGAAGACCAGTACGTGACACCTTCGACTTTCACGATATCGCCAGCCAAGACCTCCATCAAGTTCGCAGCTGCGCCGTATTCGATAACGACAATCGAACTTACGGGCACTCGGCTCTAGCCAGCAGGCGGTCGATGGCGTCTTCGACGCCGTCGGGCGTGTTGTCGAAGACGATCCAGCCTTGCTCGTGAATCGGCTTGGTTCGGTACAGCGGATTGAGGTTCTCGATGGTCTTCCCCAGAATCTCACAATCGAAGTCCTTGTTGGTTCGCGTTCGATTGCGCTCCATATTCGTTTCGAAATCGGGCGCCACGGCTATCTTGACCACCTTCCTCCCAGCGAGTCTTCGTTCGATCAAAGCATCGAGAGTCGGCGGTCCCTGGCAATGGTCGATCGCCACCGCAAAGCCCGCATCCTGATACCGAATAGCCAGATCGCACGCGGCTTCTTCGGCCAGGGTGAACTGCCTCGTCGTCTCGTCGGACCAATTCAACGGATGCGCAATTCCCGACACCACCCACTCGCGGAGGTCATCGACAGGAATGTGCATTCCGAACTCGAAACGCCGCATGAGCGCGATAGAGAGCGTGGTCTTTCCGGCCGCGGGCGGCCCGGTGAGGAAGAAGATTGGTTGGATGCTGAGATTGTACTCGCGGGGTCCGTCACGCAGTTGTCACGCTCGAGTTGTACAGTCTGTTTGTCGAGCT
>CAMFIS010000188.1 GCA_945952345.1 uncultured Fimbriimonas sp.
ACAGCCTTTAGCCCTAGTTACCGACAAGGTTGTGTCGGTATTTGGCGCCACCGACCCAACAATCCGAGACAAAGTGGTGTCTAACGTGAAAGAGGTTCAAGCTCGAGGCGGAAAGATCATCGCGATCACGACCGACGACGACGAATTAATGGACCAAGTAGCCGAACATGTCGTTAAGATTCCCCGAACCAAATTCGACTTTCTTAATGCGCTCTTGGCAATTATCCCGTTACAATTGTTTGCATACCACGTGGCAAGGCTCAACGGGTGCGAGATCGATCAACCCCGTAATCTTGCCAAATCTGTTACAGTGGAGTAGTAGAGTCGGTTCATTAGGGCCGACATTTTATGTGAGGGCCGCGCTAGTGGTTCCGATTTTGCTATGAACCATGGCGTATGGAGAAGAATATGAAGGTCAATGAGTTTATCGAAGTGCCTTCCTATTTCGACCGAACCCGGCTCACACCTAAGGTGTGCCGATACGCTACGATCAAGCGAATCTTCGATATCGTCATCTCCTGCATCGCGCTTGTCATTCTGCTTCCCTGGTTCGTTCTTATCGCGGTTCTGGTTCGACTCAGTAGCCCGGGACCGGTCATCTACCGTAGCGAGCGTATAGGCCTGTGCGGCAAGCCTTTCAAGTTTCCCAAGTTCCGGTCCATGTACCTCGACGCGGACAAGCGCCTTGCCGAACTGCAAAAGGTCAACGAGAAAGACGGACCGATTTTCAAGATCAAAAACGATCCACGGATCACACCGATTGGTCGAATCCTTCGCAAATTCAGCCTTGACGAACTGCCCCAATTCATCAGCGTTCTCCGAGGCGAGATGAGTATCGTAGGTCCAAGGCCCCCTATTCGCCATGAAGTCGAGCAATATGATGATGTTGCGATGCGACGCCTCACGGTTAAGCCTGGGATCACCTGTTACTGGCAAGTCATGGGACGCAGCGATCTCACGTTCGACGAGTGGATGGAACTCGACAATCGGTACATTGACGAGATGAATTTCTTGGTCGATCTCTCCATTGTCCTCAGGACGATCCCTGCTGTGATTCGGGGCAGAGGCGCTTACTAACTGTAAGAATTCTTGGGTTTTTGGCTTTTTGGAGCCAATTCCTCATGGTTTGGGAGCGCCGATATATTCAATAATGTTTTAAGGTTACTGACTCGGGGCAATTCGTTGGCTCGATGGGAAGACGTTCAGAATGCTAAAAGTCCATATTCGTAGAACTTTGATCGCGGCGATAATCGCCGGATTGTTCGGCCTATTCGTTGCCGTCCAATCGAAGAAGATTTACGAAGCTCCGGTGGAAATGCTCGTGGGTAGTCCGCAGATCATGACGGACCAAACCATGCCCGACGCGGTAAAGCGACTTGTCCTTCCCCAGGTCTTGACGGATATCGACTCGGACACCGGCATGTTGAAGTCCGCGCGTATGTTCCAAGAGGGACTCAAAGGTGCATCGGCGGAGCTGGCAAAGCCCGATTTGATGCCAGAAAAGGCGTTCCAGGAGCTGTATCCGATGTTCGACATCGACATTCCCGGCTCGCTGAACCAGTACGCCCCCACACAGCAGCGAGTGGTCCGAATCCGAGTGAGAGCCTACTCGCCAGATGATGCGGCATCCATCGCCAACCACGTAGCATTGGCGTTTTCCGATTTCAAAAAGAAACGTGCCTCGGACGGTGTACGAGACGGTCTCGATCTCGTGGTCGCTTCGGCCAAGAAGGCTAAGACCAAATTGAATGCGATCGACAATGAGTATAAGAACCTAAAGGTTCAGTACAACATGGCTGACACCAACGAGCACAATCGGAACCTGGAGCAGCTTCTGCAAAGTTCGCGATCGCGACGAAACCAACTTGATTCAGACCTGGCTTCGGCTCAGGCAGAATACGATTCGCTTTCAACGGCCCTGAGCCGAATGAAGGATAACGAAGCTTCGTCGAGTTCAACGATGGAAGATCCGGTCTTGGTCGGTTACCGACAATTAGAAGCCGGGGCTCAATCCGAACTTGAAGATCTCAAGACCAAGTATCTCGACGATTCTCCTCTGGTTGTCGCCGCTCAAGCGAAGTACAACAAACTGCACCAGCAGCGCGTCAATGCCGAGAAAAACTCGAAGATGGTTCGATCCAGCTCGGTAACGACGATCAGCGCGCTCAAACAGGACATGAAGTCCAAGGTTGCGGTGGCCAAATCCCGCATCGACAGCCTTCGAAACAGCATTGCTCCGATCAACGCTTCGATCCTCAAGTATGAGCAGGAGATTCAGACCATGCCGCAGGTGGAAAGCAAATTCTTCGACCTGCAGCGAAACCGACTGGTTCAAGAAGAAGAATATCAGAAGAACCAGAAATGGGTTGAGGAACTGACGAACGTTAAGGACGGATCGGGAAGCCAAATTCAGTCGTTGGCTGACGCTAAATTCATCACCGATCCGGTTGCCCCGGACGCGAAGAAGTACGTCATTCTCGCGGCCATCGTAGGAGCCCTCATCGGTCTTGCATACTCCTTTGCAATTGAGTCGTTCAAGTTGCCGGTTCACACCAGTTGGCAGCTGGCCGAGCTCACGGCTCTGCCCGTGGCTGCTTCGGTACCAATGATGCCCAAGCCGTTAGCTCGCCGGCACTACAGCGAGATCAAGGACAGCAGCTTCAAACCGATCGAAAGCTTCCGATATATGGCGTTCTCGATGATGGCGAAAGAGTCTCGACCTCAGGTTCTGCTCTTTGCTGGCGTCGGCGAAGATGTCGATTCATCGGGTTCGGCGGCCGAGTTCGCTGTCTCGCTAGCCAAGACTGGTGCCAGAACCGTGCTGGTGGACTGTGACCTGCGACTTCCGCGTTTAAGCGAAATGTTTGGCGTCCAAGGTCGAAGCGGTGTAGCCGAGGTCCTCGGTCGAACCATTCTTCCGGGTGAGTCCACAGACCTTTTCGTGAGCACCGCCCACGAGAATCTCTCGATTCTGCCCGCTGGAGCGGCGTCTCCAAGCGGACTCTCTGACTTCTTAACTTCTCACATGATGGGATTGATCGAGGACCTACGAGAGAAAGCCGATACGGTCGTCATTAACTGTCCTCCGGTGGATGTCTTTGCTGACGCATCGCGGTTGGCTCAGTATGTCGATGAAACGTGTTTGGTCATCAGCGCCAAGACGACCAGCTATCGGGCGATTCCGGTTGCACAAGAAATCTTGACCAAGTCCGGAGCCAAGGCGATGAGTATTGTCTTGACGAACGCCTCGCCAACCGAAGAGCCATTTGGAGCCAGAAGCGGTGTTACCACCGTAAGACGATAAAGCTATGCAACCACGGACGGGGAAGGTGAATTATGCGGCGCTTGCGCCGGTAGGAAAGTCCACCTCTCTTGTACTCGACACAGTTCGTCGGGCGAAAGATCCGGAGCGAAAAATGTTCGGCTATCGCCGGTCATACATGGTGTGGGCCTACCTCAACGTGTTCGTCTGCATGCTTATGACGGTCCTAAAGTTTCGCGAAGGTCTCCAGGGCTTTGGCTGGATGTTGGACTACATGATTCCGATGTCTTGCTTTTTGCAGATCATCGCCGGTGTGGGCCTCTTTAAGCTCGCGGTTCGTGTTCCTTTCGCTGTGGTCGCAATCCTGATCTTCTACGCTTACGCAATCTTCGATGGAATCCTGATCAACAAGGATATCGGCCGAACTCTCTTCCTGACGATGGGATGGCAGACAACCCACCTCTTGGCTTACCTCATGGTGGGGCTATCACTCATCCAAGCGGTCTACTGCGGGGCTGAAATTCGGAAGTGGGTGAAGTGGACGATCATCGTCTTTTACGGCTTTTCGGGCCTGGTCGGAATCATGCAGCTGCTTGGTGTCGGTTGGGCGCTCAACACCTTTCAAACGAAGGTGGAGATGGTTATCTTCCGACCGATCGGGACAACCGACTATCCGTCTCAGTTGGGGTTTGAAGGCTTCGCGGGGTTGATTCTGCTTGGCGGACCGATTATCCACCGAAATCTATCCAAATTTGAGTGGGCTGGAATTCTCTTTTTTGCGTTCGTTATCCTAGCCGCGCAGTACCGCTCGATGTACTATGCCGGACTTGTTGTTGGACTGCTGCCCATCGTGTATCTACAGTTCCGACGTAGCAAGAACATTGGCCTTGCTATCAGCGCTGTTCTTGCCGCAGGTGTCACGATTCCCCTCATCTTATTCCCAAGTAAATTTGAATATGGATTGCGTCCGGCAGCGAATGACCCCGCGCTCTTAGCGCGACAGGAATCTTGGAAGCAGCTCCAGCCAATTATCGCGGCTCGTCCAATGACTGGGATTGGACCCGATCCCAACCTCATGGTCACGTCTAATATGTTTCACGTGGATAAGTGGTCGAGTACGGTGTTGGATAACTACTACATCACGACGTACGCCTGCTTTGGCTACCTAGGTTTGGTCATTGTCGCGACGATTTATCTAACCATCTTGGGCGGATGCATTCTGCGTGCCTCGGGCGATTCGCCTGTCGTTAAAGAGTGGGCGTTCATCGCCGTCGTGTCGACTTTCTCGGTTCTCCTCCTCAGCCTTACGGGCAACAGCATCGTGTATCAGCCGGTAGGATTCTTCTACACGATGGTGCTGGCTTTGGGCTCGTTGACCTGGCAAGAAGAGCTTGAAGTTAACCGAGTTTCGGGCATCGTTGTCGCGATCCGAAAGGTCCTTCGTCGACCAATGAGGCTGCTTGGCATCTGAGCCAAAAGTTCGCAGCCGTTCCCAGGGAGTTCTTTGGCTCGTCGGCCTTCGATTTCTGATCCTTGGCCTTCAGATGGTCAACGTCAAAGTGGCGGTGGATACACTCGGTTGGTTTGCGTACGGCATCGCGATCAACATTGGCATCATCCGAGTTCTTTGGCAATTTGTGGACCTTGATATTCCTCAAGGAATGATCCAGATCCTGTCGCGCACATTTCGAGTTGAAACCGATAGGGCGTGGAATTACTTTCGTTCCGGCCTATTTCTGCATTTAATCATCGGATTGGTCGGAATGGCCGGGCTGTTCTCCATGCCCATGTTCTTGGGCGGGTCAAAGGATTGGCACGATGTACCTCAGCTCCAACTCCTATTTTGGGTATCGGGAGCCCAGTTCTTCTTCGATGTGTACGGTTCGGCATTCAATGCTCCTTTCAATGCCCGGGAGCAGTTTCACAAAGTCGCGGCTCTCACATCCGTCATCCCTGTTTTCGCGATCGCATTGCAGATAGCGCTTGTTCTCATTCTCCGTTCGCCTCTCGGTGTCTTATTGGGAACTTTGGCCGATTCTGTTATTCAGTTCGTGGTTAAGCTCGCTTACATTGTTCGGAGGGAGAGGGACTTCAAAATCTGGCCAAGATTCAACCTCGCCGACTTTTCCGAGATATCCCTCATGGGCTTGAAAAGCTATGTGGCCGGCCTTTCTACCCGCATTGGCGGCAACGCCGACAAGGTGATCGTGGCAAGTTACCTCGGCGAGGCCGTGCTTGCGATCTATAGCACCGCATGTCGAATTCCACAGATTCTTCTTGAGGCGTTTGGAAAAATTACGGAGTCGATTACGCCGGAAATGGCGCATCTTGCTCACAATGAACCCCATCGTTTGGCCGACATCTTCCGGCGCAACTTCCGATTTGTTGGCTTTGTGGCGGGCGTCGGTATCGTCTTTGTGGGTGGTTTCGGGGATGTGATCTTGAGAGCTTGGATGGCTAAGGAGATTCCTGGATTTGGCTTGTTGGTGTTCCTAATGGGCATTTACTACGGTCTCGAGCTTCATCACTCGACGATCACCCGAGTGTTCTTTGCCCAAGGTAAGGCGCACCTCATGCTGCCGTTCACGCTTTGGAATTCCATTGTGACGCTCTGCGCGACCAAGTATTTGGCGGTCAGGTTCGGCATTCTAGGTGCGGCATCGATGAACTGCTTCATCGACTTAGCGCAAATCTTGCCGATTCACTACTACTGCCAACGCTATGGAGTTCGCGAAGTGAGTCTTGTAGAACTGCTAAGGATAACGGCCGGAGTGATAGGAGTTGGCGCTGTGGCTGGCCTTGCTGCCTTGCTTATCGTTGGCCAGCTTCACTATTCGCGCTGGGGTGCCTTGGGTGTGGTCGCTTTTATTCCCTTCCTTTGCCTTGCTC
The DNA here is from genome assembly GCA_945952345.1 of uncultured Fimbriimonas sp. Lineage (GTDB taxonomy): Bacteria > Armatimonadota > Fimbriimonadia > Fimbriimonadales > Fimbriimonadaceae > Fimbriimonas. The sequence continues at coordinate 6,152 of CAMFIS010000188.1, forward strand.
TCGCCGCTCTTTACCAGCGTATGGGCCTCATGACGTTGCCCGATGGTCTCGCGAAGATTCTTGGCAAGAATGGGATCCTGCGTCGACTCTTTGCCGTTAGCGTTGGGTAAGGCGATCAAGGACAAGCTGTGCAGATTTGGACCACGAAAAATCCAACGATCGCTTCAGTCCTCGCAGGATTCGTTCTTCACGATCAGGCGCTTGAACGATGAGTTGCAACACAGTGTCGATCGACTCGACATTCAGAGGATCGAAATAGTAGGGAATATCCAGACCAATCTCGCGGATAGCCGGTACGTCGCTTGCTGCGACCACCGCTCCGTACTTCATCGCCTCTAAAACTGGAACTCCGAATCCTTCGTCCAAACTGGCGGTGATTGCGGCTCTGGAGTGCTGGAAGCAGGCGGGGACGTCCGAGTCGGGCACAAAGCCGAGAAAGTGGATGCGCTCGCGCAGGCCGAGAGCTTCGACTCTCTCAAGAATGCCTTCGGTTTTCCAACCTTTCGCGCCAGCAATAACTAAATCGACGTTCGCAAAGGCTGGATTTTTCAGCGCCTTTGCGTAAGCTTCGAAAAGGCGGAGTAGGTTCTTTCGGGGTTCAAGCGTGCTGATTGTGAACAGGTAGTCGCGATCGCTTGGGAGACTGGCGGGTCGATCCTGGCGAGGGTTATCGACGTCTTGTCCGACTCCGAATGGCAGGACCAGAAACCGATCCGGGGAAAGTTTATACGTCTCACCAAACTGGATGGCAGTCGACTGGCTGTTGGCGGCTATGAATGTCGAGTACTGCGCGATATTCTGGGCCATTCGCTCGTGGATGTCGATGTCTTCCTGCGTGTACGTCTCTGGATATTTGCGCCAAAACACGTCGTGGACAAGACTGGCCCTGACGATTCCAGGCGTTCGGGCGACGTATCCACTGACCGAAAACCACGCTTTTAATCGGTGGCGGACAGGTTCCAGGTCGCGCCCAAGGTAGTGCCACGTACGTGTCTTCTTCCAAGTCCTTTCAACTTGAACATGCTTTAAACGTTGCCACCTTTCTGGCACAGGAGACTCTGGGCGGACGAAGACCACATACTCATGCTCCTTGTGTTCGAGAATCGCTTCGAGCAGCCGAAGCGAACTGCGCGAGACTCCGGCGTGCTTGGGGCCTTCGAAGAAAATGTTTGTTGCTTGCAGACCGATTCTCAATCCAAAACTCCCTCGTAAATCGCCAAGAGTTCGTCGCGGTATCGTTCAAGAGTGAACGGGTTCTTCCAGTATCGAGTGAAGGCATTGCGCCCCATCCGCGCGACTTCTTCGTCGCTATCGAGCCTCTTAAGGGCGTCGGTTAGGGACGCGATATCCCCAGCCTTGAAATAAACTCCGTTGACACCATCCTCGACCCAACTGGTGGCGGCGGAGATATCGGGAACGACGCAGGGAATACCGGCCGCGAGACATTCGAGTACCACCAGCGACGCCGTTTCATAGCACCTCGACGAAAGGATAAGAGCGCGCGTCTGGCATTGCTCTCGCTGCACATCT
>CAMFIS010000189.1 GCA_945952345.1 uncultured Fimbriimonas sp.
AATTGGTGGAGTTTTTAGAGTTTGTGAAGAGGGTAAAGACCCAATAGGGCATCTGGAATCTGTAAAGAATCCTCTTTCATCCTGGCTGCCGACGAATTCGTCGGCAAACTTCTTATAATGGATGTACTTGTTTTAGTTCGGCGACTAGTTCTTGTCAACAAAAAGAGGCTCGGCAAGATGCAAGTGAATATACCAACCTACGATTGTGTGGCGATCGGGAAGGATTCATTTAGGCCGAGTTCAAATGAACTCAGACCTATGAGGTGATGATGTCCTCCCCACATCTTCAGCAAGCACAATTAGATAGAAATAGAAACATAAAGCCCATTCCGTTCCAATTCGTCAACAAATGGACTTCGGTTCTCCGCGTGTTCGCCCTCTGTTTGGCGGCCCTCGTCGTTCCGTCGCTAGCCCATGCTTCAGGTGTGATCGCACGGCTTATCGATCCTGGCGACTTATCGTCGATCGTAGCTGCATATCCGGAGATTCTTAATTACGAGCGGGCAGGCCGGTCGCCCTTTTACCGCTTTGAAGTCACTTACGACAACGAGCGGACGTTGCGCGACGAATTGCGCGCCGATCAAAGGATTGACTGGGCAGACGCTGAGGACTTCGATGGAGATCGTACTCGGTACAGCAGCCACGGTAGCTCGCTGGCTGCGATCTTTAAGCGCAAGCATCAGGCTGGTCCGAATCAGTCGGTCTTCAGTCAAATAAACTTTGTGCCAATGTCTGGAAGTTGCCCCTCGGCAAAGATAGGAATCGTCGACAACGGTATTTCTCCTTTGCAGCAACAGCTCAAAAACAAAGTGATTGCTGAGTTGAATTTGATTGCCGCTGGAGCACCTGCCGACGATCTGCCCAATGGTACTGACTCAAATCTCAATGGCATCGCAGACGAAGCCGCGGGCCATGGAACGATGGTCGCAGGATTGATCAACCAAATGGCGCCGAACGCTCAGTTCATCGTGGCAAAAGTTGCGGATAGCGATGGAAATGCCAATGCGTGGAACGCATTTAAGGGCATTGTCTTTTGCGTCGAGAACGGTGCACAGGTTATCAACATGAGCCTTGGCGCGCCAGATACGCTGCCAGGCTTTCAGGGATTGCTGAATTGGATGGACGATCAGGGCAGCCTGCTCGTAACTCCGATTGGCAATAACAACATGCAGGGCGGTCTCATGCCTTCGCAGATCTATCGGACTGTGTGTGTTGCCGGAGTGAATTCGGATGGAACCAAGGCGTCGTTCAGCAACTGGAGTGTTCGCACTCGAGTGTCCGCCCCGGCGATTGGAATCACGAGCACCTGGTGGGACGGAAGCATGGCAACCGTGTCTGGTACGTCTCTTGCGGCGCCCCTTGTGGTTGGCGCATTGGCATCGTTGCCGAATGGCATTCCTCGTAATCCGGTCCTCCTTCGGCAGGCTCTCTACGAGTCAGGTCATGCGATCGACGATATCAATCCAAACTACTCCGGTCAATTGGGCAAGCTCTTGGATTGTCAAGCGTTGAGGCAATACCTCGGCCAAAATTAAAGGATGCGCTCCGGCTCGGAGCGCATCCATGATATTCTAGTTTTAGGTGTCTTCCAAGCCCTGGATTCGTTGCACTGCCCTTGGGATTTTGCTCTCGATATTGTCGGGAGTTCTGTGGCTTATCCCTCCTCTACGAGATCTCTGTTTGGCAGGGAGCGGTATTGCCTTTCTTTGGGCCATTGGCGAAGGCATTCGTCACCATCGGTCCAAAGATCCGTATAGCTTGGAGGATTTGCGCTCGATGGTTCTGGAAGGGACCTACAACGAACACGATATTCTGGAATTGGACACTGATGCAGACGTATATTGCTCATGCTGCCACCACACGTATGCGGCCAAATACCCGGTTTGTCCCTACTGCAAGAAGCTATGAAGTACATGCGGCGATCCATACCTGTGCTCGGCATCTGTTCTGCATTCGCTTTGGCCGGGTTCAGCTTGCCACAGGCGAAGAAGCCGCAGCCAGCGAGCCCAATCGATGGAGCCACCGTCTTTAAGGCCCGATGTGCCAGTTGCCATGGTGAGAAAGGTCAGGGCGGCGGAGGTTATGCAAAGCCTTTGGTCGGAAGTCTATCGGCCAAGGAGCTAGCAAACTTCATCGGCAAATCGATGCCGCCCGGGCCGAAGAAGTGTCCCGCTCCCGATGCGGAGGCTGTCGCTCAGTATATGTTCGACGCATTCTATTCTCCGCTGGCGCAAGAACGAATTCGCCCGCCCCGAGTAGCCCTGGCGAGGTTGACGGTTAAGCAGTATCGAAATTGCCTGGCCGACCTCATTGGTAACTACCATCCCGCCAAAATGGGGGGAGCATCGGGAGGATTACAAGCAACATACTATAAGGCTCGCAACTTTGACCAAAAGACCAAGGTCGTCGACAGAATTGATCCAGTTATCAAGTTCGACTTTGGCAACGCTGGACCGGTGCCGGACCAATACGATCCGTACAATTTCTCAATTCTTTGGCAGGGAAGCATCGAAGCACCCGATTCAGGCGAATACGAGTTTGTCGTGCAGTCGGATAATGCCGTCCGGCTTTTCGTGAATGGACCGCAGCCTATTATCGATGCGTTCGTAAGGTCAGGAAACGAAAAAGAGTTTCACGCTGCGATCAAGCTTATTGGTGGGAGAACGTATCCGTTCCGGCTCGAGTTCAGCAAAGCGACTCAAGGCGTGGAAGATCCGAAACGCCAGAAGGAAAAGCCGCCTGGACATGCGAATGTTACGCTTCTCTGGCGGCGGCCGAAGGAATCCCTGGAGGTGGTTCCATCCCGCTATCTACATAAGGAGTACAGTCCGACATCGTACGTAATTGGGACGCCGTTCCCCCCAGATGATAGGAGTATGGGCTACGAACGCGGCAGCGCCGTATCGAAAGAGTGGGAAGACTCAACTACAGCAGCGGCGGTCGAGACGGCGAATTACGTCGCGACTCATTTGCAAGAGTTGGCCCGAACTCAAGATACGGATAAGGACTACCGGGAGAAATTGTCCTCGTTTTGCCGTCAGTTTGCCGGTCGGGCATTTCGAAAGCCTCTGACGGCTGAAGAAGAACAATTGTATGTTCGTAAACAGTTCGATTCGAGTCCGAATGTAGAAACCGCAGTGAAGAGGTCCGTGATTCTTACCCTGCTTTCTCCGCGATTCTTGTATCGCGAAGTAGGCACCGGCAAACGGGACGGATACCGAACAGCCGCTGATTTGTCATTTGCATTGTGGGATTCGATTCCCGATCAGCAACTACTCGATGCCGCGGCAAGCGGACAGCTCGATACGCCCGAGAAGGTCGCGCAACAAGCGACAAGAATGTCGGATGACCCAAGGGCATGGAGCAAACTTCGTGACTTCCTATTGACGTGGCTCAAGGTCGATGACGTTCCCGAAGTAGTTAAGAGCCAGAAGCTTTATCCTGAATTCAGTGTTTCGACCGTCACTGACCTCCGAACATCCCTTGAACTCTATTTGGAGAGCACGGCAGGAAGTGACGCCAGCGATTACAGGGAGATGATGACCAGCGGTCGCGTGTTTTTGAATAGCGACCTCGGATCCATCTATGGATATTCGATTCCCCAGGGAGCGGGTTTCCAGCCGGTGGAGATGGATAATGGGCAACGGGTAGGTTTGATCACCCAGCCATATTTACTTGCGAGATTTGGATATCTGGAGACAAGCTCACCCATCCACCGCGGCGTTCTCATCGTTCGAAACCTGCTCGGCAAAACGCTCAACCCTCCACCCTCGGCTTTCGCACCAGACCCTCCGAGTCTCCATCCAAATCTGACGACTCGCGAACGTGTTACTCTCCAGACCAAGCCAGAAATGTGCAACAACTGCCACGGCCTTATCAATCCAATTGGATTTACTTTGGAGAACTTTGATGCCATTGGTAAGTACCGAGTGCGAGAAAATGGGAAGTCGATCGATCACTCTGGCTATTATCGGACCAAGAGCGGGAATTTGGTTAAGTTCGCGGGACCGGCCGACTTGGCCAAGTACATTGCCGAGAGCCCGGAGGCTCAATCAGCTTTCATCGAGAAGCTATTCCTACACGAAGTCAAGCAACCCATGCTCGCTTACGGCTCGGGCACTTTGCCGAAACTAGAACAATCGTTCGGACAAAGCCGCTATAGTATTCGTAAGCTAATGGCGGATATCGCAACGCTAACCGCCACCAAAGATATGCAGTAAGAGGCCAAAGATGAAATCGAGAAGAGAGTTCCTGCGAGACATGGGAATGGGTGCCGCCATGTTCCCCTTCGTGAACAATCTACCGAGCTTGCTTGTTCCCCCATTTAGCCAGAGGAAGCAGCGTCTCGTCATTATCTTCAGCCCAGACGGCGTCATCCCGAATACCTTTTGGCCCGACACTGAAGGTGCCGATTTCGCATTCAAGGAGAGCTTGAGCCCACTCGAAGAGTTTAAGAAAAGGACTTTGGTTCTCAAGGGCGTTTCGGATCGAGTTCGAGGAGATGGGGACAACCACATGCGCGGCATAGGCTGCTTGCTAACTGGAACCGAGCTGTTCCCCGGTAACGTGCAGGGCGGATCGGATACTCCCGCCGGATGGTCGAGTGGAATCTCCATCGACCAAGAAATTGCAAATTATCTACAGAAGACTGCGGCGACCAGAACTCGCTTTAGCTCCCTTGAGTTTGGAGTCATGGTTCCCGAACGCGCAGACACTTGGACGCGACTGAGTTATGCCGGTCCCAATAAGCCAATTTCACCTATCGATGATCCGTATCAGATGTTCAACAAGCTTTACGGTCAGTTGAAGGACCAAGAATCACTAAAGAGCGTGCTCGACGATTTGAAAGACGATTTGGCCAAGGTAAGAGCGCAAGTTGGCACTCAGGATCGTCAGTTCTTGGATGAACACACGTCTCTCGTACGTGAAATGGAGCAAGAGATTCTTGCCGCCCGGACGACGAACGTGGGCCATGCGGTGCCAGTCATCGAACCAGGCGTTCGACGCAATAACGATAACATTCCCAAAATCAGCAAACTTCAGATCGATCTGATGGTGAGTTCGTTCGTCGCCGATGCCACTCGAGTCGCAACTTTGCAGTACACCAACTCCGTTGGCCAAGCTCGTATGACCTGGTTGGGAATCAAAGAAGGTCAGCACGACCTATCTCACGAGCCGGACACGAACCTCGATGCCCAAGCAAAACTGACCAAGATCAACAAATGGTACTGCGAGCAGCTGGCCTATCTCGCGAAACGGCTTTCCGAAACGAAAGAGCCCGACGGGAATGGAACCCTCCTGGACAATACGCTGATCGTTTGGACGAACGAACTTGGAAAGGGAAACTCTCATACGCTAGAAGATATTCCGTTTGTTCTAGTTGGAGGAGGTTTAGACTTCAAAATGGGCCGATCGATGCGCTTCAATCATGTTCCGCACAACCGACTCTTGATGGCTTTAGCCCATGGCTTTGGGCATCGCATCGAGCGATTTGGAAACGCGGACTTCTGTGGCGCAGGTGTCCTGACAGGCCTATCCTAGGTCGCTGCCCTGGTCGTATGGCGGTAGAAGATAGATTTAGTAACTTCTGCCGACAAAATATAAGCAGCGATTATTGCAACGATCGCGACGAGGATTTGCGGCTTCAATGCATCCAGCCCAAGGGGGCCCGCAAGCGGTGTATAGGGAATCAGGAATACTGTAGCGACGATCGCCAATGTAGCGGTCAACAAACTCTTTCCGGGTTTCGAGCGGTGCATCGGTTGCTTGGTCCGCACCACGAGGACGATGAGCGCGGCTGATGCGACGGACTCGACAAACCATCCGGTTCGGAAGATCGTCTCTGGGACTTTAAGCCAAAGTAAGACCCCGAAGGTCGCGAAATCAAATGCTGAACTAAGAATCCCGAACACGACCATGAACTTGCGCAGGAACTTGATATTCCAACGCTGGGGTGATGCCAATTGATCGGGATCGACCGTATCGCTCGCGATGAACATCTCCGGAATATCTGTGAGAAAGTTCATCATCAAGACTTGCTTTGCGAGGAGCGGCAGAAATGGGACGAGAAGAGACGCGCCTGCCAGGCTAAACATGTTTCCAAAGTTCGCACTCGTCGCCATGAAGATGTATTTCATAGTGTTCGAGAACGTCTTTCGGCCCTCAATAACAGCATTGATGAGGACGTCGAGTCCCGACTCCATCATGACGAAGTCCGCAGCCTCTTTCGCCACATCCACAGCGTTTGCCACCGAGATGCCCGCGTCGGCGGCATGAAGCGCTGACCCATCGTTGATTCCATCGCCAATATAGCCAACCACGTTGCCCTGGCGGCGAAGCATTGCAATTAGCTTCGCCTTTTGATTGGGTTCGATTTCCGCAAATATTTGGTGCTGCCGCACCTTTGACATCAGAGCCGCGTCGCTCAGCGAGTGCAGGTCAGAGCCGGTCAAAGGCTCAGGGTTTTGGAGCTTGAGATTTCGCCCAAGAGTGGCCGCGACGAGGTGATTGTCGCCGGTAATGACTTTCAACTCAACGCCGAGGGACTGCAACTTGCCAACAGTTTCGGCAATTTCGGGTCGAAGTGGGTCTTCCAGAACAATCAGCCCTCGCAAGGTCATCGACTTCTCATCGTTGGCAGAAACGGAACTGGTCTCGCCCGGCATCTCTTTGGTCGCCACACCAAGCACACGATATCCCTGACCGCTGAAGTCCTGAAAGAGCTGACGTACCTTGGCTTGCACGCTATCGAGATCTGTATCCCCTGCCTTTGAACAACCTGCAAGAATGGGATCGAGCGCTCCCTTTGATATGAGGACGAGCTTGCTATCTTCGCCTTTAACGAGCACGCTCAGACGCTTCCGAATAAAGTCGTACGGAACTTCTGCGATCAACTCTGGAAGCTTTTGGTTGTTGCCGTCCGCCTTCTCCAGCGCTTCGTCGATAGGGTTTCGGAAACCGGATTGCAAACTCGCATTAATCTTAGCCAGATGGAGAACCTCGTCGCTCGGTTTCCCTTCAAGATCGTACGCGCCATGCACTTGGACGATTCCGAGAGTCAGAGTTCCGGTCTTGTCCGAACACAGCACATTCATGCTTCCCAAGTTCTCGATCGCGGCGAGCCGCTTCACAATCACTTTCTTCTGCGCCATCTCAACCGCGCCTCGAGACAGATTCACGCTCACAATGGCGGGCAAAAGCTGAGGCGTAAGGCCGACCGCGAGAGCCAAAGCGAACAGAAATGATTCGAGGATGGAACGGCCAAGAAAAGCGTTAAGGGCAAAGACTCCGAAGGTAAGAAGGAGGGTGAGGTTAACCAGGAGGAGGCCAAAATGGCGAATACCTGACTCAAATTCGGTTTCAGGTCGTTGCTGCCCAAGGCTCGTGGCGATCGAACCAAGCTCGGTATCGTCGTCGACGGCAGTCACCAAGAATTTTCCCGATCCGCTCGAGATGTGGCTGCCCGAAAAGAGCATGTTCGTTCGCTTCGAGACTACTGCGCCAGCATCGACCGGTCCCGGATGCTTTTCGACCGGGAAAGTCTCGCCAGTTAAGGCCGCCTCGTCGACGAACAGATTGGTTGACTCGATCAGCAAACCATCGGCCGGGACAATGCTGCCCGCCGAGACCAGAACGATATCACCGAC
>CAMFIS010000190.1 GCA_945952345.1 uncultured Fimbriimonas sp.
GGTGGGTACCAAGCAAGACCTCATGGCACCGGTTGAATTTAAGGATGCAACCATGACCATTCGCGGTGACAAGGCAACGAACAAGAGCGCGAAGTACCAAGGCGATCCCGCCCACCCCGATCAACACTTCCCTTTCACGATTAAGAAGCTGAGCGACAAGCAACTGGAGATCACCGATTTATCCGGCTTGTTCTTTGGGTCGACGGTGCCGATGACCTTCGACAAGATCAGCGACGATGAACTTGAGCAGGTTAATCTGGGAATTATCAACCGCGCCATGAAGGGCGGGTAGCGGCTACTTCACGACGCTGAAATACTCTTCGAAGAAGCGCTTGCTGTCGACCTTGGCGGCGATGAAGTCAGTCCCTTCTCCCGGCTCAAAGTGCGTCTGCCCCTTCTCCGGATTCACGTTGACCTTGCCTTGCTCGAAGGTGAGGAGTCCAGGATTAAAGATCGAAGCTGCCACGAGGGGGTCGTGAAACGTGATCTTCCCTTCTCGCTCAAACCACTTCGTCGCCATCTTCAGCACCATCTCAAGGAGGGGTCCTTTGAAATGCTTCTCGCACTCGGCCTTCTCCATTTGGCATTGTAGGGTGACATCGAGGCCGACCCAGTAGTGTCGTGGCCGCTTGGAGTGTGCGACCATCGCCGTTGCGACTGGGTCACACACGCAGTTCCATTCCGCGTCGAAGTTCATGTGGAATACGCCCGCCATGGAGACAAATTCTTTGAGGAGGAACGGAATCTCGGGGTCGATGGCGAAGAGCAGCGCGACGTTGGGAAAGGGTCCAATGCTCAGTAACGTGATCTCGCCCGGGTGCTTGCGAATGGTTTGTCGTAAGAAGTCGACCGCCTCGTCTTGCTTGCGATTCATCTTGTGCGGCAAGTCCTTGATTGGTTCGTATTGAGCGCACCAAGGCTGACCCTGGCCGTAAGCGAGGACCTCCGATCGGCCCGAGTGGATCGGAATGTTCCTCTTTCCCGCCGCGTTGCAAAGAACCTCGGCGATGGCAGAGCGCTGGTCGACCGGGCCCGTTACTGTGGTGATCCCCAGCAGATCGCACTCCGGTTTGCTCAACAGATAGCTGATCGCCAGCGCATCGTCGATGTCGTTTCCAGGATCGGTATCGAGGAGGACCGGGATCTTTTTCATTGGGCGGAGTTTATCCTAGCGAAAGAAGCGAGGGAAGCGGGGGAAGCGGAAGAAGAGGAGGAAGCGGAAGAAGCGCAAAGAAATAGCAAGGCCAGTGAAAGGGGGGAATGTGGCGAAGTCATGTGAATTCACAAAGACCGACAAACAATTCTCCCCTCCAAGTTGGAGGGGTGGCCGTTCGCACGCCTGCTTTTCGTCTGAAAATGATTCCCACGAACGGATGGGGTGGATGTCGACAGCTTGCAAATCATCTACCCCGTCGATTCGAACCTAAGTGTCTCTACCGGAATTCATCGATCGGATCGCCTTCCACGAAAAGGCTTGTCTTTGTGGCAACCTATTTCGCGGACCCTCCTCCAGCGTGGAGGGGAGATCATGTTGCGGTATTCAGGAGTACTTCTACAGCTTCTTGCGCTGGCACTGCCGCTTCCCACGCTTCTCTCTTGCCGCTTGCCGCTCAAAAGAAATCCCCTCTCCGGCAAGCCGAGAGAGGGGTTGGGAAGGTTCAGGTCAGAGAGTTAACTTCTTCGCTTGATCACAAAAGCTGCGATAACAAAAGGCAGCCATACCGGTGAGAAAACGCCGAGATAGATCAGGAGGGTCCCGAATACCTGGCCGACGGTTCCCAGTCCAGACTTGGCGTCTTTGAAGGCGCTGCCCGACCAGTTGCCTGAACCTGCGCCAGCCTTCTCAGCATTCTCGCCGCGGAGGAAGCCGATGTTGATCGTGCTGTACTCAGCGCGATCCTTCAGGCTCTTCACGACGGCTCGCTCCGAATCCAGGTTGGCTCTTGCATCCTCGAGGTGACGACGAATGCGATACTTGTCCTGATTCGTTTTGGCCTTGGCCAATTCGTCCATCAGGCGCTTCTCTTCGTCAGCCCAACTGATCATTCGCGAGCCGTGGTCGACGGTTTCAGTCGTGATGTCCTGGCTCCCGCTATTCTCGGTGACAACCTCGCCCATGTTGCGCAGCTTGGTCATGACGGCCGAGTAATTCTTGGTGGGTACTCGCAAGGTCATCGAAGCCTCACCGCCGTCGGCGCGGTTTGACATCTGAGTTCCTGAGACGAACCCGCCGAAGTTCTGGGCCATGCCCGTCGCTTCGTCGATCGACTTGTTCAGATCCTCGACCTTAAGCTGAATCTCGCCTTTCCGTTCGACATAGATACCCTGAGGCGTGTCGCCGATGGTGGTGGTCGTGACGGCAGTCTTGTCCTTGATGGCCCGAACGTTCGACTTGAAGAGGTCTTCTCGGTCGCCAGATTTTTCGTACCACTGAGTATCGGGAGCCTTAGGGCTCATTGCGTCTCCGCCCCTAATAGCCGAGGTCTTGCCCGAAACTTCTCCATCACTAGGTGCCTGCGCGGCGGCCCCAGCCATATTTTTGACGGCTCCAAATTTTTGTCGCGATTCGGCGTCATCACTCAAGTTCGATCGAGCGCCTTTCATGTTGCCGCCAAATCCGCCGCCAGCGGGAGATTCTTCAGATTTTTTGGCAAAGTCTTGCTGCGGCATAGCTTCGGCCGCTTTGGGCGACGAAGTCGACGCGACAGACTTATCGGCAAATACCGTGCTTTCAGAGTGCACGCCAGCATCAGCGCCGCTCGCATTAAATCCGCCCTTCGATAGCACGCCACCCGCGATCACCAGTGCCGCCGCGCCGAGGCTCCAGAAGCTGGCCAGACGCCAGACCTTCTTGTTCGCCTCGACTTTCGATCGGCCGTCGCGGGCAAGTTTCTCGGTCAGTTCGTCGTAGCCATATGGCTCGCCGGCCTGAGCGGTCTTCATCGTTTCGGAGATCGACTTGAAGTCGTTCACCATCTTCTGCAATTCTTCGTCGTTGCGGAGGTGAGTCTCCACTTCGGCTTGCTGGGCGAGATCGAGCTCGCCGTCCAAATAACTCTTAAGCTGTTCCATTAGTTCACCTCCGATGCGGCTTGTTCGGGCAGGTAGATCGCCTTTCGCAGGTTCACGAAGGCGTGGTAGAGTCGGCTCTTGACGGTGCCGACCGGGATGGCGAGGACGACGGCAATTTCCTCATACGTGAGGCCGTCGATTTCGTGCATGACCACCACATCTCGATGCTCTTCGGTGAGCTTGGAGAGCGCGATTCGCAGCACCTCGCGATCGATGAGTTGAGATTCGTTCGATTGAGAATCTTCGAAATCGGGAAGCGGTTCGCTTCGTTGGAGATTGCGGTTTATTCGCCTGCACTCGTTGAGGGCGATCCCGATCAGCCATGTGAGGGGCTGACTCTCGCCTCGGAACTTGCTCAGATTTCGCTGGGCGGTCAGGAAGGTTTCCTGGGCCGCATCGCCGGCGTGGTGGAAGCCCACCCGCGTCGAGCAAAATCGGAACACGCGGTCGTAGTGCTGTTTCGCAAGTTGCGCGATATCGAGCTTCTCCACTTTTTGCACCGCCTGTTGCTGGACAACTAGCATCATACAGAACGTTGGTGGCCGAAGATTGGCAAAGCGTTCAAAAGAAAACTCAATCGGGCCCGGGACTAGTAAAAAAACCAGGCACGATGGGTGGAGAGAAGGTTTATAATGCCAGTGTTTAGCCGATCTTTGGTCGGCTGCTGGGCAATTATTTCTTGGAGGTGTTATGAAAAAACTTCAATATTCCTTTGCGCTTGCGGCATTCGGGCTCGTCTCGTCGATGGCCAATGCGCAGTTTAGTATCACAGCCGCGGGACCGGTCGGTTCCAACGGGGTTCTCGATGATCCGGGCAATGCTCATTTGACCGGAACGTACACCGGTGCCACGACCATCTTCGGCAACTTCTCTTTCAGCGGGACAATTACTTCGGTGATTTCGACGACATGGGAGACCGAAGCGATGTGGGTTATTGGCAACGCAAGTAAAGGAGCGGGTTACGAGCTGCGGCCATCGGATAATTTGAACACATTTACCAGCGACCAAGTGTCGTTTTCTCAGTCGGGCATGGTCTTCATGGCTCACAACGACTCGATCGACCTTCAGGCCTTTGAAGACTTCGATGACGGAACTGGGGCAGATTCCAATTGGACAAATCTGAATTTCACATGGAGTGGATCTGCAAGTCTGACAAGCCTTGGCAATTTCGCACACGGTTCCAGCTTCGATTTCGACACGTTTGCTTCTGATTACGACACGATGCTGGGTCTTTACGATTCCACGGGAACGTTGATCGGCTTCAATGACGATGCGAGCGGATTGCAAAGTGAGATCAACCAAGGCGTCCTCGCCGATGGAACTTACTACCTTGCTGCGGCAGGATTCGGCAACGCAGGATTCGGCAATGGGTTTGGTCTTGGTGGCAATGATTTCGGTAGTCTAAACCTCAAGCTGAACGGCAACTCTGTCTTCAGTGGGGCGACGACATCGTACAACGCGAAGTCGTTCACCTTTACGGTCGGTAACCCGGTTCCGGAGCCCGCCTCGATGGCCGCTATCGGCCTCGGAGCAATCGCCCTGATTCGCCGACGACGCAAGGCCTAATCTTTTTAGAGAGATCCAAGCTATAAGCGCCCTTCGAAGTCGAAGGGCGCTTTTGCATTTGGAGCGGCGCGCAATCCTCGAATACTGAGAGTGGCATGCTCAGGTCCGCCTTCATCGCCCACCTGGAATAAGAGATGAATGGGAAGTGATGGCGAAGCTGGGGCTTGAGCATTGAGTTTTGGGCCTTGTCGTCCAGCATCCTTCCCTTCCATGCTCAGACTCTCAGCTCGTTCCTCGCAGGGGGGCGCCTGAGCATGCCACGACATGTTGATAGTAATATGAGATCTACCCTGCCCACATTGTGGCCTAATGGGCCACTTCATCCGGACGGTAGAGGGGGTGCCGCAAACTTTTATGGCGGATACAGAAATTAGAAACGAATCGATCGAAAGGTTGAAGGAGGCCAAGTTCCCCATTCCAGAGAAAATTGGTGCCGTGCTTGTTCCACGAGCAGCAAAATCCCTTAACGAAGTTGTCAGTCGAGTAGCTTGTTTGACAGTGCAAATGGCTCGCCTCTTTAGCTGGCCCAGAGAGTTAACGATCCAATGGATCGAGGCTGAAGGACTCGCAGAATCCCTTTCTCACAATGAACGGAGATTTATTGAGGAAGGCTTTGGATACCCGCCCAAAATCATGGCGTTCAACGAGTCGCTATGGGCTTTTCTCTGGATGCTGTCTCTAATTGATGAACTTGATTTCACGAAGTTCTGTGGAGACAATATGGCAATGTTGCTTCCCAACGTAAAGGAGTTGGGCTCACTAGATTCTTTTCGCAAGAAATGTACACTGAGATCGGAGCCTGAGATCATGCAAATGTTCGACATTGCGAATTGCTTCGCCTCTTCATACGAGGAAATGCAAGCCACTGGCATAGCCATGCACCGCTCAGTATCAAAGAAGTGGCAACCCCGCATTATCACAGGGCGGTTGCGCGCATTCAATTGGTTTTATGGCGATCTACCTTGGGACGACACTCCGTCGTCTCCAAGGTATTAAGTTTAGGGCTTTCTATGCCTGCATCGGCGGCGGGCCCGTTACACTCTTCGCCGCGGACTTCGCAGAAGTCGACGAGGCGGGCGTGTTCGCCGTCTCCGCCGCGTTCACAAACGACTGATACAACTGGTCGCTGATGTCACGGTAAGCGCCCGGCCCCGAAGGAACAAAGATAACCTTCGCCTTTTCACCCGACGAAATATCGCGCATGGCATCGAAGTACTGGTTAATGAGTACGAGGTTCATCAACGTCTGTGGGTCCGCCGCTGGCATCGCTCCACGGAGGCTATCGACCGAAAGCGACAGTCCCTTCACAATTGCTTCGCGCTGAGCCGCAATACCTTCGCCTTGCAGGCGCTTGGCTTCGGCTTCTGCCTCGGCATGAAGTACGGTTCGAAACTTCTGCGCCTCGCCCTGGAGTTTGGCCGCCGTCTTCTCATTCTCCGCAGCCTGAACTGCGTTCATTGCCCGAACGACTTCCTCGGCAGGACGAACTTCGTTCACCAGGGCGTTTCGGATGAGGAATCCAAACTCGGCCATGGAAACCGAGAGTTGCTGGTTGACCGCGGTACCAATCGTATCCTGATGCTCAAACACGTCGCGCAGCTGCATCTTGGCCACCTCGCCTCGCACCACGTTCAGCACGAATGCCGTGATCTGCTGCTCCGGCGATTGCAGTTTGTAAAACGCATCCGACGCCCGCTCAGGAATGACCGAGTACTGCACCCGGAGGATCATGGTGACGAAGACGTTGTCGCTCGTTTTAAACTGGCCCGGGATATCGAGCTCTCGAATCCTAAGCGACGGCTTCCCTGCGATCGTCTCCAGAATCGGAATCTTGAAATTCAGTCCTGCGCGCGCGACGCGATTGAATTTCCCGAACCGTTGGATGATGAACGCATCCTGTTGGCCCACCACGAAAACGCCGCTAAAGAAAATGATGAGCGCGATGAAGACGAAGAAGATGAGACCGACAGTTCCGAACATAGAGGAACTGGGAGTGTCTTGTGCTAAAAATATTCCCACGTATTATCAAGTACGAAAAAGGCGCCGACATGGATTCTCCATATCGACGCCTGACGATTTGATTCTACTTAGCGTTCTTCGCGGCTTTGAGTCGTGCAGTTGCGCGCTCGATCTCGAGGACAGCTTCCGTTTGAGTCATCGAGGACTCTTGGTCGCCATTGAGCTCCATCTTTGCCTGAGCAAGTCGTCGCTCTTCTTCTGCGATGTCGAGGTCCGAAGCGTATCGGGCCTCATCGGCCAGGACGGTGACCGAAGATCCGTCGACCTGAACAAAACCGCCACCGATGTAAACATGGTGTCGATTGTTCGACGGGTCGAGGTACTCAAGAATGCCTGGGCGAAGCGCAGAGACGACCGGAACGTGGCCTGCCATCACACCGAAATAGCCATCGACGCCGGGGGCGATGAGGCTGATCGAGGTTGTCGAAACAACCTCTCGATCCGGAGCAACGACAGATAGTGCGAACTCGGTTGCCATGACTTCTTAGCCAGCCGCCATGAGCTTCTTGGCTTTCTCGTGGACGTCGTCCAGGCCACCGCAGTACAGGAATGCCTGCTCTGGGTAGTGGTCGAGGTTGCCGTCGACGATTTCCTTGAACGAAGCGACCGTTTCGTCGATCGAAACGTATCGGCCCGAGTTACCGGTGAACTGCTCAGCAACGAAGAACGGCTGCGAAAGGAATCGCTCCAGTTTTCGTGCTCGGCCAACGAGCTGCTTGTCGTCGTCCGAAAGTTCGTCGATACCAAGAATCGCGATGATGTCCTGAAGTTCCTTATATCGCTGCAGCGTCTGCTGAACCTGTCGTGCCACCTGGTAGTGGTCGGTGCCGACCACGTGCGGGTCGAGGTTCTTGGACGTGGAAGCGAGCGGGTCGACCGCCGGGAAGAGTCCCTTCGAAGCGATGGATCGCTCGAGGTAGACGTACGCGTCAAGGTGCGAGAACGTCGTGGCCGGGGCGGGGT
>CAMFIS010000191.1 GCA_945952345.1 uncultured Fimbriimonas sp.
AAGTTCAACACAACCTTCGACTTGAGAAGGCTTGACACTCAACTATAGAATCTCTCTACTCGGAATCACGATGACTAAGGCAAGACCAAGGCTTTCAATAAACTCAACCGTTCCATCGCTCGATGCGTTGTCGACGATGACGACTTCGTCCTCCGGCGTAAGGGT
Organism: uncultured Fimbriimonas sp.; assembly: GCA_945952345.1. GTDB lineage: Bacteria > Armatimonadota > Fimbriimonadia > Fimbriimonadales > Fimbriimonadaceae > Fimbriimonas. Next base: position 166 of record CAMFIS010000191.1, read on the forward strand.
TGGAATGAGAGAGGCGAGGCAGGCGGGAATCCAGTCTGCGGAGTTGTAAGTTATAACGACGATCGAATGCCGCTTGGTGGCTGCACCTAGTTCTCCGGCGTGAGGACCAACGAGAAATTGGCGCTGCTGCTCTTCTGGCAGGATGGATTGGGGCAAATCCGCGGCCATGCCGCGAAGTTTCTCAAGCTGCTCCAGGCTCTGCGCGTGACCGGGATTGAGCTCGACCGCTTTCTCCGTCCAGCGAAGTGCGGCCCCAAAGTCTCCCGCCTGGATAGAGGTAACCCCCAGGAAGAAAGCGGCTTCGGCATTGCCGTGGGCCTGCAGGTATTCCATGTGAGGTATGGCGTTATGCACTTGGTTCCGTTCAAGAAAGTGGCGCATGAGCATCACTCGCGGCCCAAGCGCGGCGGGACTTGTCCTGTGGCTGCTCATCATCGCCTCAAAGCTGCCACCTGGCTCTTGCTGTACATCGGCAAGTTTGGATCGTCGCTCCGCCCAAGTGAGTGAAAGTCCTTCGATGCGGCCGAGATCGTCGACGACCCCTCGGGCTGTCGGCAAATCTCCTTTTTCGATCGCGGCATCGAAGAGCGCGACAAGGCTAATGGTGGAGTGGGGATTCATGCGGTACGCCTCCAGCCAATCGTTTCTCGCCGCGATATAGTCTCCCAGCGCCATCTTGACTCCGCCGAGATTGTGTAGCCGTTTGAAGCTGAGGATTCCGATATCCATGCTGGAGAAGAAAGCGCCGTTATCCTGCGGCATGGTTTCGTAGAGGTGCTTGGCCTCGAGGAGATTTCCTTTAGCGGTCGCGGTCATCGCAAGTTGGAAGATGAGTTCGGGGTCCTCGCCGACCCTTTCTAGCCCCTCCCGAAATACAGCTTCTGCCGCATCCAAGTTTCCAAGCTCGCGCAAAGAAACGCCGATGAGCGAATACGCTTTTCTAAGGTGCGAATCCTGAGGGCCGGAAAACTCTATGCTTTTTTGGAGAGCTTCGATCGCTTCTTCATGGCCGCCGGTGTAGTGGTGGGTCATCCCGATGTTGAACCAGACGAAGGGATGGTCGGGCCTATCTTGAAGGTCGAGATTGAGGAGATGCCAGTCCCGCTCTCGTTTCTTGCGTTGCCCTCCGGCCGAGGTGTCGTATCCGGCGTGCAGGACGATCGCGTTCAGCCTCACGATCTCGCCGCCGTGCCCTCTGATACTGGTGAGGATCTGCTCGTGGATGCGCCCTTCGAATTGGATACCTGCGTAGTTGCGGATGAGCTTCACGTGATCGACCCGTGTTCCCGCATTCGGTCCTTCTTCAACGAACTGTACTGGAACGACAAATCCCGTGATCTCCGGTCCGGCGTTCATCGCGGCGTGGATTACGGCTTCTCCGGAAGAGAGCGGTAGCACGTCGTCGGCATCGAGCCAAAACACCCAGTCGCCGGTGGCGTGTTTCAGCGATTCGTTCCGGGCTTCCGAGAACGAATCCGGCCAAGTCGATTCGATGAGCTTGACCCCGAATTCTCGCGCGATTTCTTTGGTCTTGTCCGTGGAACCGGTGTCGACCACGATGATCTCGAAGAAGTACGGTAAGACGCTTTCCAGGCATTGAGCCAGAACGCGCTCTTCGTTCTTCACGATCATGCAAAGCGAAATCTTTGCTTGCTCTTTGAGCTTCTCGAGACTCTTCAGAACCCTATCCGGTCTTCGTTCATCGTTGAAGTGGACTAGGTCGTTGTTCAGTGCAAATCCTGGTAAGTACGAGGCATAACCGCTCTCGATATCCAGAGCCCACTTCTGCTTGTACAGTTTGCCGTTAGTATCCAAAAGCTTTGTTACATCGGGAATGACGCGGGTCAGCGTCTTCGAGCCCCAATGGTGTACATAGGCGCTTGTCACCATGCGAAGGCGGTAGCCAGCCCGAAGAATTCGATAGCAAAGATCGGTGTCTTCAAAGAGGCCCGGGCCAAATCTTTCGTCGAAGAGCCCAACTTCATTAAGCACTGATCTTCGAACCGCGAGGGCGAATCCAACAAGGATTTCCACATCCCGGCCGACTTTGCCGGACTCCGCGAGATCCGCGGCAAAGAGATCCAATGTGTCCAGGCTCGTGTAGGTCGGGCTTATCATCTGGTGATAGCCGACGTTATTAGACATCGGGCCAGTAGCGCCGATACTCCCACTTTCCGTGAGTTCCTCGATGAGCCGAATAAGACCTGCTCTTGGCACGATAGTGTCTGAGTTGAGAAAGAAGACAATATCTCCCGTCGAGTTCTCGAATCCGCGGTTGCACGTCCGACCGAAACCTAAGTTATCTTCATTGCGAATGAGCGTGACGGGGAATTCTTCCGCCACCTTCGCCGCGTTATCTGGCGATGCGTCGTCGACCACGATCGTCTCGTGAAGCAGGTCTTGGCACTTCGAGAGGCTTTCAAGGCAAAGCCTGAAATCCTCTTCTCCGCCGTGGAGTGGAATGATAACAGAGACCTTAGGCCACAGCTTGGGCTTTGGAGGACTTGGGTCTGTGACTTTGCGTTCATCCCACACGCCTTCGAGAACTTCCGGAATCTGGATTCGCTCCGCAATTCCGTAAGCCTGTGGATGGGTCGGATGCAAATCCCGCATCGTTGGTTCACGGTCCCAAACTAGCCACACATTTCGATACCAGTCTTGAACGAGTTCGTGGCGATGACTCCAAGTGCTGATCTTCCGTTGAATCCGCTCGTCTGGCCCCGCATAGCTCAGGTGATGAATGACGCCGTGTTCTGGACCGAGTACGAGACCGCGGCCCCCTTCAAAGTCGCGGATGTAATCGTGCTTTACAACTCCAAGCTTGATGAGAATCGCCGGCGCAAGTTGCTCTCGCGGCCGGATCACATAACGGGCTGACTTCCAATATGTGTCCATGTGAGCATGAACTCTTTCGGCAATTCCGGTCTTTGCGATATGGACCAGAGTCTGGAGAAGCCCAGGCTCGATAACTTCGTCGCCGTCCGGAATGAGCACGTATTCAAATCCTTGTTCTAGAACAGCTCGATATGCGGCTCTTCTGTGATCCGTTTCGTTGTCCCAATCTCCGTAGATGACTTCAGCTCCAGCCGATTTCGCTTCTTCTGCAACTCGCTCGAAGTTTCCCGCTGGACCACTCCATGCAAGTCTCGAGACGAAGGCGTAAACAGGTCCAAAACTCTTGGCAGCTTCAACTACTTTGCCGACGAACCAATAGTCGTCATGTGCGCATAAAACAACGCAGCGCTTGTTCTTCAATTGTCATTCCCCACCAGCTAAAACGCACCGGTAATGTTATTAGGATATGACAGAAAAGTGCTACCTGAGTAAATCAAAGTAGCCGGTGGAAAATTCTTGCCCTGGCTACAGAGCCCTCGTGGCCCTGATTAACATTAGCTGTCAGTGCAAACTCGTTACTTCATGGGTTTCCCGATGAATACGCCATACCGTCCGAAACCGTCGCGCGGAACGATACGGAGGACGTTACCACGAAGCTTATGCATCGCATTGGCGATCTCGCGGCTATGCGTATCGTCGACGTACATTACTCCGCCGTCGCACAAGTTTGCGTATGCATCGTTCATCAGGTCCACCCTCTTCGGATTCTTGTCGAAGTCCCAAAGGACGAAGTCTGCCGGAGCTTCAGGTTCTACGAGATCGGAGTACTGGACGGACGCCCATGAGTCCAGCTCGTATCGGCGAAGGAACTCCAAGGTCTTTTCCGTCCATTCTTGGTCTGAATCATAGCTTTGAATGACGGAGCCGATCTGCCTGCCATACGAAGCGAGCAGGTATGTACTGATCCCACTCCCATACTCAAGGATTCTTTTTGGGTTTCGATCTGAAAGGACTTCAGAGATTGCCTCAAGGGCTTCCCATGAGAGTGCCATCGCCGGCGGCGATACCGTCGTCACATAGGAGTCGTAGGCGTCCCGAAGCATAAGTTGATGTTACATTGAGAAGCGCTGTCAAATTTCAAGGAGCGCAGGTTTCCTTAAAAGCTACCTTTGGGCTGCAATAGGAATATTGGCTGGAATCTAATGGCAGGTACTTCGTACCTAACCGGGTTAAGAAATGTTGCAGACTGCTGTACTTGATGTGGCTGGAAGGTCTATTTCCAACAGCGGAGTTGGATTCGGATTAGTGGCCGCAGGACGACGGATCATCCTGCGGTGCCTCCTAGTCGCGTCGATCATCAGGCTCTTTCGCAACGCCTTTGAAAGGCTTGCCATCCTGCTTTTGATCCATGATACGACCGGTTTCTGTATCGCGCTTTGCCCAATTTCCGTTTGGAGTTTGGAACTGAGTGCGATTATCGACGGATCCCTTGCGGAAACCGTCACCCGTATTTTTGGCCATTTTAACCTCCTGATTAGTAGTCGGCACTGCACCAGCGGAAGGGAAAATACAATTTGTTGAACCGAAATTCAACGTTTGTTCGTCCGTACGATTGGAAATGTGACGGAGCTCGCAAAGGTATCACCCACTCGTTTTGAGCTTCGGCAATGCCGCCAAGATTATTGACGGGTTGGGCTCGCATATCGATGCGAGTTTCTCCAATAAATTCCACCGTGCTATTGCTCGACCGCATCTTGCTCTCGCAAGCAGCTGGGTGGTGATCGAAGTCCTTCATCGCATGGCTCATCATGATCACTGGGCATGTGTCGCTGTTGGGGAAAGACACTGCAAGTAGTTCGATGAACTCGACTGGACCATTCCATTCCGAGCTAAAGCAGGTTGCATGGATTTAACCCAAGCACCAGACAAATATCGACCAACTCGGTGACTTCTAAAGTCCTTTGGCCAGCTAGGATTTTGTTTGCATAGCTTGAAGGCATCCCAAGCTTACTGGACAGTTCGCGCTGGCTCATTCCAATTTCATCGAGGCGCCCGGAGATCACTTCCCTGATCCGAACGTATTCCGGACGTTCAAGCTTGCGCATTCGTCCTTCTCTCGACTCGGCCATCTATCCAAATTGGCCAACTTCGTGTAACCTATTAAGGTACACAATGATTGCTTTGACCGCTTTAGGACTTCTCCAGGTGAACTTGAGTAAGCCGGAAACCGACATGTTTTGGCTCTGCGATGGGCTCGAAAGATTTGAATCTCCAGTCAAAATTGTTCCCGGGCCAAAACTGCGAGTAGTTGCCGAAAGAGCGGAGATTGTTAGCACCCAAAAAACCGAAATTGAGGTTCAGCCAAATCTGCCTGGCTTGAAGTCGATCACGGAATGTGCGTTGATTGCCGCTGAGGGAACACTAGCCACTGGCTATGGGACGTCAAGGCAACCCGTACCGATTTTGAATTTGCCAATACTCAAAGAAGAGCAGCGAGTGGTTTACTATGGCCTCATAGCAGGCAAGCAAACGAAGCTCGGTGAATACCGAGTGCAACTAAATCCATCCGTTAGCCCGGTTAGCCTTCAGCTACTAGGAACGAGAGTCATTCCTAGCTCGACCTCTGGAGATGTCCTTGTCTTTTACGGTCAAGAGTTCTTGGGTCGGTCTCGTGCCTCCACATTCGGCATCGATACAAGAAGGCTGATCCCTGGTTACCATGAGTTCTTCACCGTACCACTCCTAAACGGCGGAGCAATCGGCCCTATGGCCATGAGCGAAATTTGGATCCCTAGTCGATGGAAACTGGATTATCCACCTGGGCTAATTTCGGTGGAAAAGTCGACCTTAAGTGCAAAGGTCGAGTTCACAAGTAAGTTAGACACAAAGATTAAGCGAACTTGGATTACAGTCGATGGTGTGAAGTCTGGATCTTTGGCGACAGGTAACGGTGCCATAGATTTAGACCTTCGCTATCTGCCAACCGGAATCCATATCGTGGGGATAAATGCGGAATGCGACGATTCAAGACTTGTCGCTCCTGAGTTTTTTAAGCTTTCTGTCATCAATCCAGTTCTGGATGCTGAAAAGGCACACAACCGTAGACTAGGAGAACTCGAGCGGAGATTCTCCTCTGTGCGGCGATTGGATCAAGACGTCGTAGACTTGTATGAACAAGCCCTAAGAGCTCCCGAGGCAACGTCGGTAACATTTACAACTCGCCTTGTTTCAGTCAGCGAGTGGGGATCGGTTGCGTCAGCAACTCTCATCGACAAGTGGCAACTTCCCGGCGACGCCGGCAGACTGATGGGGTTATGTAAAAGAAAGCTTCTTGAAAGAGCCTCCGAGCGAGTTGAGATTGCAAAGCTCCTCATTCAACTTGGACGAACTGCCGAAGCTAAGTCCTGGCTAAACGATGCCATAGCTGATGCAGGCGGTTCAAGCGCAACCTCGACTGAAGCTAAAAATATCCTTGTGACTTTACATTAGATATCAGAGTTTTCTAGCGAAAAATCGGATTGGAGCGAGGTCTTCACGCTCCATCTTCTCAAGGTAGTCGCGATACGTTTGAATCCTTGTTTCCGTTCGAGACGCAATCTTGTCCGCGGCCGTCTTTGCCGCCTGCCTTGATCGCTCGGAACCATCAGCTCTTATCGCAAAAGGCTTCCAATATGATTCGTCGAATTCGCGTAATTTCCACTTAAAGTACGTTCTCAGGTCTCGCTTAGCGTTGAGATCGAACTTCTTGTTAGGCTTATGATGGCCACCAAATCCATATGCTTCGCTGAGCTTTTCTCTGAATTGGCCAAGCTGTTCAGCTCGTTCTAGAAGCATTTTTTCGGCAGCCAAAACCACTGCCAAAGGAGAACCACATTCTTCTTGGAGGATGTAAGTTGATTCGCTGGCGACCTTTGGAAGTTCATCAAGCAGTCCCTGTAAATCATCACCCATTTTCGTGAGCATTTTTGCATTCTTCTCACGCTCGGCGATCAGTTCATCTGGGAGCCAATCCCATTCGTTGGAATGTCGCGTCGTGTCGAATGGGCTCTGGCCAGATGACAGAGGCAAGTCTTTTTGCAAAAGCCAAGATCTCCACATCCAGAAAACAATGATTCCTGATCGCACACTCAGTTCGTCTGCAATCTCCCTAAGGTTAATTCCGGACGAGCTTTGCAATTCGGTATATGTCGTAGCCAGTCCAAAGGCGTTGTATAGTCGGCGTTCCAAGCCTTTATCTCTTTCAACATGCAGGTTCATTAGGAAGGCAAGATGAGACAAGACTTTCTCCAGCTCTGAGACTTCAAGGTCCACCTCCGCAGAGTCAATCTTTCTTCTGAGGTCCCACCTTCTCGCTTTATCAGGATATTTTCGCACGCCTCGACAGTTTAATGCGAAAGCGGTGGTGCCGAATCATCCCTGTGATGGCAGATTTACCAAAGAGTGGGAAGAAAGGTGAGTCCCCGCAGTTAAGCGATGGCCAGAAGAATGTCATCGACTTCTTCGTTCTGCTCGTGCACATCGGCCCGGAGAGCCAAGATGGCAAAACCCAAATACAAGACCAAGATCCCGGATCTTCCGGCGCATGAATCTCTGAGAAGTTTTGCAG
>CAMFIS010000192.1 GCA_945952345.1 uncultured Fimbriimonas sp.
GCTCTCTGATCAGCAATACACGACTTGCTGGAGGGCTCGCGAGTGGGTGGGGGCTTTCGCGAGGATGAACTTGAGGTTGCTGCACGCTTCCTCGTACATGCCCAGCATCATCTGGGTCATGGCGAAATCGTATCGGACTTCGAGGTTTTCGGGGTTTTGCTGGGTCAGCGCTTCGAGAGAAGAGAGCGACGTATCGAAGTCGCCTTCAAAGCCGAGGACAAGCGCCATTTGATGTCGCGCGTTCACATGTCCGGGTTGGGCAGCAAGTACTTTCGTAAAGCAATCTTTGGCCTCGGGGTAGTTCCCCTCACACCTTAGCTCAAACCCTCTTTGATACAGTCCCTCGATGTCCATCGAATTTGGAAAGCCCAACACACTTTAGCTTGGATGCTTTCCTCGCGTCAAGTAGAGTGTTGGGCTTTTTGTTGTTGGTCGCTAATTAGTTTCTTACGGATTAGGCCGGACCAGGTTCCAAGCGCGGAGGCTTGATTGCCTGGCTGGTTGGGGTCTCGGTGTCCTTAGTTACCTCTGCCGTTGTGGGCAGGTCGAAGTCCTGCTTGAGTGGTGGCAACTCCCTTCCTTCCATCACGGCGAGGAACTCTTCGCGGTCGAGGGTCTCTCGTTCGAGGAGCGATTTCACGACGTCGTCGAGCTGCTTTCGGTGCGTGTTCAAGATATCGGAGGCTCGCTGGTAGCATCGGTCCACGATGTTGCGAACTTCTTCGTCGATCTGCTTCGCCACGTCTTCGCTGTAGTCGCGCTCTTCGTAGTAGTCGCGGCCCAGGAATGGGTTCTCTTTGCTTCGTCCGATGGCCAGGGTGCCGAGTTTTTCGCTCATGCCGTACTTGGTGATCATGGCTCTTGCGATTGCCGTGACGCGCTGCAGGTCATTGGATGCGCCGGTCCAAACTCGACCAAAGGCAATTTCTTCAGCGACGCGTCCACCCAACAGGCTGGTGATGTCGTCGATTAATTCCTCTTTGCTGACGAGATATTTGTCGGCCTCGGGCAGGTGCCACGTGGAGCCGAGGGACATACCTCGGGGCAGAACCGTAACCTTGTGAACCGGATCGCTGTGCTCGAGCAGTTCGCCGATGACAGCGTGGCCAGCTTCGTGATAGGCGATGACCTCGCGCTCTTCCGAATCCATGATCCGGCTCTTGCGCTGAGGACCCGCGATCACGCGGTCGAGAGCTTCTTCGAGGTCGACCATGCCGATCTTGGTTCGGTTGCGTCGAGCGGCGAGAAGCGCACCTTCGTTGAGCATGTTAGCCAGGTCGGCACCGGTGAAACCAGGAGTTCGCTTACTCAGCGTTTCCATGTTGACTTCGGCTTCGAGCGGCTTGCCCTTGGCGTGAACCTTGAGGATTTCATATCGACCCTTTTGGTCTGGACCGTCAACAACGATTTGTCGATCGAATCGTCCTGGTCGGAGAAGCGCGGGGTCGAGAACGTCGGGTCGGTTCGTGGCGGCGATCATGATGACGCCCGAGTTGGGGTCAAAGCCATCCATTTCGACCAGAAGCTGGTTGAGGGTTTGCTCCCGCTCGTCGTGTCCACCACCAAGGCCTGCGCCTCGTTGTCGACCAACGGCGTCGATTTCGTCTACGAAGATGAGGGATGGGCGGTGAGCCTTGGCGGTCTCGAAAAGATCTCGCACACGGGCGGCACCCACACCGACGAACATTTCGACAAAGTCCGAACCAGAAATGTGGAAGAACGGGACGCCTGCTTCGCCAGCGATGGCACGAGCGAGGTACGTCTTACCAACTCCGGGAGGTCCGGTCAGCAGGATTCCTTTCGGAATCTTGGCTCCGAGAGCGGCATATTTCTTGGTGTTCTTCAGGAAGTCGACGACTTCGAAAAGCTCCTGCTTGGCCTCGTCCACACCTGCGACGTCGTCGAAGGTGACCTTAGGTCCACTCTCTCCAACTCGGCGAGCTTTGCTCTTGCCGAAGTTCATGGCTTGGGAGCCCGAAGCTTGAGCCGCCCGCATGAAGAAGAAGTAGACGATGACGAGCAGAATTATGGTTGGCGCAACAAACGCAACGATGCTGCTGATGGTGGTCGTTGCTCCGGGACCGGAATACTTCAGTTCGACGTTAGCTGCGCTAAATGCGTCGATCATCTGCTTTGCGTTTGGATTGTTGTAATCCATGTATTCGCAGGTGTAGTCCCCGTTGGTCAACGATCCTGAAATCTCGCTTTGTTGCCACTTGCCATTCAGGACCTCTTTCTGTTGAAGCTTCTGCATGAGCGCCATCGGCGACAACTCGGTAGGTCCGCGTCGATTCATGAACTTCGCCGGAGTGAGAATGCTCATGACGATGAAGCACACGAGGAAGAGCGTGGCTACGATAATGACGGCGTTTCGACTGTTATTTCTCAATCTTTCTCCAAAGTCGGTACAAGCAGTTATACGCTCGACCAACCGCTGACGTTACGAGTAACGCCTGGCTGCTACAGTGGTTCGAATTTCAACTCGATGATGCGCGAAGATTCGCCACCACTATACATTCTGTTCGATAAAACTACTCCCGGTAGCCAAATTGGACCAAGAAAATCGCAAATGAGGGGCAATCTTACTCGTGCAGCAGGAGTGAGCTTCGCTTCAGATAACAAGTCGGATATCTTGCGAGTTCCCTCGAAACCGAGAGGTTGAATTGTGTCACCGGGCTGGCAGCTACGGAAGTAGAGTTCACCTCGAACTTGATCGCGTGGGATCATGGCGTTGAGGGCCGCCCGCTGTTGGTGGATCGAGGACGTTTCTCGCTCATGGGCGGTGATGCGCCATCCGAACTCTTCGCTCTCGGTTTCACCGGGCATGGTGACTCCAAATCGGAACGGTTCGGTAGGTCGGAGGACCCGGATATGGAGTCTCTCCAAATCCCATTCGCCCACCACTTCGCCACCTTCGGCGGTGAGTGAACCGCGATCTTCGACGATCTGTTGGGTCAGAAGCTGGGTTTGGTCGTGGTCGAGCCTGGCGCCAAGAGCTTCGAAGGCCAGCCGGACGGCCCGCTTGAACAGCACGGGCGGCAGACCAAGCAAGGGGTCTTTTCGAAACGCGAATTCGACATCCTTGGTGACGAACGCCAGGTCGCCGTTCAGAGAGATTTCGGATTGTTCGAGGGCGGCGGCGGCGGCTCCGTTAAGGAATCGGTCCTCCTCGTCGAGGATGGCGGCGCAGCGTGAGATTGCAGACTCGACTGTGGGGTTAAGAATGGTGAGTTCGGGGACGACGCGCTTGCGAATTCGCACGCGTGCAAAGTTGACATCGTCGTTGCCGGGATCGTTGTGAAACCGGAGTCCATGCTCCTCGCAATACGATTGTGTCTCGGCGCGAGAAAATTGCAGGAGCGGGCGAACGATGGGACCACGTCTGCTGGGGATACCGGTGAGCCCGTGAGCGCCGCTGCCACGGGTGAGGTTTAACAGGACGCTTTCGACATGGTCGCTGCGGGTGTGGGCGGTGGCGATGAGATCGCACTGCAGGCTGCGAAGAGCCTGCTCCATGAAGTTGTAACGGGCCATTCGACCGGCTTCTTCGATGCCTATTCGGAGGTCTTTGGCCATGCGAGGAACATCGGCTTTACCCGATACAAACGGTACGCCGAGATCTTGGCAGAAGGCTTCGCAGAGATTGAGTTCTTTGTCGGCTTCCGATCGTTGGCCGTGGTGCAAGTGAGCGGCGATCACGTCGACCCCGACCCGTTGAAGCAGGTGCAGCAGGCATGTGCTGTCAGCGCCACCGCTGTACCCCACCACCACTTTGACCCCGGGGGGGATGAGTTGAGACTCCTCCAGGTGGTTCAAAAAACGGTCAAGCACGCCTTTCAGCGTACCTTTCCGATTTCCCTGCGTAGAAGGATGAAGAATGAATCGGGCGATCTGCTGGATCCGGCGCGACCTACGACTCTCGGACCATCGTGTGCTGGCCCGGGCATGCGAGCGACATGACGAAGTGGTGGTCGTGTTTGTGTTCGATCCTTCGATTCTCAAGCGGTGGGCGCCTCGCAACCGCCGCGTGAGTTTCATTCTGGCGTCGCTGGCGGAACTCGACGGCAAACTGCGGCAACATGGGTCAAAGCTTGTGACACTCCTCGGCGAACCTTCGGTGGAGATTCCGGAATTGTGCTCGCGATTGGGAGCTTCGGCGACGTACTGGGGGTTGGACCACGATCCTTTTGCAATTGCGCGCGATGAACGTGTCGCGGCTGCGCTGGCTACCAATGGCGTTCGTTCGGAGGGAATTAGCGATCAGACGATCCGGGTAAAGGGTGAGGTTCTAACCAAAGGAGGAACTCCATTTCGAGTCTTTACTCCTTACTCGCGGCAGTGGTTGGAGCTATTTGGGCCCGTCGTGGACGCGGCGGAGGCATGTGCCGATTTGTCTAAGTTAGTAGCCGTTAATATTATCGAATCGGAAGGAGTCGAATTAAACCATGAGCTACTAGGATTTGAGGCGATGGACTTGTGGTTGGAGCCGGGCGAAGAGGCGGGGCAAGCTGCACTGGCGGCTTTTGAATCGCGCATCGACCGGTATGGAGAGACGAGAGATTTCCCTGCCAGCAGCGGTGTCAGTTTTCTTTCGGCCCATCTGCGATTCGGAACCGTGTCGATTCGGTCGGCGGTGCGAGCGGCCTTACGGCACGACACTGCCGGGGCGAAAAAGTGGCTGATAGAGTTGGTGTGGCGCGAGTTTTACCAAGACATCCTGGCTAACTTTCCGGAAGTCGTTCACACCACTTACGACCCACAGTATGCCAATCTGCCGTGGCCGGGATCCCATGAGCACTTCGAGTCTTGGTGCCTGGGTAGGACTGGCTTTCCCATCGTCGACGCTGCGATGCGCTGCTTCAACGAGACGGGCTGGATGCACAACCGTTTGCGGATGATCGTGGCATCTTTTCTCACCAAGGATCTTTTGGTGGACTACAAGAAGGGTGAGGCGTATTTTGCCGAAGGGCTGCTGGACTTTGATCTGGCATCGAACAATGGAGGGTGGCAGTGGGCGGCGAGTACGGGATGCGATGCTCAGCCGTACTTCCGCGTGTTCAACCCATATTTGCAGAGCCGAAAATTCGATCCCGATGGTGAGTTCATCCGTCGGTGGGTGCCGGAGTTGGCGGGCCTTTCGGGCGAAGACGTCCACAATCCAAGTGCATTTCAGGTTTTGGAATGTGGCTACGTGGATGCCATCGTGGATCACGACGTTCAGCGTCAGCGTGCGGTCGCCATGTTTGAGTCGTGCCGATTAGGCGGCTGACTCGGTGTCGAGGTGATTGTCGGCCTGAACCTGATTCCGACCATTTGCCTTGGCTCGGTACATTGCGGCGTCGGCGCGGTTGAATAGCGACTCGGGTTCATGGTCGGCGGAAGCGACACCGACGCTGACCGTAATTGGCCCGTACGGAAGTTTGATCTCGGTGACAACCGAGCGGATGCGCTCACCGAGTTCGGACGCACCATCCAACGAAGTTTCCGGACATAGGACCGCGAACTCTTCCCCGCCCCAGCGTGCGACCAAGTCGACATTTCGCCGGGCTCCGTCGATGGCTTTGGCTACGGTCTGCAAAACCAGGTCACCGACTTCATGACCGAAGTCGTCGTTAAAGGTTTTGAAGTGATCGATGTCGATGACTAAGATCGATAGCGGTCGCTTGTACCGACTAGCAGATGCGACAGAGCGATCGAGCACTTCTTCGAATCGGCGTCGATTGCAGAGGCCGGTCAGTTCGTCGGTGCGGCTCTCGAACTCCAATCGAGCGCTGATGTCGGCGAGATATTTTGTATGAGCTTTGAGCGTAGACTTGTACTCTTCCTGCAAAACTTTGCCAACCTTTTGGTCGGAAATGTCTTGAATTTGGGAGATGAAGTATTTTGGATTTCCCTGCGAATCTCGGGTCAGCGTCACGGTTAGGTTCGCCCAAATCAGCCGCCCTTCTCGATGGAAATATCGCTTTTCAATTTTGAAGGATTGGATCTGTCCACACAGAACCTCGTTGACGAGGTCAAGATCGGCGGCGAGGTCGGCGGGAAACGTAATGGTCTGGAAGTCGATGGTCAGCAGTTCTTCACGGGAGTAGCCGAGCATGTCCACCAGCGCTGCGTTGACATCGATCCACCGACCGTCGGGGGCGACAATCGCCATTCCGATGGGTGCATGCTGGATGACCGATTGTAAGTCTTGGTCGGCCAATTCTCTATTTGACTCGGCCCTTTCCAGACTGTATTCAAGCTTGATTGACCTCCGTCGGAGGAGGTTCATGGATATGAGTGAGCAGCCACAAATGAAGCCGAGCAGAGCAACAGTTGCGCTCAGGATCTGGCCGATGGCCACGGCCGCCAACGTAGCGGAAAGAAGAACGATGAGGACGACCGAAACTCTTCGGTTTAGATTTGCCGCTTTCGAATTCTCGCGCGCACCCAGCCCCACACCCATAAATATCGGCAAAACGGCGCGAATTCAATATGAATTCGCGCCGTTTCTTGCAATGGAATGTGAGTCTGCTTGATGCTCAGCAGACAGCAATTTCGGTATCCGCATCAAAGATGTGGATTCGCTCAAGGTTGATGCAGAACTCTGCCTCAGACAACGGCTTCAATTTCGTTTCTTTGTCGATGGACGCAACCAGTCGAAGATCGCCAACTTTGAGGTACGCGACGTACTCGTGGCCAAGAGGCTCCATGACGTCGACCGTAGCCTTGATCGTGTTATCGTTCGATGGGGTCACGTTGGACGGGACTGTCTTGTCGTAAATTTCCTCTGGTCGAATGCCAAGAATGACTTTCTTGCCTTCGTAGTTACTGACGCCTTGCTTGACGGGAACCGGAAGTTGGAACGCGCCTGCATCGACCTTGCCGCCGACGATCGAGGCTTCGATGAAGTTCATGGGTGGCGAACCGATGAAGCCCGCGACGAACTTGTTGGCCGGGTGGGCGTACACCGTTTCTGGCTTGTCGCACTGCTGGAGAACGCCGTCGCGCATGATGGCCATGCGCTCGCCCATCGTCATCGCCTCAACCTGATCGTGGGTGACGTAGATGGTGGTGATTCCCAACTTGCGGTGGAGAGAAATCAGTTCGTATCGAGTCTGAACGCGGAGCTTTGCGTCGAGGTTCGAGAGGGGTTCGTCCATCAAGAAGACTTTGGGTTTTCGGACGATGGCACGGGCGAGAGCAACGCGCTGACGCTGGCCGCCGGAGAGTTCCTTCGGACGACGTCCGAGGTACTTCTCGATGTCGAGCATGCGCGCCGCTTCTTTGACACGAGCGTCGATATCTTCTTTGATCTTCTTGGCTTCGGCCGCATGGGTGACTTGCCAGAAGAAGCCTTTCAATTCTCTTAGTCGGAGTCCAAACGCAATGTTGTCGTACACATTCATGTGCGGATACAGCGCGTAGTTTTGGAACACCATCGCGATATCGCGATCTTTCGGCGGCACATCGTTAACGCGCACTTCTCCGATCATCAGATCGCCAGCGGTCGCTTCCTCGAGACCTGCGATCAT
>CAMFIS010000193.1 GCA_945952345.1 uncultured Fimbriimonas sp.
GGGCGGGGTCGGACGGGTCGTCTGCCGGAACGTAAACCGCTTGGACCGAGGTAACCGAACCCTTGGTCGTCGAGGTGATTCGTTCTTGAAGAAGTCCCATTTCCGTCGCCAGCGTTGGCTGGTAGCCTACAGCCGATGGCATTCGTCCCAGAAGCGCCGATACCTCGGAACCTGCCTGGACGAATCGGAAGATGTTGTCAACAAAGATCAGAACGTCGCTGCCGACTTCGTCTCGGAAGTACTCGGCCATCGTAAGCGCGGTCAGAGCGACTCGAAGACGTGCTCCTGGCGGCTCGTTCATCTGACCGAAGACCATGGCGGTCTTATCGAGAACCGACTTCTCGGTGCCGTCCTTATCCTTAAACTTGGCTTCCTTCATTTCGAGCCAAAGGTCGTTTCCTTCACGGGTTCGCTCGCCGACGCCAGCAAACATCGAAACGCCCGACGCTTCAACCGCGATGTTTCGGATGAGCTCTTGGATCGTAACCGTCTTACCCAGACCAGCACCACCGAAGAGACCGATCTTTCCACCCTTGTTGAATGGGATGAGAAGGTCGACAACTTTCAGACCGGTGGGAAGCAGCTCGACCTTGGTCGACTGCTCTTCGAAGGAAGGTGGCTGGCGGTGAATTGGAAGACGAGGGGCTTCGTTAGTGATCGCCACACCGTTGTCGATGGGGTTACCAAGAAGGTTAAAAACTCGGCCGAGCGTTTCATTTCCGACCGGAACGAGGATCGGCGCGCCCGTGTCGACGGCGTCCATTCCTCGGACCAAACCGTCGGTGGAGGCCAGAGCAACGGCTCGGACAATTCCATCACCAAGGTGCTGCGCCACTTCGCAGGTCACGTTGATGTTTCGGGCAGCGTCTTTGATCTCAAGTGCGTTGTAGATCGCAGGAAGTGCGTCGGACGAGAAACGGCAGTCCACAACAGGACCCAAAATCTGAATAATCTTTCCGGTGCCAGGCATTCGGTTTATGCTTCCTTGTCGGATTTGACAAAAGCGCACCATCGAAAAAACGAAGGGATTGCGCCGTGCAAAATTATACCCATTCGGAACCCAGAAATCTCGCCGGATCGTCTTACGAATGTGGATAGTTACAAAATCCATTGGGTGAAAAAGGAGCGGGCTATCGAGCACGCCGACGAACTCATGGGCCGGGTCGAGTCGATCCTGAACGAGTTCGCCGCCCAAGGGTGGAGATTAAAGGAACTGGTTCCGAATATCAACACCGCTTCGGGCGACTGGATGGGCGTCTTTTTGGTCCTGAATAAAGCCTGAGCTCCTTTGGTTATGGGGAGTTTGATGCCGCCGAATGCGCGGCTGAGGGGCTCTGAGTGTGATTTGGTGCTCAGGGCACAGAACACAGCGAGGGCGGCAACTTACTTGATCCTTGATCCTTGATCCTTCGCTGAAGCCTGATCCCTGAATCCTATTTCCTGTATCCTATAAACAGCGTGCTCCCCGAGGACTTCACATCTAAACTCGGTGCCTGGGATCCCGAGAAGGGTTGGATTCCCGTCACCTACCACGATTGCTTTCAGAAGCAATCGATCTCGGGCGTCAACCGAATCCTCATCGCTTCCGCCGGAAGCACCACCGAACTCGTCGCCGAACTCCTGCAGTTTCTGCCGCAGCCGTATCGGCTCGTCTATCTCCTCGTTACTCCACCCGATGGATTTGAGCCGAAGAAGTACGAGATCGACGGGGTAACCACCGGACAGATTAAAGACCTCTTCGAGCGTTACCGCCCCTTTCTCGAGAGCGACGCCCGCCACCACCTCTGGATTCATTCCGATGGTGGCAAAGGCACCATCATCTGCGACGAGCACGACTGGATTTACATGTACGGGAACCTCGACGCAGTCGAAGCATTCCTGCTCGAAAAAAGCTTCCGGGAAGAGATGCCCATCATTCCCTTCCCGCACTTGCACAACGAATCGAGCGCGAACGACGAGACCATGCGCAGCCTGCTCGGTCACTTCCCTTGGACCGCGCACAGCGTTTCGAATCTCGGCTAGAACCACTATAATGGGTGGAATGCCGGAACAAGATGCCCCGCCAACCATGGGCTATGTGATGCAGGCACTGTATGTCCTCATCATCCTGTTCCCGTACCCCCTCGCACTCATCCTTACCAAGAACCGGAAGGCGTGGCTGTGGTGGGTGGATCAAGGCTGGAAAGGAACGCTTCTCTGCGCGGCCAGCCTCCTCCTCACCAGAATTCTGGCTTTCAACATCGGCCCCAAGTTCTTCCCTTTTGAAGAATGGGTCGGGACCGACGTGCTCAAGGGATTCTTGCTCACGTTCGGCGTTCTCGAGAACTATCCGATCATCTCACTGTGTGAGTGGCGATTTCACCTCATTCCCTCCATCCCGTCCGTTGGGCTTGGACTGGAGTACTTCCTCTTCGATCTGCTGATCCTCTTTGCCCTATTTTCCTTCCTTCGAATGGTCAAGCTGCACCTCGCCAAGAAAGCCTTCGAGCTCGAATAGGCCGGAAAGCCTAACCCGAGTGTATTTGTTCGCCCGCGACGTCGGTTACTTAAGATGGTGGCGATTGGCATGGATTCGAATCAGTACTCTCATCGAGAGCGGCTGGAAACGCTGTGGTACTTCCAGCGAGAGCGGATCGTTCGGTTCGCAGCCATTGATGCGCTTGCCATCATTGCCCTGACGTGGATGCTCTGGAATGCGAAGATCTATCTGCCCGTCATCGCATTCCCCGTCCTCGCCAGCCTCAACTTCGCTCTCTCCACCCGCAACGTTCGTGAACTTCAGGTCGAGTTGCCACTAGCTATCTCGATCGCTGGTGCATGGTCGACGCTGATCGCGATGTACAACTACTGCGTACTCAAGCCCGCACCGCGAGCTTACGCCCAGCAGGCGATGCTGGATCAATCGCTCGCCACCGGCTTCTTTGTCGTGCTCGCAATGATCACGCTTAGTGCAGTATTTGCTTTGTACACCCTCTGGTCATCGGCGGAAATGGAATCGCAAGTTCGTCAAGCGAAACTCGATCGCGACTAAGGATCAGGTGGAATCGCCGTCTAGATTTCCACGATCTTCAGGCAACCATTTTCGTTCATAACCCGGAACCTGCACGTTGGGCACGCTTAGGCGAGAAGAAGTCCTTGTCCCCACCGAGGACGAGGCAGCCTAAGCTTGAAGAGGCGTAGATGAGTTCGATTCTCAAGAATTCAGAGAACTCTTTTTCTTGGAAATGCGACCTGCGATACCGTAATAGAACCCCATGGTAATTCCCATGAGGGTAGAGATGAACAATGTCGACGACCACGAAAACCGTGACCAGTCACCAAGCAAGAAATACACGACGGGACGACCGATCATCCACGTCGTGAAAATCAGCAAGGCTCCAGTAAGAGAAAAGACTCGTCTCCTTTTGGTCACTGGGGCCATTGTAACACCAATGATCGCCATTTGAACGATTTTCCGTTAGTTCGTTTTCAGAACTATTCAATGGAGATCTAGGTTCATAGTGCAATCCAGAAGTGGGACTGATACACGTAGCGAGGAACGCCAGTCCGGCCATATCATGCGTGGGCGGGAGCGAAGTTTATCAGTGTCTTTCTTACACGGATAAGCTGCGTTTGACTCCATTCAGAGACGAATCTGAATTCGCCGCGTATCCGTGTCACCTCTGAAAAACTGATGATTTGTACCCCGAACTAGATATGAATTCTTAGTTGTAAATTCGGTGTAAATCGATTTGGACAGCGAAGCAACCTCCTACGCGCAAGCGCTTCGGCGGTCGGAAGCTTCGCAGGTCTATAGCTCAAACAGGTTTGAGGACTCACAAAAATGCTTCCCTCTCTTCTTTCGCTTCCTACACTTCCTTGCGCTTCTTGACGCTTCCATCGAACAATCCCCGCCCCAAGAGCGTCTACTTATCCTTGCCAATGAAGCTCATTGAGAACATTCCGTGCTTTGGGGATCCGGTTTTTCCGGAGGCCTTGAAGCAACTCGACAACGCTCGAGCCACGGGTGCGGAGCGGTTGGCGCTGATGGCAGACCATCACGTCGGCTATGGCGTCCCCATCGGGGGCGTGGTGGCCTACAGACACCGAATCTCACCCAGTGGTATCGGCTACGACATTGCCTGTGGCAATAAAGCCGTCCGACTGGATGTAGACGCGAAAAAGGTCAAAGCCAAGATCAATCCGATCATGGACGAGATTCAAAAGAAGATCTCATTTGGCGTAGGACGCGCAAATAACGAAGACGTGGATCACGAACTCTTTGACGACGAAGCCTGGAAGATGCCGGTACTGAAGTCCCGCAAGGACAAAGCCCGAGCCCAGCTTGGAACCGTCGGAAGCGGGAACCACTATGTTGATATCTTTGAAGACGAGGAGGGCCGAATCTGGATCGGCGTGCACTTTGGTTCACGCGGTTTGGGGCACGGCATTGCCGAGTCTTACATGGAGATCGCAAAGGCTCAGGGCCAGATTAACGAAGGAATCACCTGGTTAAGCACTGAGAAATATGAGGGACAGGACTACCTGGAAGCGATGCGAATCGGCGGAGAATACGCTTACGCCGGCCGCGACTGGGTGTGCGCCAAGGTTGCCAAGATTCTGGGCGGGAAGATTGTTGAGGAGATCCACAACCACCACAACTTCGCCTGGAAGGAAACCCATGACGGGCAGGAATATTGGGTCGTGCGAAAAGGCGCGACGCCAGCCTTCCCGGGCCAGCGAGGATTCGTTGGTGGTTCGATGGGCGACAACAGCGTGATCCTGGAAGGCGTCGATTCGGAAACGAGTCGGCAGTCTCTCTACTCGACGGTTCACGGAGCCGGAAGGGTGATGTCTCGATCCCACGCAAAGGGGAAGAAGAGTCAGCCGGGCGCCGTCTCGAAGGAAGACATGCACAAGTGGGTGAAGCGGATGGGAGTGAGCCTCCGCGGCGCCGACGTGGACGAAGCTCCGCATGTGTACAAGCGCCTGCACCGGGTTTTGGAGCACCACTCCGAGACGGTGAAGGTCATCCATACGCTCAAACCTCTCGGCGTTGCGATGGCGGGCGGCGACACGTTCGATCCTTATAAGGATTGACGTAAGAAGCGAGGGAAGCGGCCAGGCCAGCGCAAAGAAGAGGAAGAAGTATTTGAGCTTTCAAGACTCTTCTCTCCCAAGGGTCTAGCCCTTCCTTCGCTTCCCTCGGCCTTTTTCCCTAGACGCCGTACTGCACAATCGAAGTTGGCGTCTCTATAATTGTCTCTCGTAGAGAGCTTTTGTTTGAAAGCAAGAACAGAGACAAAGCTTGGTCTTTGGAGATCGAGCAACGCCTTTGGTATAACGGTTGGACCGATATACGTTCAAGGGCAATTTACAAGGGATTCCGCAACGTTGCCTTCGGGCAAGCTGGAGGGATCCCTTTTTACTTTCGGAACTCTTCGTCTGTAACTTTCAAGAAAATCTGAAAGTAGAATGCAATGGATGAACGAATCGAACCGTCCGTTGGAACGTGCGTTTCTGTTCACCATCGTTTGCCACGCGGTAGCCATGATCGCGATGGTCACCTTGCTCTTACCCGGCATGCCGAGCAGTGGGAATATTCACACTCAGATGGAATACGTAGCGGCGCATCCTTGGCTTTGGCGGCTAGGGTGGTTTCCCTGGCAACTCACGGCCTTATCCGACCTGGTCTTCGCCATTGCACTCCTCCGCACGAAGTGGATTTCTCGACCCATAGCGCTAGCTGTCCTCCTATTTACAATCGGGGCGATCGCCGTCGAGCAGCCAAACGAACTCGCGTGGATGACCACCGGTGTTGAACTCGCTCAACGGGGATTGATTGAGCCCTACGTCAAATTCCGAGACTCAACATTTGCCTTGGTCGGATATTGGGCGGCAGCGCTCTACTGCGTCGCAGCTGTTTTTTGGTCCATTGCTTTGGCCAAAGCGAAGTGCTGGAACCGGTTCCTGACTGCGCTCTCCATCGTGACTTGGGGACTGCTGTTCTCGGCCGACATCTTCCCTCTCGTCGTCCCAACCTTCCCCGCTCTCATCGTCTCGACGATGAATGCGATTGGCTTTTGCTTACTGATGATTTGGCTTCTGGTAGCCGCAGAGCTTGTCCTTCGTCGGTCTCGACCAACCACGGAGTGGGGTCGCCAGGCGATCTATAAAACTCCTTACTCCGGGCTCATCGGCCGAGGTTTAGACTTTGTCGGTAACTGCTGGCTACTCAAGAGCTTTGGCGAAATGATCGGAAGTCCACCCTTACGCAGCGATATCGTCGACGTTCTGTACATCAATTACCTCCTTGAATGGCGCGACCTGGATGACCTCGTACCCAAAGGTACGAGGCTCCAGCATGTGGGAATGATGAGCGACCAAAGCATTCTTTCGATTCTCATCTTTCGCCACGGCCATTTTGGGCCAAAGTTCCTCGGACCTCTACGCAAACTGCTGCCTAGTCCAGTCCAGTCAAATTGGCGGATCTACGTATACGATCCGGACAAACCAAAGCTTGTCGACTCACTGGGAGTGGCGTTTCTCGCCAATACGGTTTCGAACCCCGTCTCATCACTTATTGCCCGGATCTTTGCCGAGGGCATGCCGATGCATGTTCCGGAATCTTCTGACATTCATTGCGATGGCAAAGGAGCCTGGAAAGTTAACATCGACCGGGGGAACTCATCGAGCCCCAACTTACACGCGACCTTCCAGGAGGATGAGCGCCGACGCTTGCCTGGCGAATGGGGAACCGCCTTTTGGACCGCAGGCGAAGCGATCGAATACCTGATCCCTCAAAACCGGGCATTCTCCTATCAACCATGGTCTGAAAAGCTGACCCGCCAAAGTATCGAACTGGGAATCAATCTCGACGAGGTGAAAACCCTGCAAGGGAACATTCGCTCCCAGGCGATTCAGGACCTTGTGGGAGACGCCGAGCCGTTCGTGTTCTGCGTGCGCAACGTTCAGTTCGACTTCCTGGGTCAATCCAAAAATCACTTATCCACCAAATCCTGTGGATAACTTCGACTTATTCTTCGCTGTATTCGGACAACTTCCTCCTATAATAAATTTGTCCAGCGAGGAGTTTCGGCTCCAAACAAATACGGACAGTAAGCCAGGAAGATCGGAGGCTTCGGCCCAAAGACTTCTGGAGCTTGTATACCTTCGTAGAAGGTATGAGTCTTTGAGGTGGTTGACTTCGGTCGATCACCCACAAGGGCAAATATCTTGGGATTCTATCGACGTTGCTTTCGGGCAGCAAGATAGAGTCCCATTATTGTTTTAGTCAGGCGGCATTGTTATCCACATATCCACCTTAAAGTGTGGATAACAACTCGATACTTTTGTTGTTTTTCGATTTCAGATGTCGTATAGTATTAATGTCTCCGGTGGAGAACTTCGGTTCGAAACAAAAATAGAGACACTGCCTTTAGATTCAGCTTCGGCTGAATCCACAGATAGGGCAAACCGCAGAAGCGTCGGACTTCGGTCCGGTGCAGAAGCA
>CAMFIS010000194.1 GCA_945952345.1 uncultured Fimbriimonas sp.
GAGATCAGCCTCGGTCTCGTGGGCTCGGAGATGTGTATAAGAGACAGGCTCTTACGAGGTCCTCGCCGAGTTTCCGCTGGGGCGGTAAGTAATTCCCTTCCTCCTCGGGGAGGAAGGGTTAGGGATGGAGGGGTTCGAATCCGGAGATCTTTGCTTGCACAGCATGTTCTCCGTACATGTTCCCATCTACCCCTGCCCCTTCTCCCCCAGGGAGAAGGGGTGTGCGCTAACCCACTCCGCCAATCCTGCTTGCGCCGCCGCAATCTTCATCGCCCGCTTCACCGACTTATCTCTCGGCACCGGTTCGGGGTCTGGCAAGATTCCCCAGTTGATATTCATCGGAGCAAACTCCCGTGGTGTATCGTCCTGAAGGTGGGCCAAAAGCGCTCCGTAGGCCGTCTCGCGGGGCGGCAGAGGTAACTCCTGATTCTGCAGAGAGGCCAGGCACGAGAGCCCAGCCAGGATTCCCATCGCCGCCGATTCGACATACCCTTCCACTCCGGTGAGCTGACCCGCAATAAACAGTCCCGGCGTCTCGCGCATCTCCAGCCAAGGACTCAGGACCCGAGGGGCCTCGATATAGGTGTTGCGGTGAATCACTCCATATCGGACAAACTCGGCGTTTTCCAACCCAGGCACCATACGGAAGATGCGCTTTTGCTCGCCGAACTTCAGCCGCGTTTGGCAAGCCACCAATGAGTACAGCGTCTTCTCCCGATTCTCCGGTCGCAGCTGCAGCGCAGCCCAGGGACGCCGACCGGTTGCCGGATTGGTCAAGCCCATCGGTTTGAAGTTCCCAAACGCCAAAGAGCGGGCGCCCTTTTCGGCAATCGCCTCAATCGGCGTACAACCGGCGAAGTACTTGATCTGTTCCAGCAGCTTCTCTTCGCCGGGCAGCTTATAGTCCTCGTCGAGTGTCACCTCACCCCGAACACCACCGGCTTCGAAAGCATGAAACGGGGCCCGCTCCGCCGAAACCAACGCTTCAACGAACGCTTCGTAATTCTCCTTGTTGAACGGACAGTTGAGGTAGTCATTCCCTTCGCCCTTGCCGTACCGGCTCTCCGCGAAGACGATGCTCATATCTAGGGTCGAGGCATCGACGGTCGGCGAGACCGCATCGTAAAAGTACAAATGGTCGCGGCCCGTTCGCTTCGCCAGCCAATCGGACAAGGCTGGCGAGGTGAGCGGTCCGGAAGCAAGAATCACTTTGTCTCCTGCCGCAAGCCACGCTTCAACCATCGCCGGAGTGACCTCTTCCCTCTTCACGTCGACCAGCGGATGATCGGTCAGAGTCGCCGTAACCGCCGAACCGAACGCGTTCCGGTCCACGCACAGCGCTTCGCCGCCAGGCACGGCATGCTCTTCCGCTAATCGGAGAATGAGAGATCCAAGCGCCGCCATCTCGGACTTAAGCTGCCCGGCCGGACTTGTTGGCAACTTCGACTTCAGCGAATTCGAACAGACCAGTTCGGCAAAGTAATCCGTGGTGTGAGCCGGACTCGATTTGGTCGGGCGCATCTCGTACAGACTCACGCCAACGCCCCGAGACACGCACGCCCATGCTGCTTCAACACCCGCAAATCCAGCTCCGACGATCCTAATCACAAGCTTTAGATTGTGACATGCAAAAAGGTCCCGAAGCTTTCGCTTCGAGACCTTCGTTGTTGTTCGCCCGACCTTATCGGTGGCCGAACTTGCGCTTGCCAAATTGGAAGTGCGGCAGGTTTACACGGACTGCACGGCCATTGCTGTCCGTCCAGTAGCATGTCACACCTAGTGAGTTATCCGAGACCAACTGAGTCAGGTTCTGGCCATCGCTGTCCTGGACTTCGAGCGCAAGAGTTCCAGAGCCGTCAAACATGATGGTTCCGATCTTGCTCTTGGCCTCATTGAAGAATCCGAATGCCATGAAGTAGTTGCCTGGGTTCGGGACCTGGGTCGCCGTACCGCCAGTCGAAGGAACCGTGAAGAGGTTCCAATTGCCACCCGCGCCGTCATCGGCCGCGAAGAGGATGGTGCCTCCGTCTCGGGTCCATGTCGGATTGAAAACATTCACGCCGGTCGTCGTGATCTGGGTCGACGCAGCATTGGTGTAGTCGATGGTAAAGATTTCGGAAAGCGCCCCAACGGCTTGCGAGACCGCAACCAAGTGCGTTCCAACCACCGGGTTAACCGACATTTCGAACACGTCGGAGAGCGGAATTGCCGAGCCTCCACCAACGGGGATGCGATAAAGTTTGAATCCAGTTCCGGTGTCAGCCTTGAAGAGGATGAAGTTCCCGTCGGGCGAGAACTGAATATCGTCGATGACCTGGTAAACCGTCGAAGTCAGCAGCGTGCTCGTCGCCGGATTGAGGGCAACGTTGCCTTTGTAAAGCTTGGCTGTGGGCGGGAAGGCCGTAGTGTCGATGCTTGCGAAAGCATACTCGTTGGTCTTGGTCGGGTTCGGCGACACGGCGGCGATCGTTGCGGCCGGGTAGGTAGCAATATTGTTGCTGCCGGTTCCGTCCGGATTGATCTGCTTAAGGAAAACGTTGGTACCGTCGCTAACCGTGTAAAGGATCACATTGGAAGGAAGCGATCCACCAGTTGTACTCGTCGTGCTGGTTGTTGAAGTCGTGCTGGTTGTCGACGTGGTAGACGTAGTCGACGTTGTTGAAGTCGTGGATGTCGTCGACGTGGTTGAAGTCGTCGACGTCGTAGCCGAAGTCGACGTTGTAGCGGACGTACTCGTCGTACTAGTGGTTGCCGTGGACGAGGTCGTCGCCGTACTGGTCGAACCAGTTCCGGATCCGCCGCCTCCGCAGCCAATGATAATCGCGAGAATCCCTACCCACGCGATGGCAACAATCGTCTTTCCGCCTATTTTCATTTTTTTACGCCCAAAGTGATGGTCTACTTTACTGCGTTTTTGCCCGCAATTTGAACAGTATGACTCAATAAATGAGCATAAAGTTCGGGCCTACGACTTTCGAATACGGTGGTCTCGTGCTTGCCCGGAATAGTCACATTACGTTTGTCCTGACTGACTGTAAAATCCATGTCGGCCAAGAGTACTGCTTCCTCATTTCCGGCGCCTTGAAGCACCCTTCCCATCGGATCGATGATCTTGCTTTTGCCGATGAATTCGAATCCGTTTTCGGTCCCTACTCGATTGCAGGTGGCGACGTAGACTTTGTTTTCCGCGGCTCGAGCTAACGCTAGAACATCACTACTTATATCGGCACCCTTGGGCCAATTCGTAGGTAAGAAAATTGCAAGAGCACCCTCGAGAGCAAGAATTCTTGCCGCTTCCGGGAATCGGACATCGAAACAAATGAGCACGCCGATCTTGCCAAATTTAGTTTCGAAGACCGGTAGCTCGTCCCCTGGCTGAACGAAATGGTCGTATCCGAGTTCGGGCAAATGCGTCTTGACGTAGAACCTTGCCTCCTCGTGGGGAGTTAGGATCGCGGCCGTGTTGCGATACTCATCGCCTGCCGACTCGGCAAAGCCAAGAATCACGATCATGTCCGTCTCGTCCGCAGCGCTTTGAATCTGGCCCAGCAGCGGCGATGACCGATCGATCGCAATGTTTTGGCACGCCGCACGTTCCGCTACACAATATCCACCGATGCTGCATTCGGGAAACACCGCAATATCCACACCTTGAGCTCGCAAGGCATGGATCGAGTCGATAATCCGCTGGGTGTTCCCTTCCCGGTCGGCGTACTTCACGTCCATCTGGACGCAGGCGACGCGTGGCATGAGTTACACCGGGTGAATGGCAACGATGGCGGTCATCGTGAAATAGATGGTTTCCGTGTCCTTCTTCAAGCGAATGAAGTGGGCGTCAGCCTGTTCCAAAACGCCGCGATGAAGAACCACCTGAGTGCCGTTCTGAATGTGAACGACGACCTTTGTGCCAATGACCTCGTTGATGATCATAAGAATCCCCGATAGGTTACCACTCTGCCCCGAACCTTAGCTATTTACTAATGAAATACCGATACTCTTGAGTTCGGTCGCGGCTTGAATGACGCGAGCCTTCATGCCGGCCTCACCCTTCTTCATATAGCTGCGAGGATCGTAAGTCTTCTTGTCGCCCATCTCGCCATCGATGCGAAGCATGCCGTCGTAGTTCTTCATCACGTGGTCGACGACGGGTCTCGAATAGTGGTATTGGCAGTCGGTGTCCACATTCATCTTGATCACGCCATAGTCCACCGCGTCGTGAATCTCGGAGAGAAGGCTGCCACTTCCACCGTGGAAGACGAGGTCCATGATCTTGCCGTACTTGGCCTTCATCGCCTCATTGCCGTTCTTCAAGATGAGTGGATCGAGCTTAACGTTGCCCGGTTTGTACACGCCATGCACGTTACCAAACGTTGCGGCAAGCGTAAATCGTCCGATCCCATTGAGCTGCTCGTAAACATAGAGCATGTCTTCGGGAGTCGTGTAGAGCTTTTCGTGTCCCACGCCCGTGTTGTCGATGCCGTCCTCTTCTCCACCTACGACGCCGGATTCGACTTCGAGAATGATCCCCAGCGGAGCCATCGCGGTCAAGAGCTCTTGGGCGATCTTCATGTTCTCCTTCAGATTCAATTCCGAACCGTCGAACATGTGGCCATTGAACAGCGGAGCCAGACCGGCGTCCACGCGCCGCTTGCTCTCTGCGATAAGCGGCTTCACGAACTTATCGACCTTTTCGGGAACGCAGTGGTCGGTTGTGATGGCCACGTAGCAAGGCAAATCCTTCGCGACTCGGTGGGTGTACTCGGCAAGGGCGATCGCCCCTTCCGACATGCTCTTGATCGGACCGCTGGCGAACTCCGACCCTCCGGTGCTGAACTGAATGATGCCGTCGGTCTTGGTTTCGGCAAAGGCAGCAAGAGCAGCATTGAGGGTGGTACTCGACGTCACGTTGATCGAAGCGAGGGCATAGTTGCCCTTTTGGGCAGAATCGATCATTCGGGCGAAGGTGGCTGCATCGGGTACCGGCATAATAACAATGGTACCTATGCGGCAAGTGGCAACCTATCTGTCTCCCCTGATTGTCATCCTTGCCCTCATTCTTTTTCCCGACAATCAGTCGCGCTATGTCCTACCCGTCGTCGGGGAGATTTCCGGCCTTGCCGTCATCTTCCTCCTCAACCCTTATCTGAGAGGCAAAGCAAATCCTGGAGCATGGCTCATGTTTTGGCTCGCGCCACTCGCCATGATGTGGATGATCAGCGAACGGCGCGAGGGGCGAGATGTGAGTTCCTTCGCACTCATGACCGAACTCGTCGTGACCGGACTCGGCACCGCTTTCCTTCTCTCCACCGGCAGCCTCAAGAAGGAAGAGGGCAAGCTCGTCTTCGCCATCCTCATGACCTGGACCGTGGCGTTCTTCAGCGGTCAAAGCGGCGGCGCAGACCACATGCGAGGATGGTTTGACTTCTTACGTTGGGGCGAAAACGATGTCATCCGCCTCGTGATTTGGATTCGGAAGTTCATCCACGTGACATTCTATGGAACGCTTATGTGGTTCTTCGCGACCTACTTCTTCCGGGCTAACATCGACCGCAAGCGAGCGATCGGATTTGCCATCGCATTCCCGCTCTGTATCTCGATCTGCGACGAATACCGCCAAAGCATGATGCCGAACCGAATGGGTTCGTATAGCGACGTGATTCTCGATATGTCGGCGGCGATCGTAGTACTCGCGATCTTGTTGAAAGTCTCGAAGAAAAAATCTAACGAAACTACCGCAACTCCCTAAACGTTTCAGCTTTATTCGTGGGGAAAAAATGAATAGAGGCTCTACTATGTCGACCGTGCTCGTCACTTTGGGCGTCGCTGGAAGCGTCGTCGCCGTCGCACTAGCGACCAGCGCACCAATTGTTAAGTTCGACGATCCGAAAACCGACAAAGACAAGACGATTAAGAAAGTGTCCTTCGCTCACGACAGCGAGGTCGATACCTATCTCACATCCGTTCGCAGTTTTATGCTGGTCCCGCCGCGCGATGGCCGGTTCGGTGCCAGCCGAGTGCCAACTTTGCATGGCGTAGCTCACAGCACGATTCCTGGATTCGATGCCGTCTCCAAATTGGTGAACGAGAACTACACGGTCGCTTCTTATGTGGTCGGAAAGATGCCGGACGAATGGCTTCATCGATACGACGAAGCCATCAAAAATGGCCAGGTCAAGCAAAGCGACATTCCGAAGTACCGGGCAACGATGGTGCATTGGAACCAACCTGCGACTCAAACGACCTCGCAAACGGCCCAGCAGCGTGTTGCAAATGGCCGAAATTACAACGAGTTTCGAAAGGACATGATGACAAAAATCATGGCGACCCAAGACAAGTGCCTGCAAGAGGGTCTGAGCGAATATTCCGACTCGATCCAGGTCGGCGCGAAGCCTTCATGGATCATGGCCAAATCTGTGGTCGCTAGCGATAAGTCGTGCTACTCGTGCCACACCAACATCAAGCAAGGCGAACCAATCGGTTACGTCATGGCCGTCCTTGTTAAGAACTCACCGTAGAATCATGGTTCAATTACTTACTTTCTTCTTGGTGGTGCAGGCGTCTGGCCCGACGTCGGCTGAAAAATCGATAATCGACAACTATGGCAACAAGGTGCGCGGCTACCTCATGGAGCAACCCACAGACGGTCGATTTGGATCGTCTCGGGTGCCGTCGATTCACAATATGTACGCCTCGCAAATCGATAGCTATGCAAAGTTGAGGGACCTTTCCGAAAAATATTGCATCTATGTTTTCGTCGCTGGAACTACAAACGCAGTCCGAGTACACGCGACCGGTTCGAATAAAAGGACGGACATACCGTCAAACGGAGCTCCGACCGGGAAGTTCGGAAGCAAGTGCATCATGCGCCTGTACGACAAAATGGATTGGCAAGACCCAGTTCAGGGTGGGCTCTTTTACTCAAGATCCCGATTCCCGGGTGATAGCGAAGAGAAGAAGAAGAACCTGCTAGCCGTAGCGACCGATCTTAACTCTATTCGGCGCCAACTCGTTGAGCAGTGCTTCAAATCCAAGGCGGACACTACCGCAAAGAATGTGTCCGTAACCGGAAAACCGACCTGGGTATCTGTAAAAACCATTATTCCCAAGGTCAAGTCGTGTTATAAATGTCATGAAGGTGTCAAAGAAGGGGAACCAATCGGAGAGGTTTTGACCTTCTTGATTAAGAAGGACGCACATGAAAGTCGTTAAGTCGAAACTCAGCATCGCCCTCATGGGCTTGGTCGGAGCATCGGTTGTTGGCGCTGTCTCCTATGCCGCCCTAAATCGACCCGTGACAATTCCCGCGAAGAAGCTGGCCACGAAGAATTCCGCCCCCGCACCGGTG
>CAMFIS010000195.1 GCA_945952345.1 uncultured Fimbriimonas sp.
CAAAGTGTTAACCATGTCTTGTCTCATTGTGTAAACCATGTCCTGTCGTCGAACACTCTTTGGGAGGGGGAAGGGTTGGGATGGGGGTGAGGGACTGTCGAGACCTTTTGGTTAAGCAGACTAACCACGCTACGCCCCTGGGGGAGTCGCTGAACGGGCCATAGGTGAAGCGGAGGGGGTGGACCGGCCACCGGAAATACCTAGCTTGAACATAAAGGTGGGCAACCTATCGCTACGGGGCGTGGGCATCTTGCCCGCGTAAAGACCGAGGAGCGGTGTCTGGCAACGATCTCTCGTATTCATGAAAAGAGCGACCCCGGCGATAGCCGGCAAATACTAAAGCTAAGCGGACAATAAAAAATTGATGGAGTCGCTCAATCCTATGCCGTTCTTAATTGGCGAATCGGAAGGATGGGCGTGAAGGATTCTAGAGAACCTTTGGTCAAGCCGACTAACCACGCTACGCCCTTGGGGGAGTCGCTGAGCAGGCCGTAGGCGAAGCGGAGGGGGTAGGAAAGTCTACCGAGAGCTACCCGCTCGAACTGAGCTAGACATCTATGAGAGTCGAGGGGGGGTTCGTCAGCTAGTACTCAACCTTTGATCGCCACAATCGCCTTGCATAACCACTCGCCAAGAGTGCAGATCAAGTCTATAACCGAGAGGGCATTGAGCAACATTTCGAGGAGCGCAAGCATGATTTCTTCGCAGTACGGCCGGGCACAGACTTAAGTTGCACCAAGCAATGACTGCTTTTACTCACGCCAGGCTAAGTCCCCTCCAGAAGGAGGGCTGGAAGCCCTCGCCCCATAACCCCTTTCCTTCAACCGCCGCCGGGATACCCTTCTTGATGCCACCCACCAGACAAGCTACCCCTTTGATTCAGAGGGGTCGGTGAGGAACGAACCGGGGGAGTTACGAAAGCCATCCAAAAAAAGGGAAAACTACTCCTCAACCGCCGCTGGAATCAGCATGTGTGCAGACAAATAGGATGCTTCTCTGGATAGAGAAGCCGGTGAGACGGTGAGGGCAGCGAACCTTCGAACCGGATGAGTCGAACCTTGCAAGTGGCGATATCGCTCGCGGAATTCAGAAATCAACCTGAGAGGACAAGGAAATCTTACTCCTCAACCGCCGCCGGAATCCGCTCAAGAACCGCCTCGATGGTGTCCTCGCTAAATCCCCGCCCAAACAAAAAACGCGCCACCCGACCTGGGTTGCGCGAGCCAGAAAACTTGGCGTCCACTAGCACCAGCGCTCGCCCCAATTCGTCGACGTCCACATCTTCAAACAAAGAATCGATCACGTTCGAAGGAACTCCCCGCGCCTCCAGCTTCGAGCGCAGCGCCAAGTCGCCAACCGCGCGGCGGCCTTCGTTCCGCTCCACTGCCATCCGCGCCAAGCGGACGTCGTCGAGGATTCGGTGCTTCTCCAGAAACTCCACCGCGTTCTGAATCACGTCCGGCTCGAACTTTCCTTCGAGCCGGGTCGCGACTTCCGCAATCGTCAGGTCTTGCCGGCGCAGCAACTTCAGGGCCGCAAGCAGCGCCGAATGAACCTCAGAGCTCATCGAAATCGGGTTCTTCTTCTTCGACAACCGCCTGGGCTGGCAGGTTGGCCCGTTCCGCCTTGAAGGCATCGCGAATCTTGTCGTCGATCTCCTTGAAGATTGCCGGATTCTCGTCGAGGAAGTTTCGAGCGTTGTCTCGGCCCTGTCCCAATCGAGTCTCGCCGTAGTTGAAATACGTGCCGCTTCGGGAAATGTAGCCCCGGGCGGTGCCGATATCCAGCACATCTCCCGATTTGCTAATTCCCTTGCCGAAGATCATGTCAAACTCGGCCGTCTTGAACGGCGGAGCCACCTTGTTCTTGACCACTTTCACCTTCGTTCGCGCGCCGATCTGGTCCGTGCCCGTCTTGATCGCATCGCCCTTTCGAACTTCCAACCGGACCGACGCCCAGAACTTGAGCGCGCGTCCACCAGGAGTCGTCTCCGGGTTGCCATACATCACGCCGATCTTCTCACGAATCTGGTTGATGAAGATACAAGCCGTCTTCGATTTGTTCAGCGTGCCACCCAGCTTTCGCAAAGCTTGGGACATCATTCGAGCCTGGAGGCCGACGAACGAATCGCCCATCTCACCCTCGATTTCGGCTTTCGGCACCAATGCTGCGACCGAGTCGATGACGACCAAGCCAACCGCACCGGATTTGACGATCGTGTCCGCAATCTCAAGCGCTTCTTCACCACTGCTCGGCTGCGAGATGTAAAGATTGTCGACGTCTACACCCAACGTTCGGGCGTACTCGACGTCCAGCGCGTGCTCGGCGTCCACATATAGGCAGATCTCGCCCGCCTTCTGGGCTTCGGCCACGCAGTGCAGAGCTAGTGTCGTCTTACCACCCGACTCCGGTCCGTAAATCTCAATGATTCGGCCCTTGGGAATGCCACCGATGCCCAGTGCCATATCCAAACTCAAAGAACCGGTTGGGATTGCCTCGATCATGTCTCGCTGATCGGTTCCCATCTGCATTACGGAGCCCTTTCCGAAGTTCTTTTCGACCTGGCTGAGAGCCATTTGCAGAGCCCGGGACTTCTCGCTCCCGCCGGCATCTGCCAGTGCCTTGTCTACATCGTTACCTACTTTTCTCATCTCAATATCTCGTTAATCACCCTATCGTATAGACGGCTGTCTAGTATTTATAACTCTTTTGTCTAGTTATTTGTCAAGTAATTTCCTAGCAATTGTTCTAGTTTTCCTCATCGTGGTTCGATTTGATGCTGTGAAGCAGGGTTTGTTCGCTTTTGTTTTCCCCCAAGGTTTCATAACATGAAGTGCCACTGTCAACGACCTCTGCGTTGACGCCTTCCGCCTTTGACCTGTGACCTTTGATCTTTGACCTTTCGCCTTCCAGAAAGGAAGCCTGTCACGCTCGCCGACTCATCATGTACTTCGAACAACCAGCGCCGAAGGTGCGGCTGTTATTTAGCCTAGGTCTCAGTGTAATTCGAGTCTATGCGAGAAGTACACGAAGGCCTGGGTAGAAAGACATAATCGCCAAAAGTCCGAGGAGCGGTAACTTGCACTGATCTCTCTCACCCGTACTGGCAAGCGACCCCAACGATAGTCGGCAATCCTAGACATCAATCTTCGCAATCTATTTCCACGACCGCCCTCTTCTCCCTTCTACCTTCTACTCACAACCCCGCCCTCAAAAATGTGTTTTAATCAGATGTGGGCAAAACTCCGGCGGTAATCAGACTCCTCGCCTCCACCCACGACCCCTTGGTGAAGGGGTCGGTGAGAGAGGCACGAGCGAACCGGGGGATTGGTGGCAGCCCTGGAAAGCTAGTCGTTCTTACTCTCGCCCTCGCCCTTACTACCCTGGCCACCGCCGACGACATCGTCATACGAATGCTCGCCGGAAGCAGCTACGGAATCCCGCCCAAAGAATCCCCCTCCACCACAGCCCAGGTTCGCCGCAGCGTTTTCGAAGAATTCCACCGCCAAAATCCTGGCGTCCGAGTCGTCAACGCCGGTGGGCTCAGCTTCAACGGAAGCAACCTCGACGATTCGATGTTCCTCATGTCGATGGCCGGTGACTCCTCGCCCGACATCTTTTACGTCAACTTCCGCCAGTACTACACCTTCCTCGAGCAGGGCTTTTGCCGCCCCCTCGACGACCTCATCGCCCAAGACCCCAGCGTCATGGAGCGGTGCAACCCCACCGTCAAAAAGGTCCTCACCAGCTACGACGGCAAGGTGTACGCAGTGCCATTTTTCCAGGTCGCGACCGCCCTCTACTACCGCCGCGACCTCTTTCGCGAAGTTGGACTCGATCCCGACAAGCCGCCCAAGAACTGGGACGAACTCCTCGCCGATGCCAAAAAGCTCGCCGATTCGAAACAAGGTCGCTACGGCTTCGCCCTCTCCAGCCCGCCCGGCTACCAGTGGTCGAACTTCTTGTACGCCGCCGGCGGCGAGTCGGTCCAACAGGACAAAGACGGGAATTGGAAGTCCGCCATCCACACCCCCGAAGCGGGCAAAGCCGTCGACTTCTTCCGCCAACTGATGTCCGGAGCCAATCCGCCCGGAACCATTTCGCGAGACCTCACCGACGACATTCGGCGCGGCAAAACCGCGATGTGGCTCAATTACACCAACGACGTCTTGCTCCAGCAAAGCGACCTTCCTCCGTCGGTCATCGGCATCGCTCGCGTCCCCGCGGGTCCGGCCGGGTTCAGCAACGAAGTCAACGCCGGCATGTGGGCCATCAGTTCGCGCGTCACCGATCCCGCCAAACTCAAGGCCTGCTGGAAGTTCATCAAGTTCTTCTCGGGCGATGCCGCCGCCAAAGTCAACACCGACAAGTGCATCGAACTCGGACTCGGAAACCTCGTGAATCCAAGCTGGCTCAAGAAGTTTGGCTACACCGACCTCCTCTCCCAGGTCGACCCCGCGTACGTGCAAGCCAACGACGAGCTGTTCCAGACCGGCCACCCGGAGCCGTACGGCAAGAACTGTCAGCAGGTGTATAGCGTTCTCGACAACGCCCTCGACCGCGCCCGCCTCAATCCCAAAGAGCCTGCCGAGCAAATCTTGAAGGCCGCCGAAGCGGAGATGAACGACAAGCTCCTTGGCTACACTCCGCCCGAAATCATGGCCAAGCGACGTGGATTCGCAGTTGGCGTGTTAATCATCTTCTGTATAAGTACTGCGGCTTTAGTCATATACTTTTTGCGCCGAGCACGCAAAAATGCAACGGAGTTTTTGGAACGAATTCCCGCCGGAACCGACCGACGGCGGATGCGCCGATTCATGGCGTTTTGCCTCACTCCCGCCGTCGCATCCATCGCCATCTGGAGCTACTATCCGCTCCTCCGCGGCCTTGTCATTGCCTTCCAAGACTACGGCATCCAGCGCGGCGCGCGGTGGGTCGGGCTCGATAATTTCATCGGCGTCTTCACCCAGCCGCTCTTCTACCAAAGCCTCTGGAACAGCGTGGTGTACG
The DNA here is from genome assembly GCA_945952345.1 of uncultured Fimbriimonas sp. Classification (GTDB taxonomy): domain Bacteria; phylum Armatimonadota; class Fimbriimonadia; order Fimbriimonadales; family Fimbriimonadaceae; genus Fimbriimonas. The sequence goes on from CAMFIS010000195.1 coordinate 5,011, forward strand.
TAGCCCTCACCATCCTCGTCGGCTTCTTCATGCCGATCCTCCTTGCGCTCGCCCTTAACGAGATTCCGCGATTTAAGGTCCTCTTCCGCACCATCTTCTACCTCCCCGCGATGACCTCGTCGATCGTGATCGCCTTCGTATGGCGGCAGTTCTACGACAAGAGCCCGGCTGGACTCCTCAACACCGTCACCGCTCCCGTCATCGAGCACGTCTTCAATCCTCTCTTCAAACTCGTTGGACACGCGCCGTGGCCCCTCGCGCACGACTGGCTAGGCGATCCTTCCCTAGCGATCTTCGCCGTCGTCCTTCCCGGAGTCTGGGCCGGCGCCGGACCCGGGTCCATCCTTTACCTCGCCGCCCTCAAAAACATCTCCGAAGACCGCTACGAAGCCGCCGACCTCGATGGCGCGAATTGGGTACAGAAGATTCGCTATATAACCCTTCCTGGCCTCAAACCGCTCATCCTCGTCAACCTCCTCGGCGTGTTCATCGCCGGGTTCAAGGCGATGGAAAACATCTTCGTTCTCACCCAGGGTGGACCGCTGAATTCCACCCGCACCATCGGCCTCGAGATCTGGCAGAACGCGTTTATGTATCTTAAGTTCGGCTACGCCACCGCCGCGGCCTGGGTCATGGGCTCTATCCTCATTGGTTTCACTCTCATCCAGATTCGGAGCCTGCTGCGAATGCGGTTCTCAACCGCGAAGGTGTAACCACAAAGTCCCTCGCCCCTTTGGGGAGAGGGATTTAGGGTGAGGGGGTCGAGACTCGTCTCGCCAGCGCAAACCGAACGCTCTTGTCGATCCGCCAGCAGATCAAACTCACCGGCTCGCCGTCCGCCTTCACTTGCTTCATCACCGTAGCCGGATCGACGCCTGCTCCCCGCTGCTTCACCTCGAACACCCGCAATCCCTGCGCCCGCAAGGCTTCCTTGATGCGCTTCACATCGAACGATCCCGAAGCGAGAACCTCGTACGGCGTCAACCATTCCGACTCCACGAAAGGCCCGGTCAAATACCCGGGCGAGTCGCCAAGCTGGGGCATGTCGAAATGTCCTAATGCGTGCGCGCGCACCACCGCCGGGTCTGCGTCGTAAATGTATTCCCCGGGTTCGGACTCGACATCGTAAACCTCGGATCGGGCCAGAGATGAGCCGGTTTCGACGCGTACGGCAAATGTTCCACTTGTCCATGGAATAGCTCCCTTGCTTCGTTCAAGCTCCCCCGCTTCGTTCCTCAGCGACCCCTCACTCTTGAGGGGTAATCCGACTCCTTCAACAAGCGAGGGAGATGAGTCGATTAGCTTTCCCGACCAACCGATCGCCTCGCGGCATTCGCCTTTGTAAGACACAAACTCGATGCGCTCACCCACCGATTCCAAAAACTCATCCTGAAGCAACGGCGACAACTTGATCCCCGTTAACGACCGATCGCGAGGGATGTCCAACGGGTTCGGAGCGAACTGCGAAGGATCGGCAAGGCGTCGACCCAAGCCGTCTCGCCGATCCGGATCGGCCCAAATGTACTCGACCGGATTCGATTGCACATATTCCAACCCATTCGAAACCCGAACCTCTTTGCCCGTGTTGTGCCGAGCGCATGCCGCCCGAAGAGGATCCAACTCAAACCCGATCGCCGACTCAAATGCCCGAAGATCGCTCCCAATACCTGTCGTGATATCCACCACCGACGTACCCTCCGGAAATCGAGAAGCGTGGTACCGAGCCACCTCCTCATGCGTGGCTTGCTCCAGCGCCTCCCGATCAAACAACATCGACTCCGCATCGGCAAACTTCGCCCGCGCCTTCTTGCGGAGCTCGATCTGCAGCAGCGCCCACCGCGACGCCTCGGCCCCAAATCGCTTCTCCAACTGCTTCGGAGTGAGGGATACCGACAGCGACAATGCTTCCAGCCAGGAATCGGGAATCAAGGCATCAGTGTACATTCCTGGGGGATACAGCAAGCCTTAACCCCATCTCCAAGCAAAACAGGTCGGGGCAATGGCGGACCCGATCCGGAGGATCGTATATAGTAGCCAGGGCGTCGCAACGAGGCACGAGTGGAGACCCCTGGATAGAATCAGAAACCGATAAAGTCCGAGGAGCGAAGCGACCCCGCCGACAGGCGAGAAGAGAACTTCCGATTAAGATTCGCAAACTCGCTCTGCAGGGCTCAAAGTGGAAAGAGCTGTGGTGGTGAACGCCAGCAACTCCCAACCTTTTATGTTGACCTTGTTTCTTTCGAGTAACTTGGTTGAGGCACCTTCTTCCA
>CAMFIS010000196.1 GCA_945952345.1 uncultured Fimbriimonas sp.
CATCTAGACGGAGCGAGGCTGTGGGAATGCAAGCCGTTCTACGGACGCGAGTATGCCGAGATCGCCGGGCTTTTCGATTCGGTTTACGTCTCGTTCTACAAGATCCTGGGCGGGTTGCCGGGCGCGATGCTCTTTGGTCCGAGCGACTTTTGCTCGGAAGCCCGCATCTGGCTTCGGCGGCACGGAGGCAACTTGCAAACGTCGGCGCCGAGCGCGATTGCGGCGAAGATTGGAATGGAAAAGAATCTGCCTCGGATGGGAGAATATGTCTCGCATTGTCAGGCGATTGCGGCTGTACTCGTTGGGCTATCAGAGGTCGAAGTCGTCCCGCCGAATCCGCCGACCAACATGATGCATTGGCATGTTCGGGGAGAAAAGGATGCACTCGAGAATGCGATGTACCAAGTCGCGGAGGAATCCGGTTTGCTCCTGTTTCGATGGCTGGGTCCGACCAACGATCCGCAAAAGCAGAAGGTTGAAGTTACTATCTCGAGTCGGAATCTGGATGTGACGCCCAGCGAAGTCCGTTCCGCGCTGGAAAAGATCGTCGCCATCACCAACGGTTGATCGTGTACGATGGGGCAATGGGCCCTCTCGTCGCCTTAACGCTTGCCCTCGCCGACCCATTGTTGGCGGGATTCCAAAACGTGCCGAATCAGGACCGGATGCGGATGTATTGGCGCGTGTTTGGTCCGGCATGGACGCCCAGCGAGATCGACTATGAACTGGACGAGTTGAAGAAGACCGGCGTGGGCGGAGTCATGGTGTACCTCATGTATCCGATTGAGCTGGATAATCCGGCCAAAGGGATCAAGAACCTCAAGTTTGGCTCGCCGGAGTTTCTGGACTCTTTTCGTTACGCGGCCCACGCCGCGCAGAAACGGGGACTTCGGTTTGGCGTAAATGGCAGCACGGGTTGGCCGTTTGGCGGCTCAAGGATCACTCGGGAAGACTCGGCAAAGAAAGTCTATGAGACGAAGAGCGAAAAGCTGGGTCCGGGCGAGATGATGATCTCCCAGGTCGGAGACAAAAAGTATCTGGTCGGCCCAACCAATATGCAAGTGAAGCGACCGGCGTTCGGAGCCGAAGGGCTCGTTCTTGATCACTACGACTCTGCGGCCTTGGATCGGTATCTTAAACAAGTCATCGAGCCGATGGTGAAGGCTAGCGACGGGATTGTGAAAGAAGTCGGTTGCGACAGCCTAGAAGTGTATGGATCGAACTGGGCGCGCGATTTACCCACGGAGTTTTCGCGACGCCGCGGATACGATTTGGTGCCTCATTTGCCCGAATTTTTCGACCTCAAATCCGAGTCAGGCAAGGGCGTTCGGTTCGACTTTTGGCGGACTTTGGCCGAGCTAACCGAGGAGCGATTCACCAAACCACTGGGCGCATGGTGTGGAAAGCGGGGAATCAACCTAGAGATGGAACCCTATGGCACACCGCCGAACCCGATGACTTCGAGCCGGTACATCCAGACTCCGGTGGGAGAGCATTACGAGTGGAAAGGATTCTCGGTGCAAAAGTATGTTGCGTCGGCGGCGCATCAGGCGGGACGGCGGGTCATTTCCTCGGAAGCCTGGACGTGGACGGGTTTGCCGAATCGCCTGATCGATTCTTTGAGCGATCTGAAGCTGTGCACGGATATGACGCTGCTTTCTGGCGCGAACGACCTAACCGGTGTGGACTATCCGTACTCGCCCAGGTCGGCGGGATCGCCAGGTTGGACGCCGTACTACGGACCGTTCATGAGTCCAGGTAACCCGCAATGGCCGATGTTCCCGACACTGGTGAACTATGTGAATCGGTGCCAATGGATGCTTCGGCAAGGCGAGCCGGTCAGGGATGTCGCGGTTTATCTTCCCGTGGAGGACAGCTTCCGTGAGGGGCCAGTCGAAGGGATGACGCTGGACTTCTACGTTCGGGATCGACTCGTGACGGGCAAGGCGACGAGTGAGTTTGGCTTGGCGAACGGCCTTAAGCATCAGTCGGATCTGGTGCATGGCTTAATCTCCAATGGACTGGATTACGACGGCGTGGACTTCTGGTCGATGAACCGAGTTGCACGCGTGGGGTCCGGCGAGTTGAGCATCGGTTCGGCGCGGTACAAAGCTGTGGTTTTGCCGCACTTGACCGCGATGGACTTGGGCTCGATGCAGCGACTTCGGGATTTTGTTTCGAGTGGCGGGACCGTGATTGCCTCTCAACGGCTGCCGGACATCGTGCCCGGAAGTGGGCCGGGAACTGAGGAGTTGCGATCCTTGGTTGCATCGGTGTTTGGTGCCTCGCCGCCCGGTCACTCGTATCACCAGTTCGGTCGGGGCTGGGCGGGATTCGCTCGGGACGATGCGGAGGCCGCGCGGATGGTTCGCGAGCGGGTGCTGGCTTCGGTTCGGTACTTCCGAGTTCCGACGACGGTCGGATTTCAGCATCGGCGCAGTCAGCATGTCGACATCTATTTCTTTGCCAATGTCGGACCCGATGCGGTTTCGTTTCCCGCCGATCTCATGACGAAGTTTTCGAATATCGAAGCTTGGGACGCGATGAGCGGGAAGGTTTCTAAGGTTGCCAATCGGGAGGTGAGGATCAATCTGGCTCCTCGCGAGTCTGTGTTCTACGTGTGTCGAAATGGGAAGTCGAGTAGCCAGCCTCCCAGTGTGTTTAAGTCCGAGGGATCGTTATTTTGTCGTGGCTGGACATTAGCGTTTGAGGGCCCCGATGCGCCAAGGATGCAAGCGATTGAGACTCCGGTGGATTGGACGAAGTTCGACGACGCAAAATACTTCTCGGGAATCGGGGTTTATTCGGGGTCGTTCGAGATCTCATCACCTGCCGGGAAGTCTTTTGTTCTTCCGTTGAGAGGTGCCCTTGGACCGGTGCGAGTAATCGTGAACGGAAAGGATTGCGGGACTCGGATCACGAATCCGTTCGAATTCGACATCACGGCGGCGGTGAAGCCCGGCAAGAACCGAATCGATATTCGCGTTGCGAATCTGCCAGTTAACCGTTTCATCGGCTTGCCGAAGCCCGACCTCGGTCCGCTGCGGGCGGTATATGGAAACCGATTCCCGGTTCCGGATGAGCACAACATCATGAAGGGTGTTCCGGCGCCGTCGGGGTTGGAAGGGGCCGTGTCGGTGGAAGTGGGTAGGTATCGGTAGTCCATATCGGGCACCGCGTGGTTCGCGATGCCCGATTGTCACTACTTCTTCCGTCGTCGAAGAAGAGTGAAAATTCCAATGCCAAGAGCTGCCATGCTAGCTGGCTCGGGAACTGGAGCAAATCCTTGGACGACAATCACGCGGCTTCCGCCACCAAAGGTCGAGAAGAGGAAGTCACCGGTCTGAGGATCAATGAACGCGCCCTCTGCTCCGGAAAGACCGTTCATGAAGACTTTTCTACTTGAGACGATCGGATCGCCGTTCACATCGACATCATAGGTGCTTACGGTTCCAGCAGAATATTCCGACACTAGCATTGAGCTGCCGAAGAGAGCCGACCCAAGCGGAACGTATACAAAGCCTTCCGGTCCCCCTCCAAGGGTTGCGGTCTGAGTAACACTCGTTATGTCGAACGTACCTAGCCCGTCGGGAGCATAAGTCGCATCGTAAAATTGTCCGCCTGACCAACTGGAAAGCTTCATCCTGCCTGCAAACGTTCTTCCAGCGGGCCCAAAGTAGATTGCACTATGTGAACCTGCAACTCCAAGGGCATTGAGGTCGATGGTCTTGTCGGGTGAAGTACTTCCCGGTTTGTAAATTCCGAGAGCATTCACGGGCCATTGAGATGCGAACAAATCTCCGCCGGGTCCATAAGTCAGTCCACCGTCGTTATAAGGCGCGGAGCCCCAGACCGAGGCACCGCCCGAGAAGCCATTGATATGGCCATTGCTGTCGCGCGTAACTCCGACAGAGTAAAGTGCGCCGCCAGCTGAGTTTGCCTGTCCTCCGATGAGCAATGTATTACTGTCGCCAGCAAGCAGCGTTAACCCGCCGTAGTTGGGAAGAACGCCGGTAATGCTGCCCAGGTCGGTATAGCTGTAATTGCCCGCGTAGTAAGGATCGATTGTTTGCCCCAAGGCAAAGGGCACTAGCCCTGCCAAAGAGAATGTAATTAAGAGTTTCTTCATTTGAACGACTCCAAAAACCTAGTATAAACCCTAGAAATGTACGTAGCCAGTCCGATGGCCCACCGTAACGAAACGGTAACAGATTCCCAGTACTTTTACGGATTACTTTGGTCTCTATGAACAGTCGCCCAGACTTCACGCTTGGCGTCGAGGTCACGGAATTGTTTGCGCCCGGGCACGATGTCGAGGTAGATCGTCGCAATCTCATGGGCGCGCATATGTATTTTGATTCGCGCAGCTTTAATGCCGAAAGGTGCGAGTTTGTCGGCCTCGGAGGTGAGGATGCCATCTTCGTCCGGAGCAGGATCGAGTTCTTCGATGAGTTCGCCGAGCAGGTTTGTCTTGAAGGCTTTTGCGATCGGACCGGGGACGGTGATCTCGACTTCGCCATCTTCGCCGTTGTATTCCACGAGGCGAAGGATGTAGGGGTGGGAGATGTCTTTGGCCGCATAGTTGGACAGGTCGCGGCTAGCATGTGAGGCTTGCTCGCGATAGAAAGCGGTGGCGAGGACGTTCTCGGAGTGGACGGTGACGGCGGAGAAGTCGCGGGGGAGAGGTGGATTTGAGCTCGGGAACTCGTCGTCGGTACCGTGCCACATGGCATAAGGTAGGGTTGCGGCTGACCTTCGAACACATTCAGCGTTCGAGATTCCATTGTGGGGGTGAATTCGGTATCCCACATAAGAATCTGCCCGCTGCCGTTTTTCATCCCACGGATCCATTGCGAGAACCACGTTCTCGACTCCGTTGTCGGTGAGAAACCATTGTTGGGCAGCCGAGTGAGAAACGAGCAAGCACGGTCCTTCCTGACTCCGGAAATCGACAAAGCTTTGTGAAGTAAACGCTCTCTCAATTGACTCGAACCACTGAGGACTGGTCATCCAGTCGCCTTCAGGGTATTTGCGTTTACCGCTAGAGCCGTCACTTACTGGATGGACAGCATACGGGCTATCGGCCACGAGTTCGTAATTACCAGGAAGGTCTAAACCCAGGCGAACAGCGCCAGCATAGCCGGGATCCGGGCGGTTGGATTCATCTCGAGCAACTACGGACAGGTAAACGAAAACGCTACCTTCCGAAGGATTGGGTTCTAGGTGCATTCGCACAAACTCTTCGTTGCCAAACTCCAGTTCTAAACAATCATCCGGGGAATTGATCAATCCATCTTTTGCTAAGATCGAAATCACTTCGCCTCCCTGTCGGTAGGACAGGTTTAGACAAAGGTCCGACATGGATGCTGCCGACGTCGTGATCTCCTGAAACGTGAGCGTGCTGCAGTCAAAGACAATACGTAACCCTTCGTGCTCGTACTTAGCTATTCCGTCATCGACTTCCCATGTCGCTTCGCTGGCGGCGCATTGCAATGAATATCCCATTGAAGGAAGATTGTATGGAACCGATCTCGGCCATCCATATCGGTTGAACGTGAAGTATTCACCCTCTTTGATGCCTACTCTTCGAGCGAGCTTCTCAGTGGTTCGCTCGAAGGACATGAGGGAGTCGATCATCTCGAACTGAGAGTCTGCGACGTGGCCGCAGAGTCCTTCGCATTCGTGATTATCGTGATGTTGGGCGGCGAGAAGGTTGCGCCATGCCTCTTCGATCTCCCAAGAGGGATAGACATCCCATGGATCGTAGGGGCGACCAAACAAGCCAAGGATCGCCATTGCGGTTTCCGCCGCGAGGATTCGGTCTTCCAGCTCGAGCGACCGCTTAGGATGATTGTCCCCGTTCTTGCCCAGGGTCATACCGTGCCAGACATCGTCGAGTTTGTAGCTTCTTACTGGAAGGTCTTTACCGTCATATTTCGCCAGGTATTCGCCAAGGGTGGTGGCAAGGATTTCGAATCGCGGGTCTTGTTGGAGTTCGCGCAGCATTGGCGCCATTAGTTCGGAACGGCACATCCAGTCTTGGGTCGGCATGAGCTCGAGCCATTGCAAGACGAGGGGCGGAATCTCGCTCTCGCTGGGCGGATTTGCGGCGAGATCGTCGAGGAGAATACGAAAGTCCTCGGGCCACTGGTGGAGGTTCATCCGGTTTCGTGTCGCGGTCGGAATTCGAGTTCCGTCAATGCCTTCCCACGCCACCACCGGCTCTTGCTCCATGGGGATTTCGGGAGTGTGCCACGTCCATTGGAAGTACAGCGATGCCCCGGTGAAGCCACAACCGGCGAGCATCTGGGGGAGTTGCGGATAGAAATCAAACTCCTCTTCCCAGAACGTTCTTGGTCGAGTGCCGAGGGTGCGCATTGCGGTTCTGACGCCATAGACGCGTTGGCGCACGTTGGATTCCCCACCGTGGAATAGTCCATAAGGCTGGCCGTAGCTTGCTCCCACGACCTCGACGATGCCTTCCTTGATCGCTTGTCGGAGCATTGCCAGATGCTCGGGCGATTCCGCGGCCATCTTCTCGTAGCCGATGCCGTCGAAGTTGACATTGCCTTTGACGCCGAGATCGCGGCAGTACTTCAGCATGTCCTCGGTCGAGCCGGGAAGCACATCGTAACCCCACAGCCACTCCATATCCACCCAATGCATATGGTTTCCGAAGGTGTAGGCAAGAGGAATCGGCTTTGACATCCGGTTGGAATTGTACCGAGGCGGGTATGGTTGGCTCGTGGGGTTACTCAACAAGCTATTTGGGAAGAAGAATAGCGAACCGACGGGCAGTCAGATGCTACGCAACAAGATGTTGGCATTGAACGCCCAGGAGTGGAACCTCGCACCGTCCGAAGAATTTCCACATGTGCTTTGGATCATGATGGAATTGCCGATGGGTGGAATTACTGCCTCAGTTTTTGCCAGTCGAGACGGGGATGCCAGCCTCTACACGACGTCGACATTCGGCGTTATTGGGGCCGGGCAGCACAATTCGGTTCGACTGCCTGCGCTTGAATGGGTCAAGATGGCCGAGAATTATGTCGATCTTATGGCCCCCACGAACGAGTTGGGATATGCCCCCTCGACGTTCGTTCGCTTCTATATTC
>CAMFIS010000197.1 GCA_945952345.1 uncultured Fimbriimonas sp.
GTTGCACTTCACGGTGAAGCCATCGCCAACCTTCGATCCTTGGAAGGCGATTTGGCGATGTTCGCCCCACGCGTTGCCGAATCGCCGCATGTTTTGCATCCGGAATTGGGTTTGGTTGGTCGTGGTGACGCGGAGATCCTCGGCGAAAAAGGTCTGAGTAGCAGGCGTCAAAGGGGAACCTTTCGGTCCGATTCTAACCGAAAACGAGTCGTTGATGCAGAAATTGAGGAGGGCGTAGGGCATCCAGGCGTAGCCGTGGTCGGCCCAATTGGCACCCCAGGAGTTGCGGAAATGGAAGGCGCCGCCGCCGGGCAGGTGTGGATCGTCCTTGTAACCGGTGAGGATGACGCAATGTCCGTCGAAGACTTTATCCTTGTCGGGGACATTGAGGATGGTGGTGCCGGTTTGGAACGATTCGGCGTTGGGCCACTGCATTCCGACGGCGACCGGATGTCCGTCGGCGATGTCTTGCTTGATCGCGTCGAGTTGGGTTTTCGGCATCTCCTCGCGATTCCAGAACCTGATCCAGTGAAACTCAAGTTCACCCACGTCTCGGCCCGTGCGCTGGATTTCTTCGGTGGGAGCCGGGATTCGGCTGCCTTTAGGAACTCCGCCTTGCTCAAGGGTGACGGTTCCGAAGGCGTCGATGCCGCGATTGGCGCGTCCAAAGTTCGATCCGCCCGAGCCTTGAGGGTCGGTTTGCGCCGCCGCCCAGGCGAGGTAGCCGGGAGAAAGCTGAACTTTGTGGTCGGCTTTTCGGGAGGCTTCAAATTCGACGACGCCGACAGTGGTGAATGCCCAGCACCACGGACCGTTTTGCGCACAGATGGGGAGTTCGAGTTTGGCGAACTCGGGGGCGAGTTCGGCTGAGGATGGCAGTCCGCTAGTTACAGCACCAAATGCGATTGCTGCGAGCGGGAGAAGCATCTCATAAGTATAGTGCCGACCAATCTTTCACTGATAAGCTTCTCGTGTGCTCGCTGCAATTCTTATGTGTTCCGTTTCCAGCTCCGCGTATCAGTGCCACAATTAGTTCTCGAAAAACAGTCATAATAAAGATTATCGGAACTATTGAGTTTCGATCTGAATCTCTTCTTTGGCAGTGTAGGTGAGCCTTTATGGCGAAGTCATCAGTGATCAACGCATTCGCCTCGACAACTGAAGGGGTTCTCTGCTTGCGTCACTCCAGGCAACCAAGTTGAGAGTTGGAGTCTGTTGACGCCTCGGGAGCGATGAGGTGATTGTTCGCCAACAACGCGGTGCGGAACATCCGTGGCCAAAGTGGCAGAAAGATTTCGATCAGTCCAAATCGATCGCGCGTCGGACTATGAGTGATTAGCTCGACGAGTGGCTGGGCGCCAAGCCAATGTGCAACGACGGCGACTGCGACGCCGGTCATGGCGAGGAATCGTTTTGTCGTGAGCGGGATTTCGTCGAGTTTTCGTTCCGCTTTTCGAAACGAAAAGAAAATGAAGATGCTAGCGAGGGCGGCAACAGCGGCGAAGATCAACGAGATCTTGTCGGGATGGATGCACATCAATGCCGCCATGCCAGCCAGGGTGACGACCGGACTGTAGTACCAAATCCGGTAAATCAGGAGCAGGGGGTAGGGCAGGAGCTTGATTGGGGACCGCATACTTCCCTCTCGCGTCAGTTCATTTTAACCTGAATGATGTGAATATGCGGGATTGCTACCCCCACCGGTTCGCCAGTCATTACTTGACCAGATTGGTTCTGGATCGGCTCACCGACACCCCCAGGGGTGGAGCGTTGGCTAATCGGCGTGCACGAATTTGGGTCGACACTTGTTTCTGTTCCGTGCCCGCGGTCTTGACTAAGGCGGGACGACTAAGCCCCCATTTGGCTTGCCTAAAGGTGAGCCTCAACGCCTCGCGACGCTCGTGGTTGAGGCATCGGCTTGGGCTGAAATGGAGATTCTCAAGGATATTGGCGCTGGCGATGCCACTTCCCTACTCGGCATTCAAATCGGTCGAGATGAATTTCGACTCGGAGAAAGCGCCAATGAATTGACGCACTCCAAGCTGGTTCGCGACACATCAAGGCAACCAGTCGTCGCACGAGCTAATGCTTGCAGAGACTTTCCACAGGCGAGACGCCTATGCTCCGCCACTATGCCACCGAGTCGTTCGAGTGAAGCTTCAGGTTGATTTTGCTGAGGTGATCCTCAGCGGACGTGATCCAAGTTTGGACCGAATCGAGAGCGCCGCCCGACGCTTTCTTCTTCGCAGATACAAAGGTAAATGCCACGGCCGCGACTCCTGCCGCCACCGCTGCTACCCAGAATGCATTTTTCTTCATTGATATTTGCTCTCCAGCCTTACTTATAATCATTGTTTGTTTTGAACGATTACTTAGATATTTCGTTCCATATTTTTCATACGTTGCGCCGCCGGTACACTGAACGTTAAATGTTCGACAATTTAACCCGGCGGCTCAGTGGCGTTTTTGCCAAGATGCGAGGGAAGGGCCGCCTCAGCGAAGACGACGTCAATGAGATGCTGCGCGAGGTGCGCGTGGCGCTTCTTGAGGCGGACGTAAATTTCGCGGTGGCCAAGGAATTTATCTCCCGGGTAAAGGCTCAAGCGATCGGCGAAGAGCTGTTTTCGAGTCTAAATGCCGACCAAACGATCATCAAGATCGTGAAAGACGAATTGGTCGAGATGCTCGGCGGCGATACCGCCAAGATGAATTGGGGATCGACCCCGCCCACGATCATCCTGATGTGCGGCCTGCAGGGTTCAGGAAAAACGACGACCACGGCAAAGCTGGCCAAGTGGTTCTTGGACCAGGGCAAAAAGCCTATGCTGGCAGCATGCGACATCCAGCGTCCGGCCGCCGTGAAGCAGCTCGAGGTGCTGGGAGAGCAGGTTGGCGCGGCAGTATTCACCAAAATGGACGGCACCAAGCCGCCTCGGATCGCCAAAGAAGCGCTCGAGCGATGCAAGTACCTGATGAACGACGTGCTGATCGTGGATACGGCGGGTCGAACCACGATCGACGATGCTCTGATGGACGAGTTGGAGCAGATCTATAAGGCGGTGAACCCGCACGAGTCGTTCCTGGTTCTCGATGCCACCACGGGTCAAGAAGCGGTGAATGTGGCCGAAGCGTTCCATAAGCGGGTGAACGTCACGGGTGCGATCTTCACCAAACTCGATGGCGATACGCGCGGCGGTGCCGTGCTCAGTGTGCGTCAGGCGACGGGTGTTCCGGTCCGATTCACCGGTATTGGCGAGCAAGTCGAAGCTTTAGACATTTTTCATCCCGACCGAATGGCGCAAAGAATTCTCGGCATGGGCGACGTGCTCGGTCTCATCGAAAAAGTCGAGAAAGCCTTCGATGCCGAGGACGCCGCAGCCATGGAGAAGAGCTTTGGCAACGGGGCGATGGACTTCAATATGATGCTGCAGAGCTTCAAAATGATGAAGAAAATGGGCAGCATGAAGAACATCATGAAGCTCATTCCGGGCATGTCTTCGATGATTCCGGAAGAAGCTTTGGAGAAGGTCGACGACAAGCAAATTAACCGTACTGAAGCAATCATCCTCTCCATGACTTTCAAAGAGCGTGGAAATCCAGATATAATAAACGGTTCGCGCCGAAAGCGGATCGCGACTGGCAGTGGTACATCGGTTGAGGAAGTCAATCACCTGATCAAGCAGATGTACGAAATGAGACGTGGCATGAAGCAAATGTCCAAGATGCAGTCGCGATACGACAAACTTAAGCGCAGACGCTAACTTAACAAAACCATGGTTAAAATTCGACTGCAAAGACTTGGCAACAAGGGACGCCCCTTCTATCGCGTCGTTGTCACCAAGAGTGAAGCCGGCCGCAATAGCGCCGCGGTTGAGAAGATCGGCATCTATAACCCGATTTCCCAGCCCAAAGAAATCCGAATTGACGAAGAGCGAGCTCTTCATTGGCTCCGGAACGGAGCCGAACCGACGGAAACCGCCGCCTGGCTGCTGAATAAAGAAGGCATTCTCGGCAAATTCCTCGAGGAACGACCGAGCCAGAAGCGAAAGTACAAGTTCTTGGACAAAACCACGGCTGCCATCAGCAAGCAGAGCGCGGTCGATACTCCTAAGAAGGAAGCTGTCGCCGTTGCCGAGCCAGTCGTCGAAGAAGCCGCTCCGGTAGTTGAAGAGGCTGCTGCCCCGGTTGAAGCCGCCGCTGAGGAAGCTGCCGCCGAGGCCCCCGCCGAAGAAACCCCGGCTGAAGAATAATGAGCTACGGACCGTTTGTTGAAGAGTTGGTCAAGAGCATTGTGGCGGAGCCCAATAGCGTCGAGATCGATGAAGTTCTGGAAGGCAACACGCGTACGTTCAATGTTCGTGTGGCACAAGAAGATGTTGGCAAGGTGATCGGTAAGAGTGGTCGAGTTATCTCGGCGATTCGACAAGTCGTCAGCGCTATCGCTTCGAAGTCGAAAGAAAAGGCCTACGTCAAAATCGTCACTGAGTAGGACCAAGATCATGGTTGTAACTGGGCAGGTATTTGGTACCTGTCCAGTTTTTTGTGTTTATCGATGAGTGAAGTAAAGCGAACCCCGATCGGCCGAATCGTCGGCGCGTTTGGCATCCGTGGCCAGGTGAAGGTCGAGATGTTGACGAGCTTCGAGTCGCGATTCGATCCGGGGAATACTGTTTACTTGGACGGTGCGGCCGTGAAGATTCAGGCTTCCCAGTTCCACAAAGGACGCCCACTCATCAAGCTGTCTGGCATCGAGACGATGTCTCAGGCCGAGGCTCTGCAATGGAAGATTCTTGAAGCCGAAGGCGAGCCGGAATTGGACGAAGGCGAATTCCTGATCGAGGACCTGATTGGGCTCAAGGTGGTGACGGTGGAAGGCGAGTCTCTTGGTGTTGTCGATGACATCGAGGAGTATCCGGCGCACGATGTGGTTCTTGTGGGCGAGATCCGGATTCCGCTGATCGAAGAGTTTGTGAAGGACATCGATCTGGATGGCGAGACGATGACGGTTCGGTTGATTTATGGGATGAAGCCCGGGGAGGAGTGATTGAAGCTCTTAGCGTTGAGCGTTTTGCGTTTAGAGCTGTTAAAGAATTCCATCGGCACTTCTCTAATCGCTAATAGCTCATCGCTAACCGCTGGTAACCTATCGCCATGCGCGTGATGATGCTCTCGTGGGAATACCCGCCTCGAATTGTGGGAGGCATCAGTCCCCATGTGTACGAGCTCAGCCAAGAGCTTGTCAAGAAAGGCATCGACGTTCACGTCATCACCAAATCAACGCCTCTGGCTCCCGATGAACAGGTTGAGCCAAGTGGGGTGAACGTTCACCGAGTGCACCTGGCGCAGCAGCCAAATGACTTCATCCACGAGATTCAGCTCCTGAACCAGGCGACGGAGCGGCGGGTTCGAAAGCTCCTTGAAGATTGGCGGCCGGGCGGCCAGCCGACGGTATTCCACGCCCACGACTGGCTGTCACTCGACGCAGCGAGGACCCTCAAATACGAGTACAAATTGCCCATCGTGGCGACGCTGCACGCTACCGAATGGGGACGGCATGGAGGTATCTTCAGCGATACCAGCCGCTACATCTCCGAGCAAGAGTTTTGGCTCACATACGAGGCTTGGAGATTGATTGTTTGCTCCGAGTTTATGCGCGGCGAGGCGGTTCGCTTGTTCAACTGCCCCGCTGACAAGATCGACGTCGTCTATAACGGCGTGAATGCTTCCAAGTTCCAGTTCGATTGGGACGAGGCGGAGCGGCAAGAGCTGCGCAAGAAGTACGCCGAGCCGGATGAGAAAATCGTCATCTACGTCGGGCGATTCGTCCGTGAAAAAGGCATTCAGGTTTTGCTCAACGCGGCGCATGTGGTGCTGGCCGAGCAGCCCAAGACGAAGTTCCTCATCGTGGGTGGCGGGCATCGAGAAAGGTTCGAGAAGTTCGTCGACTGGGCGGGCCTGGGCGATCGAGTGGTCTTCGCCGGATTCAAGGCGAATCGAGCTCTGCATGAGCTGTACCGATGTGCGGATGTTGCCGTCTTCCCTTCGCTCTACGAGCCATTTGGAATCGTTGCGCTCGAAGGAATGGCGGCCGGAATTCCGGTGGTCTCATCGGATGCAGGTGGATTGAAAGAAGTCGTTCTCCACGAGAAAACGGGCCTTACGAGCTTTGCCAACGATCCTTCCTCGTTGGCGTGGGCGATCCGGGCAGCTTTGGGAGACGCGAAGAAGAGCCACGAGATGGCAGAGCGGGCCAAGGAACGCCTGAAGGAAGACTTCCAATGGTCGTCTCTCGCCGATCAGACGATCGAGATTTACGATCGCGTGTGGGCCGAATTCCTCGACAGCTACTGGGCCGAGAACACGGTTTGGCCGGTCTCGCCTGGCGCGGAGGAGCGGTACATCGAAATGCAGCTGGCCGAAAAGGCGATGGCGGCGAACGTCATTGAACGTCCAATGCCGCGGCACATGGAGATCCCGGTCGAAGAGGAAGACGAAATCGACCAGATTGCAGCGCATATCGAGCCGTGACTTAGTTGTGAGTTTTGAGTCTTGAGTTGTGAGCGCGCTAACCCGCACCACACGCAACTGCAATCAAGTGCACGATCAGCGCGCCAATGTAGGCGAATGCGGTCATATACGCGAACATAAACCACGACCATTTGGCGGAGTTGGTTTCTCTTTTCACCGTCGCCAAGGTCGAAAAACATTGAGCGCAAAGCGCGAAGAAGACCATGAGCCCAACCGCGACCCAGGGAGTGAAGAGCTTCTTGCCATCGGGCCAGGTCGCGGCATCCATCTGAGCGCTAAGGTCCTTCTTGAGCTTGTCTTCGTCTTCCGTTTTATCCAGGGAGAAAAGGACGCCGAGGGAAGGAACCACGGTTTCGCGCGCAGGAAATGCGCTGAGGATAGCGGTGGAGATGCGCCAATCGAAGCCCAGCGGACGGAAAGCCGGTTCAATGACTTTTCCGACGCTGCCGAGGTACGAGTGCTCTAACTGCATTTCGGCGGCCTTGGCGTTAGGTGTGCCTTGCGGGACAGAGTAACGTGGGAAATATCCCGCAGCCCAGATGATCATCGACATCGCA
>CAMFIS010000198.1 GCA_945952345.1 uncultured Fimbriimonas sp.
ACAGCTGGTTACTGCTGAAGAAGCTCTTGATCGAAGCGCTGATTGGCTTGACCGAAAGAATAATTCCCGGGAGGAGATTCTCCTGATCCGTCGAAGTCATTCGCTCTCGGGCAACCTTTTCCATTCGCACGAAACCGAGTCGGAGCTGACTCTGCAAAAGCTCACCAACCGACCGAACTCGCTTGTTCTTCAGGTCATCGATATCGTCACGCTCTGACTCTCGGCGGATGTAAGGCTCCATGGCCAGCATCATGTGCGCAAGATCTTCGGCAGTGAGGTTTCGAACGTTCAGCGGAATATCGAGACCAAGCTTCTGGTTCAAGAAGCGGCGGCCAACTTTTCCTAAATCGTAACGTCGGACATCGAAGAAAAGTCCATAAACGAGCTGCTTGGCCGCATCTTCGTTAGCAGCTTCGCCTGGTCGCATACGCTTGTAAATATCTAGAAGCGCTTCACGGCTGCTGGCCGTCGAGTCAGCGTCCAAGGTGGCCTCGACCAAAGGCGAAGCAAAGGTGAGCCGAATACTCTTGAGGCCCATCGCTTCGATCTTCTTGGCGGTAGCCGTTTCGATCTTTTGACCGGCTGCGATAATAAGTTCACTTCCGTCCTGAAGGTCCTCGATAACTCGCTTACCCACCAAATCGTCGGCGGTTGGGTTCTCCAAAGTCACCTCTCGCGACAGCGCCGCAAGGATCTCTTCATTGGTGCTAAGCGGAGTGACCGTAAATGCCTGAAGCTCCTTCTGGTCCTTATCGAGCTTGGACAGCACGTCGTTGGTGATGACCGTGTTAACATCGACGATCACTTCGCCAGTGTCGGTGTCGATCACCTTTTCGACCGTCTTCTTACCAAGAGCATCCACCAGCTTTCGCTTTCGTGCGCCGCGGCCGTCCGTCTTCATGTTGCCTTGGTCATCGACCATGTAGAACGAATAAAGCGCCTTGACCAATTGCGTGATCGGCAACTTCTTCGTCTGAGAAATTTGGGTTCGAACCACGAAGTTCGCATCAGACTCCACTTCAAGCCACGGACCTTCGTTCGGAATTACACGAGCGGAGACAACCACCTGCATGGAGGAGTCAACGCCTTCTTCAAAGTAGAGACCGGGTGATCGGCTGAGCTGCGAAACAATAACTCGTTCGCGGCCATTGATGATGAATGTCCCCTTGTCCGTCATCAACGGAAGATCGCCGAGGTAGACCTCGGACTCGATCACTTCCCGATCCTTACCGCCGAATCGCACAATACCCTTGATTGGCGCTTCGAATGTAATGTCACGGTCGCGACATTCCTGAATCGAGTACTTCGGCTCGCCCAGCGAAAAGCTGACGAGCTCAATGAAGTTGGTTTGGGTGAAGTCGTAAATGGGACTGAAAGTCCTAAACAATTCCGGCAAACCTTCTTCTAAAAACCAGCGGTATGAGTTGAGCTGTAATTCGATAAGGTTTGGGACTTCGATGTGGCGGTGAATTCGCTTGGAGGACGCGTGAATAACTCTCATCAAAACTCCAGGGGTAATCCGAGGAACATACAGTCTATCCCCTGGGCGCGACAATGCGCAACGTCTTGAACCTGATTTGTCAAGATTCTCTTAAGAATTTTCCGTTATTCGCGTTTGCACATTTTGCGAGGCTCTCACCTCATCTCTCAAGTTATCCAGCGCTATTGTTTGCTGATGCATCAACTCACGCAGTTGTCGTACCTCTTCTCGTATCTCGGACGTCTCCTGGTTATTCGGATTCCCCTGGTTTTGACCGTGAATGATTTGAGCCATTTGGGTCTGATGCCGGGAGAGGACTTTGACGACCGGAACTGCCAATGCGGCAAGAGGAACCAAGACCCAAACTACATCTGAATCAAACAGCGCCATCTAACTCCCAACTATTGTAGCGCGGGTTTGCAACCCCAGTGACCAAAGTCCCGACAAAATTGGTCAATTGGTGTCGAAAGAGCGGCGACCTCAACAAGATTAATCATTCGCCTGGACCCGCTGTGAGACGCGATCGTTGTATTCAATTCGGTCCTTGAGGTTATCTACAGTAAGGGTTAGTGCCGACACCGCCTGCGTGAGCCTCATGATATCCTGCCTCATTTGATCCTGAGCCTCATTGGAATTTGACTGTTGAGGTTGAGCATGGATGAGCGATGCCATCTTTTGTTGGTGCCGAGTCAATATCGCCACGATCGGAATTGCAAAAATACATAGCGGTTCGGTGATGGCAGCGATTGTGTCACCGTCCATGCCCGCGACCGGAAGCAGTCCAGGATTCATACCTTCTCGGCCACGCGGCTCGAAAGCTCTTGCGTCACCTTCAGGTCGTCACGCAAGGATTCGACGGTCAAGGTCAGTGAATTCACAGTCGCTTGCAGTCGCCGTACTTCGTCCTCCAAGGCTTGCGTTCGATTGTTATCCGTCGACTCGACTTGCCGACCATGAATCATGGACGCCATCTTCTGTTGATGTGAGGTCAAGATCGCGATGATCGGGATCAAGAAAATGAGAATGGGAATAAAGAAAACAAGCTGCTCGGGTCTCATAGTTAATCCTCCACTGCCACTCGGTTTGACATGTCGTCCGTAGGGCGTTGGTATTCTCGCTGACTCTCCATGTTTAGGACCAGTGTGGACACGACATCCTTCAACTGCTTCACTTCGGTCCGCAAAGATTCAATTTCATGGTTCGTTTCTTGACTTTGACGGCGTTCACCACCAATAAGCATCGCCATTCGCTGCTGATGCCAAGCCATAATCGCCACAATCGGGATCATGAGTGGAAGCCCGATCGCAAGTACCGGGATCATTACGTCTCCCAGACTAGCTATAGGAAGTGGCAAATGGTCAAACATTTCGAATACCTACTTAGTTTAAACCCTTTGCGTTGCAAGACCTATCCGATTCTGCCCTTCGTGGATGTACTGCCGCCGCTTCGGCGCTCAGCTTTTCGCGTTGCCTGCTCCAACACGCGACCGAGTCCTTTGAAAATAGCTTCGATCACATGGTGGTCGTTGTCGCCAGAGATTTTCTTTACGTGAATTGTAAATCGAGCGTTGTCCGAAAAAGCGCGGAAGAATTCCTTCACATTTTCCGTTGCCATCCCACCAACCTGCTCGCGCTTGAACTCGACGTCGAAGAAAATTCCGGATCGGCCGCTGATGTCGAGCGCGACCAAAACCAACGCTTCTTCCATCGGGAGGTGGATTGAGGCATAGCGCTCGATAGGGCCCGAAGACTCTAATGCTTCGCGAAATGCTCGGCCAAGGCAAATGCCAACGTCTTCGATAGTGTGGTGGTCATCCACATGAAGATCGCCCTCGGCTTCGATGCCAACATCGAACTGACCGTGGAAGGCCATGAGATTAAGCATGTGGTCGAAAAAGCCAATGCCGGTAGAAATGTCTTGCTTGGTGCCACCATCCAAATCAAGCACCACATGAATGTTCGTTTCTCTAGTTTCTCGATCGACTTCTGCAAAACGAACGCCGGGTGCTGCCTTACTCATGGAATTAACATACCACCGAATGTTTGAATTGGTTTCGAACCTAAGCCGGTTCAAGCAAAAATAAGATGGGGTCACGATCGAAGCAACCGCGACCCCACAGGAGGTGCTAGAACCATTCCGGTCATCGGTTACTGCAGCGCAACCGTGCGTACAGACCGCTAGGTTCAAGCCGCAAAGGCGAAGCTTCTGCGTCGGAACCCGAAAGTTCCTCACATATTTCCTCTCTCTCACGCCTACGGGGTTAGCTGACGGGTTCGGGCCAAGAGCTTCCCTAGAATCGTTGCCGATTCATTCACCCCAAAGTTTGGGTCCCCCGATGCCAATCCTCAGCAGATCAGCACTCGGCGTTTGGCTTTGCAACCATAAATATCATAACACAGCTTCTGCCATCTCCGTTCCGAATTCCAAACAAAATCTCCGGTAGAATTGAATCTTCACATGTCAGTCCTTGTCGACAAAAATACCAAGGTCATCGTCTGCGGAATGACCGGGCGCGAAGGAGCGTTTCACACCGAGCAAATGATCCAATATGGAACGAACGTCGTGGGTGGCGTGACTCCCGGAAAAGGCGGTCAAGAGTTCCTGGGCAAGCCCGTTTTCGACACGGTTAAGGAAGCAGTCGAGGCAACCGGGGCAAATGCTTCGCTCATCTTTGTTCCCCCGGCATTTGCAGCGGACTCCGTGCTGGAGTGTGAAGACGCAGGACTTCCCTTCGTCACCCTCATCACCGAAGGAATCCCGATTTCGGACATGACGCGGGTCGTGAATCGACTGCGCTCAAATGGAGTTACTAGGCTCCTCGGCGGAAACTGCGCCGGAATCATTACGCCGGGCGAGTGCAAGATGGGAATCATGCCGGGCCACATTTTTGCTGCTGGCGACGTGGGTGTCGTTTCCCGCTCGGGCACACTGACATATGAAATCGTTTGGGAATTGACTCGCGCAGGAATGGGACAAACCACCTGTGTTGGCATTGGCGGCGATCCGTTACCGGGGACCCGCTTTGTAGAAGTGATGGAAATGTTCCAAAACGACCCCAAGACCAAGTCGGTGGTCATTATTGGCGAGATCGGCGGCTCTGACGAAGAGACCGCAGCCGAGTACATCGGCGCGAAAATGACCAAGCCGGTCGTTGGATTCATCTCGGGTCGAACCGCACCTCCCGGCAAGCGAATGGGCCATGCCGGTGCAATCATCAGCGGCAAGACGGGTACGCCTCAGTCGAAAGTCGACGCGCTTATCGCCGCCAAAGCCTTGGTCGCCGATCGAACGTCCGACGTTCCGCGTCTGCTAAAGCAGCTTATTGGCTAATCACGGATCTCTACATATGACCCAAATTATTTCGGGTGGCATGGATCGAGGCTCAGGAGTCTCTTACTTCGGTTCATCCATGGCACCTCGATCCATGATCCGGAACACGCATCGATGGGATTAGACTCCTTTCAGCGCAAAGACTCTATTGCATCGATACGTGCCACCCACTTAACCTGAAGCGAACCCGTTTTGCGGTTCTCGGCTCCCGGATGCCGGACTTACTTTCCGCCGGTCGTTGAGCCGCCGCCACCCGTCGTCGGAGGTGTCGCCGGCGCGGCAGGCATGGGGAAGGTCGCATTCACCCAAGTCACGAATGTCTTGCGCTCGGAATCCTTCATTGTTCCATTGCCCTTTGGTGGCATATGGCCCGCTTTCACTTCCCTTCCCGAACGGCGCCAAAGGCGAGCATTTTTCTTAGCATCCTCGAGTGTCATCTTGTCGGGAAACATGACGTTGTGCTTGGCATTGTCCTTGTTGTGGCAGGCTATGCAATTCGCTTTTACGATTGGCACGATCTCCTTGTCGAAGTTAATTTCCTTCTTCGGAGGCTCTTGTCCCTGGGCCGAACCCAGCAAAGGTAAGACAGCGACACAAAGAACAACCAGGGCTGAGGCAAAAGTGGAGGCGAGTTTCATGGCTTGCAAGTACGTATTGTCGCACGGATAGTTCACAGATGTGTATCCTCGCGCACACCATTTCGACGCACGAAGGGCGTAAATTCCTACATATGAGCAATTACACAGTCCCCGCCGAAACCAAAATCGGACACGTTCACCTAAAAGTTTCGGATCTCAAACGATCCATCGAGTTCTATTCGAAAGCATTGGGTTTTGAAGTCACACAGTATTACGGCACGTCGGCCGCGTTCCTCTCGGCCGGTGGGTATCACCACCACATTGGCCTCAATACATGGCAAAGCCTTGGGGCGCCGCCCGCTCCGGTGCGAGCGGCTGGACTGTTTCACATCGCGATTCTATATCCGACCCGTCGCGACCTTGCCGCTGCCCTCAAGAATTTGATCGACTTGGGAATACCAATCCAGGGGGCGTCAGATCACGGCGTCAGTGAGGCAATCTACTTCGCAGATCCCGATCAGAACGGTATCGAAATTTATTGGGACAAGCCTCAGGAAGTGTGGCCGTTCGATAACGAGGGCAATTTGGAAATGGTCACCGAGCCTCTCGATCTCGATGACCTTCTATCGACGCTAAATTAATGGTTCGCAGCGCCGGTCACTGCATTGTTTGCAGCGGCCGGAGCATAGTTACTCGCCTCGGCGGGTGCATTGTTCGAAGCTGCCGCCGCTGTATTTGCGGGTGCATTATTCGAACTCGCAGTCCCGGAAGCAGGTGCGTTGGTTGCTGGCGTCGGTTGGGCCGTCGGAGCAGAGAGGTTCGGGCCGCTATTACTCGCATTTGGGGCAACGGCGGAGTGAGTCATTGCATAGTATCCGGCAAAGATCAGCATGGCAACTGCAGCGATCACCGCTAACATCAACAGGCCCTTGCCGCCACCTTCTTCCGCGGTAATAACGGGTCGGCTTGTGGTCGAAACCGGGGAGGTGGTGGCCTTTACGGGCTCTTGCACCGCCGTGGCTTCGGCAACTTCTTTCACATCGCCGACGGTAATTCGGACCGGTTTCTCGTTGGACATAGACTCAAATATAGCAGAACATGGATTCGAAAATAAACGTTCCAGGTTCAGGCAAAACAAAACGAGCAAGCCTACAGGCTCGCTCGTTAAGTTGACGGCCCTTCTGGGCCTACATCTTGATTTCGATATCGACGCCGCTTGGGAGATCGAGTCGCATGAGCGCGTCAATCGTCTTGTTGGTCGGCTCGTGAATATCGATCAGTCGGTTGTGGGTTCGCAGCTCGAAGTGCTCCATCGACTCCTTGTCGATGTGCGGGCCACGGATGACGCAGAAGCGTCGGAGGTGAGTAGGAAGCGGTACCGGACCCTTCACTCGTGCGCCAGTTCGCTTGGCGGTGTCAACAATTTTCTCAGCGCTCTGATCGATCGACCGGTGGTCGTACGAACGCAATCGGATTCTAACTCGAATTCCTGCCATTTGATATTCCTATTCGTGTACCGCGAAAAACACGCTAACGGCAAG
>CAMFIS010000199.1 GCA_945952345.1 uncultured Fimbriimonas sp.
GAGATCAGCCTCGGTCTCGTGGGCTCGGAGATGTGTATAAGAGACAGCGAGATAAAACACGTCCAGGACCTCGGGTGGCAGAACCTGCAAAACGGAATGCTGTTGAATGAAGCCGAACAAGCTGGTTATTCAGTCCTCATAACGGCAGATAAGCAAATGCGCCATCAGCAAAATATGTCGGGTCGAACCATCTCAGTAGTTGTCTTGGCCGGGCCGCAAATCACTCTGAGAGGGATCGCGCCATTAGCTCCAAATGTGCAATCGGCCCTCGATTCCGGGCTGCCTCCAGGCTCGTTTCACGTCGTCCTTCCCGATAGCTAAGCGGCTCACATCCTAAACAGGCTAAATCCGGCCGGAGGGATCGGCGCATTCAGCGATGCTTCGATGCCTAAAGCCAGCACTCGCCGAGTGTCGATCGGGTCGATGACGCCGTCATCCCACAGCCGCGCGGTCGAGTAATAGCACGAACCTTCTTCCTCGTACTTCGCGAGATGCGGAGCCTTGAACTCTGCCTGCTCTTCGGCTGACATCGTCTTGCCTTCCTTCGCGAGCTGGTCCATTTTCACCGTAAGAAGCACGTTCGCCGCTTGCTCACCACCCATCACACTGATGCGAGCGTTGGGCCACATCCAGAGTTGACGGGGGCTGTATGCCCGGCCACACATGCCGTAGTTGCCTGCGCCATAACTGCCGCCAACGATGACGGTGAACTTCGGCACATTCGCAGTACTGACGGCGGTCACGAGCTTGGCGCCGTTCTTGGCGATGCCCTCGTTTTCGTACTTCTTGCCGACCATAAAGCCGGTGATGTTTTGTAGAAACACCAGAGGAATCTCGCGTTGGCAGCAGAGTTCGATGAAGTGAGCACCTTTCAATGCCGACTCGGAAAACAGAATCCCATCGTTCGCGATGATGCCCACAAGATGCCCGTGGATTCGGGCGAAACCGCAAATGAGCGTCGTCCCATAACGAGCTTTGAACTCATGCAGTTTGCTGCCATCCACCAACCGAGCCACGACTTCGCGCATGTTCATCGGCGTTTTGGACTGATTCGGAATCAGAGAATAGAGTTCTTCCGAACTGTACGCGGGCTCTTGAGGCTCCACCTGGTCCGAAGGTCGCCGATGGGGATGCCCAAAGCTCTCTACGATGTTTCGAACCAAATCCAAGGCATGCTGCTCGTCGTCGGCCAAGTGATCCGCGACACCAGAAAGGCGAGTATGGACGTCGCCACCACCCAAATCTTCGGCCGAGACTTCCTCACCAGTTGCCGCCTTGACCAAAGGAGGGCCACCCAGGAAGATCGTGCCGTTGCCCTTGACGATGATGGATTCGTCGCACATGGCCGGCACATAGGCGCCGCCGGCGGTACAAGAACCCAGAACCGCCGCAACCTGCGGAATACCTTTGGAGCTTAACTGCGCCTGGTTGTAAAAGATTCGCCCGAAGTGATCGCGATCGGGAAAGACCTCGGCTTGGTTCGGCAGGTTTGCCCCACCCGAGTCCACTAGATAGATGCAGGGAAGCCCATTTTCCAGCGCGATTTCCTGAGCACGCAGGTGCTTCTTGACTGTCATCGGGTAGTAAGTTCCGCCCTTGACTGTGGCATCGTTCGACACGACCACGCACTCTCGACCATGGACTCGGCCAATGCCGGTCACGATTCCAGCTCCCGGCGACTCGTTCTCGTACATCCCATTCGCGGCCATCGTCGAGAACTCAAGGAACGGCGATCCGGCATCGAGGACTCCATCGATTCTCTCCCGAGCCAGCATCTTGCCGCGACTCTTGTGCCGGGCAATCGCCTTCTCGCCACCTCCGGCCAGAGCCGTCTGCATGTTGGATCGATAATCGGACATGATGGCGTCCATCGACGCTCGGTTCTGCCGATGCTCATCGTCATTGATGTCGATCTGGGAAAGAATCTGTTCCAAAGTATTGAAATGTTACCGCTCGACCTACGATCATTATCGCGAGCGAACGATTGGAACACATCTAACGTTATGCTCAAGCAATAAGTGTCGATCGATCAGCCAATAAAGACCGTTGTTATGACGGATGTGGCGGGTTTCACCCAACTCATGCGAGCCAATGAGCCGCAGACCCTCGCTTTGCTCCAGGTAGACGTCGAAATACTCAAGCGAGTCTTTGCCGAAAAGCGTGGTGAAATTGTGAAGATCGCAGGTGACGGCATCCTCGCCCTCTTTCCCGAGGCTTACCTTGCCCTATCGGCCTGCCAACAGGCGCAAAAGGAACTTGAAAACTCCTCTTTAAAGCACCGAATGGCGATCCATTATGGACGGGTGACGATGGCCGATGGGGATGTTTATGGCGACACCGTGAACGTCTGCTCGCGGTTGGAACAACTGGCCACTCCCGGCACGATCATTATGAGCGATACGGCCGCGTTCGAAATCCAGGGAGTTCGTCTGGATCTCCCCACCGTCAGCGGCAAAGTTAGGCTGAAGGGTATCGATGAAAAGATGATGGTCCACTGTTTTGGAAGAAACGCCCAATTGCCTCGAGAGAAGAATCGCCAACTTCAGCTCGCTATTGTCGTCGCAATTGTTGCCGTCGTCGCCAGCACCTTCGCATGGTTTGCATCCCAGCGCACCACGTTGGATGAGCTTTCGTCGCGCATCGGCGGAAAGAAGGGAAGTATCAAAGCCACAAATAATGAGGCCCAAGACATCGATGAGATGCTGGACCAGGCCTTCAACGATATTTGGGAAGAACGCGACGAATTTGACAAAGTCAGAGACGAAGCGGTAACAAAACTCGATCCGGATTCGGTGTTGAAATGGCTTGATGAATCGCCCTTTGGCCAGCGCGAGCGAGGCAGAGAAGAGCGCCAAAAGTGGGAGAAGATCAAAATCGTGATCGAGGAAGGGCGCGCAATTGTCGGCAAATCGGCGAATGTCGACCAAATTTGGGCCGCAACCTTTAAGGATGAGAAAGTGACTGCCGAGGCCAGAAAGGCCTTTGCAGAAGAGTTCCGGAAACCGGACTGAATTGGTCGGGGCGACAGGATTCGAACCTGCGACCTCATGCTCCCAAAGCACGCGCGCTACCAACTGCGCCACGCCCCGAAATTGGAACGTTCAAGATACCCGGAAATGGCGAGCGTTTGCCGTGCAAAGCGAGATGGTGGTCAGGATAATCTGAATGGGTTGAACTACGCGGAGGCTCAGGAATATATTGCATCGCTCGCTCCTCGAGGGTGGCGGCTTGGGTTGGATCGAATGCAGGAGTTCGCCCATCGGGCAGGACTTGAAGGATCTCTTGGCGACGGTGACTCGCCAAAGTACATTCATGTCGCCGGAACGAACGGCAAGGGCTCCGTAACGGCAATGGTGCAGAGTTGCCTAGCCGCGCAAGGTTTCCGGACCGGAGCATTTTTCAGCCCCTACGTGGTTGAGCCGCGTGAACGAGTGCAGTTTGGCCGTGACTATATTTCCGAGCAGGAATTAGCCGATGTGGCCACGTACTTGATGCCGATCGGGGAAAGCCTTAGCGAGACAGAATTTGGAGGCGTGACCGAATTTGAATTCAAAACCGCGATTGGCTTCGAGTTCTACAAGCGGAAGCAATGTGAATGGGTAGCGCTGGAGGTCGGACTGGGAGGACGCCTCGATGCCACCAATATCATCACCCCCGCAAGCTCAGCAATCGTAAGCATCAGTTACGATCACATGAGCATCTTGGGGTCGACGCTTCGAGAAATTGCCCATGAGAAGGCGGGAATAATTAAGCTTGGTCTGCCAGTTGTGGTTGGACATTTGCCTAGTGAAGCTATGACTGAGATCGAGCGAGTGGCCGAAGAAAACAATGCTCCCATGTGGCGGCTCGGCCGCGAAGTTTTGTGGCACTCCGAAGGGCATCGGGTAAGAATTCAGACCCCGAAGAGCGAGATCGAAGTTGAGCCAGCCCTCTTTGGTGAGATTCAACTTCACAATGCAGCGGTCGCGTATGCCGCGCTCGATGCGGCTGGCGCGGCCAAGAATACCGAACAGATTAAGACTGGATTCAAAACGGCCTCACTCCCTGGGCGTTTCCAGAGGATGCACATCGAAGGGCAGTCTTACATCCTCGATGGAGCCCACAATGAGGATTCAGCGAAGGCTCTGGCGAAGATGCTGACCGAGGCGAAAATTCGACCAAGGCTGTGCATCACAGGGATGCTGAATGGCCACGAACCGGCCGACTTTTACGGGCATCTCCAAGAATTCGTCGACGAATTCCTGGTGGTTCCTATCGATTTTCACCGGTCGATGGATCCCAAAGATTTGGCGAGCCAGATGACCACACTAGGATTCAACGCGAGACCCTTTGAAACAGTAAGGGCCGCAATCGATGCGGCCCGTTTTGATGAGGAAACGGAGGTAGTCCTCGTATGCGGAAGCTTTTACCTCGTGGGCGAAATTATGCGGCTTGCTCAGTCTCGATAATTTCGGCCTGGTGCGTCTTCACTTCGAGCACAATGTCTCGAATCTCGGGACGTTGGCGAAGAATCTTCGATATGAGTCCCATTTCGACGTTCATATCCGCAATATTGGACTTTGGCATCGGCTTGACTTCGCCGCGAAGGTACATGATTCCGTGCATGACATAAAGGTCAGCCCTCGAAATATCCACCCCCCGACGTGCAAACTCTGCACGGGCAATCCGTTGCCCACGGAAATCGTTCTGATCAACCATGACATTGGGCGTATTCCAGTACGTCGCAATGACCGAACCTGGTAACAAAGTCAGCAAAACCTGCTTTCTAGTCTAATTGCGGGGGCTCAGGGCTCGGAGCACAGAGCACAGAGCACAGAGCACAGAGCTCAGAGCTCAGAGCTCAGAGTTGTACAGTTAAGCTTCTTGTGTGACAGATTCAAGATATCGTAGCACGGTCTCGTAGGGTGTTCTTTTGTTGTTCCTGTATCCGTGGTGCGGTCTTCTGGTGTTGTAGTCGACGATCCAAGTCTGGAGGTCGACTTCCAGCTCTTCGAGCGTGTCATAGACTTTGCGTCTGAGTTGCACCCTAAAGAACTCTTCGAGGATGGTTCTGTGGAATCTCTCGACAAATCCATTGGTTTGCGGTCTTGCGACTCTGGTGGTTCTGTGCTGAATGCCAAGTCGAAAGAGCAGCGATTCGTACGGGTGGTCCTCATTGCCCACGAATTCGGTTCCGTTGTCGGTCAGCATCGCTCCTATCTCGATGCCGTGTTCCTCGTAAAACGGCACAATCTGCCCCCAAAGCAGTTCGGCCGCCCGCTGCGCCATCTTGTCGGTGGCAAGGCAGGCAAAGGCGTAGGAACCGTGAGTATCGACCGCCGTGTGCATGTACACCCGTCCGATGCCTTTAAAGTTCCCAACGTAGAAGGTGTCTTGGCTGATGAGCTCGCCAGGACGAGAACTCTCCACGTGTCGCTCGCGAAAGCACGGATTCATTCTCTCAAGGACCCTGATTTGCTCAGGAGTAAGTTCAAGTCCATTCAGGGCTTCTTCTTCGAGCGCCAGAAACCGCTCGATGCGGGTTGCGCGTCCAGCCCTCTTGAGAATCCGCTGTACCGTAACATTGCTTACCAAAAGCTTAACGAGGGCTAACTCAGAACTTATTCGTTTGCAGCCCCAAGAAATATTGGCCCGCGACATCTCAAGAACCGCATCCTCCACATGCTTGGGAGTCTGCATGGGATGACTCTTCACCACCGGAGGAAGATCTCTCAGGCCATCGAGCCCATGAACCTGATACCGACGCTTCCATTCGTAAAAGCTTGTACGGTCCATGTTCCCCATACGACAAGCCTTTGAGATGTTGCCAACTTCTTCGGCAAGCTTCAAAACACGCAAGCGTGACAAAGCTAACTTCTCAGCAGGGTCCTTCACAAATGTCCTTTCTCCCCCGAGTTTAGACAGGGGAATCTTTACAGATTGTTTAAGCATTGTTCTTCATGATATGTTAGTCATGAAGCTTAACAGTACAAGAGTTGACTAAGTCATAGTAGAATTTCGCAATGACATTTAGAGACCTAGTTGCTTGGCAAAAAGGTATGGACTTGGTCGAAGTCATCTACGACTATACGGATCGATTACCCTCTTCCCAAAGATATGTCCTCATTCAACAGTTGCAACGAGCAGCGATTTCCATACCTTCGAACATTGCTGAAGGCTATGGCAGGGGTTCGAAACAAGACTATGCCCGATTTATTGATATTGCACTCGGCTCTACGAGGGAAATTCAGACTCAGCTCGAAATATGTGAAAGACTCAAGTTTGGGGCAGCAAAAATTGAGAGGGATCTCGCTGACGAAGTTGGCAAAATACTCTATGCGCTCGCTAGATCCCTAAGACCTCCGAAACACTGAAGCTTAACTGTACAAAGCTCCGCCCTGAGCCCTGAGCCCTGAGCCCTGACCTCTAGTCCTCCACATCCCCGCCCGGATTGTCCCAATCGGCCCCGCTCACCGGCAGAAGGACTTCCACATCCATGTCGCGGTCGACTCGAATTTGACACGAAAGGCGGAACTCGCCCAGCACGCCATCTTCTTCCAAGCAGTCGTGCTCGACCTGACCCATGGAGGGTTCTTCGGAGGCAAACTTCACTCGACAGGTGGTGCATCGAGCGTTCCCACCACATCGGTGGCTAATGTCGACACCGTTATTCTCAATTGCCTTGACGAGCTTCGTCCCCTCTTCGACGGTGTAAGTGCCATAGCCTTGGACGTTGACGGTGTGTTGTGCCATTAACCAACAATCCTATCCGTGTTGGACGCGGGAATGCAACGAAAGCCTGGAAGGGTTGGCTAAACTTTTCCCATGATTAATGAGCAGCGTTTGGTCGACCTCTTCCTCGACCTCTGCCGAATCGACGCTCCCGCCCTTCAGGAAAAAGCCGTGGTGGCATGGACAAAAAGCTACCTGGAA
>CAMFIS010000200.1 GCA_945952345.1 uncultured Fimbriimonas sp.
CCATTCCCGTTGGTGCGTTCATGCTCCTGACTCGGGATGGCTTCGTGATTCAACGAAACGCTCACCCCGACCAGCGACCCGAAGAACGAACTTGGCGACGCGCCGATGGATCAGACAGCGGACTCACAACCCTTCGATATCGAGTGGGAACGGGTACCGACGGTCAAGTCCACTTGGTAAACACGCTGACGGTCGGCCTTTCGGCGCCGATCAACAATGCGCTTTCGGCCGCTGACTTCGATAAGGGGCCCGTCTTCAACGGCGTGGTGTACTTCGAAGGCAATGCCCGTGTACGAGGCGTTATCCCCACGGATGTTCAGTTGACGATCGTTTCTAACAAGACGATCTACATCGACGGCAGCATCGTGAAGGGAACTGAGGCTAACGACGTCACCGCGGCCTACCCGGGAATCATTTCCAACAACCGACTGACTCGACCCAGCCGATCGGCCCTGATGCTGATGGCCAAGGATTACGTGACGCTGAACCCGACGATGTTCTTTGGACCGTCGGCTGAGCGAAATGCCCAGGCAGAGCATGGTGGACTTGGAGCGAGCGGCTACAGCCCGGACAAGCTCGCCGGACCCGATGGTTCCACCAGTCTGCAGATCGACTTCCCGTTGAGCAACCTAGATCCGGCCGACCTGAACAATCGTTTGGCGACCCAGAATCAGGTGCCGATGCCGTTCACCTATAAGGAATTCGACCCCGCCGCACCGAACAATGCAAACGGTACCGGCGCACGAATCGGCACGAACCTGCTGCTCACCGAGGCGCTGTCGTACACGAACCCCGGTCCAGTGAACACCTTCTTCGGTATGAAGATGGATCGCGGCCTGCAGATTGCGGGTAACGAGGATTACCAGTTCGAAGTTTTGAACTCGCTGACGAACTCGGCGAAGCTCATCTACGCGGACATTAATAACCCGGCACCAGCTCCCAACTTTGGCAGCATCTACGGTCTCGGTACGGAAGCCTTCCAGCAGTCGCCCAAATTTGAGTCGGTTACATTCCCGATCATCGATCCGGCTTCGGTAACGGCTTCGATCGCAAACAATCGATTCTCGAACAACTTCAACACGAACAGCTATGAACTGCTCATGCAAGGTTCAAACAGCATGGAGATTTACCTCACGCAGTTCGGCGCACAATCGACCGGTGATTATCTGTTGGCCAGAGCAGCTGCGGTGCCAATGGATATCAAGATCGAAGCTTCGATCTTCGCCGAGGACGGTTCGTTCTTCGTGATTCCCGGTGACTGGTACAACATGAACCCGAACGATCGACGAGACACGTACGAAGCACGAGTTGCGACGTTAGTCTCCGGCGGCAGCACGTTGGTTCAGGCTCGTGCAGTGGCGTCGCAAGAGCGACTTGAGGCCTTTGGCACAACCGGTTATGCACCGTTCTACGGTGAGCCGATCGACGTTCGAATCAACATCGTGGGTTCGGTCGCCGAAAACATGCCACCTCCCATTTCTCAACAGGGCGAATGGCTGAAGAAGTGGGGCTGGATGCCCACGAACTTCGCCGCCGTGTATGATGCCGGAACGGGCCAGCCGCGCCACATCCCGGTCACCCACGTATCCCCTTGGACCAAGGGGAACCCGGGCACGAGGCCATTCACCTCGAACCTGACCATTTCCTATGACCCGACGCTGGCCACCGGCCGAGTCGGTGGAGCCTTCGGTTTCGATTCGACGCTCGATGCCTCGAACCCCGCAAATCCGAACGCCATGGTCCGTACCACATCCTTCGGAGGAGTTGTGTACCAACTCCCGCCCATGCCACGACTGCCAGTGAGTCCAACCCTCGCATTCTTTGGAGAGAATAAGTAATGAAGCGCCTACTTTCAGTTATCTGCTTAGCCGCCGCGGCCGTGGTCGCGGTCGCTCAGCAAGGATACGCGTTCCGGAAGACAGATATCCGGGCCGCGTATTTGCATTTGAAAGGAGACCACCTGGCGACAGGGCCGCAGACATCGCTCACCGGACCGTTTGTTTGGTTCAATATCGATTCCAATTCCAGCCTGAAACCTTCTGGCTGGAATTTTTACAATCCGCTTGCTCCTGGTTGGTTGGACCCTTCTGAGCAGGCGTCTTTCGCGGCAAGATACGCCAATACGCCGCCCGCCCAGACCGCAGTGAACAAGCGCTCCGTTCGCTATTGGTGGTCCAATGTTGGCGACCTTAGCGACGACGACTTCTCAAAGTTGGATGTGGCCCTTCTTCAGGTCACGACCCCGAATCTTGTTCTCAATCCATCGGACCGAGAGAAGCTACGACGCTTCGTCGACAAGGGTGGCGTTCTCTGGGTTGACTATTCTTACGGCTCGATGGACCAGACCGGTGGCGGCCCCGTGGCTCACCGACTTTATGTCCCTGGCACCCCGAACAGTAACGTTCAGTGGGATGCTCAGAGTCCACTTCTTCGATACCCCAACACACTGACGCCGAGCGAAATTCAGGTTATTGCGACCGGTCCGAACTATTCGGTTCAACCGACGAATCTGACCGACATGGCTTTTAGCGATGCTTCTCTCGAGGGAGCATCCGCGATTGCGCCGCTGATCTACAACTCGCTTGACGCGACGGGTGAATTCAGCATTCTAAAAACGGTCGCCGCGGCTGGCAACGGGCCTACGGTCATGTTCGCCAAGATCGGCGACGGCTACATTGTTCTCACCTCTCGCGGTCTCAGTGAGGCTGTAAACCGAGTTGGTGGCAATCTCAACCGAGAATTCTATGCCGCAGACCCAGGCGGACAAACCGCTCGAGGCTCGGCTTCCAGCTTCTATGCAACCGCCGTCACGAAGTTCGTCATCAACGCGGTGTCGCTTGCCTCGCAGTCGACACAATCCGGCGCTGGCCCACGACGAAACTTCAGCAGCTTTATCGACACCGGATCGCCTTTGCTGCAAACTTGGTCCGCACCGTACGTAACGCCGGCGGGAGCTTCGGTATTTTCCGCGCCAATCACAGCGCCTCGACCACCGGTTATTTATAAAGGCATGACATTCTCGGTCGCCGACGACCGTGTGTTCTGCTACGACGGCAATCCACGGTCGGATGCCGATCGCGATGGCAACATCGACGATGGCTACCCTGATTTCAACCTTGGGACCGAATCTGACTTAATCTTTGCGACCGCTCCGGCGGGCGTTCACATTTCCAGCGCAACCTGCGTGGAAGTCCCGAATGCGGCGCCTGGTGTACCAACGGATCAGCTGTTGGTGACGACCGAAGACGGACACCTGCTGGTTTATCCGATCTTCGATCCTGTAACCCGCCGATGTCCAGCTACGGACACGCTGGCGCCTGTAGCGAATCTAAACCCCGGCCTCGGTGGATCGGGAGCAACGGCTCCGGGCGAGTGGCCCCATGCACCGACGGTGCATGAAGGAATCGCCTACGTCGCAGACACCGTCAACTCGGCAGGTTCGTACATTGGCCGGGTCTGGCAAGCTAACCTTCGAACACTTTCCCTCGTCCGATCGAACTCAGCGTCGACCAATCCGTTCGTCTTCGGTGGAACTGGCAACGCGATTCAGCGTATTAATGGTTCGCCGAGCGTTGGCTATATTCCGGTCCTCGATAATTCGGGCGGCATGGACAAAGTTATGTATCTCCCGCTGAAATCGCAGGGCGCCCCGAGCATCGCGAATGCGGGCGTGATGAGCATTTGGATGGGAGCGAAGGGCGAGCACCCGACTTCGGTTAGTGAAACCGGCGGCGTCGTTTCGGTCGTTACGCGCGCTGCAACCCAGGGCGGCCTTCCGTTGTATATGAGCACGGCAGGCGACCCACTTGCGGTCCACGTTTCGATTATTCGAAACGATGGCACCGTTTATACGGCAGGCCAAATGGCCACCGTATTCTCGAGCATCGCCGAATCGCAGGGAACGCTTTCGCTTACTTTGGCTCCAATGGCCACATGGCCACCCGCGCCAGACGTGGATAAGGACAACGGAATCCGGGTCGATTACACGATCGACTGGGGCGCTGCCTTCCCGGCCTCGATCGCTTCGGTTGAACGCGGACGCCTGCAATTCCCCACACCGAGTACCGCATTCCGCGAGGTCGTGGACGGCATCGCGCTTTCCCCGAACGGTACGATCTACGCGACCACGAGCACCCAAAATGTTGCACCAGCGAGTGCTGGAACGAACGACTTCCTTGGCTCGCTCTTTGCCCTTCGCGAAGAAGGTCGAGGACTGTTCCGAATGGTTTATCGATGGGACCTCTACCCACGCCATACGTTTACGTATGCAGGTGGATCGCAGAACATGCCTCCGGTACTTCCTGATAACGATCCTATTCAGGGCCTAGTCGTCCCGATGCCGTCGGGTCCTCCGCTCAATGTCGGAAGCTTCGTTGGTGGAGACTTTACGGCCATGAGCTTCCAGGGCGCACCTGTGGTTCGCGATGGCAATGTGTTTGTGACAGTGAGCGGCCGAAAGGTGAGCGCTCCTGCGTCTGCCTTGCTTTGCTTCAAAGACGACTCGAGCGCTCGCGAAATTCGGCTCGGTCGAAATATCGGTAGCCAAACTGCAATCGTTCAGCCGGACTTTGCTCGATCGCCAGATCCGACGTCGCCAAACACTTACAGTGTTCTTACCGCGTCAGGATTCCGAATTGAGAAAGAGCCAGGCGACGTAGGATCCACGATCCGCATCGACAATATGATGGCGATTCAACGTGGCCAGATTGTCGACAGTATCAACACAAGTCAACCGATCATTCTGCGAGAGTCTGGTCGAGCCGATACGATCATCGATCCGGCTACTCTCGGCGACAAGTGGAATCCTCTCAAGTGGTACACGATTTTCCATGGCATGACGATCCAAAGCAGCGCCTTCGCGGCGGGCAACACGGTCTTCGTGAGCGGAAAGTCGGTCGTGCCATCGATTCTGAATTCAGACACTGGTGTCCCGACCATCGCCTACACGGGCTATATGTCTGCGCTTCGAACGGACTTCGATCCGAGCGTGGCCCAGACCACCAGTCAGGCACACGTTCCGTACGATCCAAATCCCGCGAACTTCGTTCCCGTCAATATCGTCGCCGACGATTCTCGACCGTACATGCGACAGGTCATTTCGATGGACTACATCCGAACTGGCGCAGGTTGGACGAACAGCGAGAACAGCCTTTCGAATATCTATCCGAACCAACTGTATGTTTGGCCTCAGGTTCCTCAGAACACGGAGGAGCGCGGACGGACTTCATTCGAGGACTTCATCATTCGATTGAATCAGTGCACGCTTCGCTCCAGCTCCAGCTCAACCGCAGCTAGCGACAGCTATGGCGTGGTCGGTGGTGACAATTTGGTCATGGCCTGGAATCCGGAGAACACCTTCTGCTTCAAGCGAGCCAACTACTGGATCGCCGATGAAGGCAGAATTGCCCTCTTCGATCCAAGCGGCAACGTCGTTTACGATAGTTCCGTTCAATCAAGCACCGGACCGTCGTTCGGCGACACCAATGGCGCCAACCTGACGAAGTTCGATCGACCTACGCGGGTCTATCCTCTCACGGATAGTGGCGACGTCTTGGTCGTGGACAGCAACCAGAACCGCGTGCTTAGGATGAATCCGGCGGGAACCGTGGGTCGAAACCTCAAGGAATTCTCGCTCGATACTACGTTTGTGCCAGCGGGTTACCGAAGCGGCGACTCGCTGTCCTTTGCGAATCCTCGCGATGCGGCGACGTACGTCTCCGAAGTGACGGCAGCAAATAATCCGTTCGGTGTCAAGAAGGCTCTCGAGTACTGGGTGCATTTCTTGGTCGCTGACCAAGGTAACAATCGTCTCGTCGAAATCGTGGATCGCTACGAAGAGGACACGAACACTGGAAACATTCTCGGTCGAGTATCGGAGGGCACGCTCCTCTGGCATTCGCCACCGGCAATTTCTGGCAAGGGCTACGCCTATAATTCGATCACTCGAGTCCAGGTTGGACCTGGCCACTTCGAGGTCATCGCAGGAATCGGCGGCAAGTCGCCATCGCGAATCGACGCAGGTGAACCGCAACTGAGTAGTACAGTTATTGGGGATACCAATCCTTCGGATGTGAAGAGCGCCGGCACTGGCAATGGTGGCGTGGTGATCTTCGACTCCAACCTGCCCGGTGGCTATCGAGTCTTCAGTCAGTTCAACACTCCAGCAGTCGATCATACACGTATCTGGGACTTCAACGCCGGAACTCCGAATTGGTCGACGAATTCGGCAATGGATATTGGGGTCCGAACGCACTTCATGAGCAACCTGCAGTCGGTGACGGCTTCGGTGGTGCCACCAGTGAGCCCGGGCGGCAATCCACAATTGGCGATCATGATCACGGATAACACTGGCGTCTACGAAACTCTGACCGACGCGGTGAACCCCACGACGCTGGATACGCGATGGATGATGCCGAACTGGGCTTTCCGGTGTATCCGCCGAACCGGCGGCGTGCCGAACGGTGAAAATCCAATGGGATTCTTCCCGACCTACGCACGACGAATCGACAGTGACAACGTCACTATAGTCAACGGGTATCAGGGCAAGACTCTGTACTTCACCAAGGGCTACACCGGTGAAGTGCTCCAGGTGGATGGTCGCATCGATCCTGTGAGCGGTCTTCAGCCCGTTACTTACCAAAGCCAAGGCTTCTCGGTGAACACCGTGAATCTTGGATTCAATACTCGAAGTATCAAGGTTCGATTCGGTCCTATTGAAGGATCGAGAGGACTCGTTCTCCCCGTCTTTGCGGACCGACGCTAATGAGCAGCTTGAGGCAAAGCATGCATAACATGAAATTAACTATCAGCGCACTGACCCTCGGAATCGTTGGGCTGGCATTTGGCCAGCTCGCGAATACCGACCACGGCACCCTGAAG
>CAMFIS010000201.1 GCA_945952345.1 uncultured Fimbriimonas sp.
ATTGAGCTTTCTCTCGACAATCCTCAGAATCGCCTGCGCCTCCAACTCCGCCCGAACAGGGATGATCCCGGCGTTCAAGATCGCTTCGGCTCGGCTATCCACGACTTTGCGAGGCACGGCCACGATGAGCGAGGGAGAATCCTTATCACCTTCGTGGTGCGAGGCGACTTCGATATAGGCGCTTTCGATCGGAAACGGAAGGTGTTTGCGTACTTTGTACTTGGCCGCTTCCTTCAGCTCCGCTCCTTGCAGATCGGGGAGATTGACCCAACGCAAGATAGCGAGGTTACTAGGAATATCGAATACCGCCGATTCGCACTCGACCGAGTTCTCCGCCATGTACGTCGCGAGTCGCCTTCCGAACTCTTTTGGTTCGGCAATGATTCCGTTTTTGACACCCGATATGGGATTTGTAAATGACCCAGCAGCCTGAATATCGATTCGATCGCCAATCTGATTGAGCAGCAAAACCTTCGTCGAGCGCGACCCGAAGTCGACGCCGAGAGACCGCGTACCATTACGTTCAGACTGGAAGGATCGAGCGAACATCTAAGCGGCTTCGGCCTCCAAACTCGCGTTACCTGGCTTGGTCCAGTAATCTTTGTAGAGCGCGTCGAGTTCACCGCCAAGGAGAAGCTCCTTCAGGGCCTCAACCACGACCGGGTCAAATTGGATTCCTGCACCTTTGGACATTTCGCCCATCACGTGGCCCATGTCCATAACGCCACGGTATGGACGGCGGCTGCTCATCGCGTCGAAGGCGTCGGCGACGCAAACAATTCGCAGAGACAGCGGAAGTTCGCCACCCTTCAGGCCGTCGGGATAACCGCTGCCATCGAGTTTCTCGTGGTGATTTCGGATGATCAAAAGAACGCCTTCGCTCAGCATCAACGGTCGGCAAATTTCGTATCCGATGACTGGGTGGGTGCGCATGAAAGCAAACTCTTCGTCGGTCAGTCGCCCTGGCTTATTCAAGATATGATCGGGAACGCCGATCTTGCCGATGTCGTGAAGAATGGTGCCGATTCGAAGTTCTTCCAAAGCGTCCGGCAGGAGTCCAAGCCGAGTGCCAATCATGACCGAGAGATCGCAAACACGCTGCGAGTGACCTCGGGTGTACTCATCGCGAGCTTCAAGTGCGGTCGCGAGCGACTCCAGCGTTCGGATGAACGTGGCGCGGGATCGCTCTTCCATACGGGCGTTGTGAACTGCGTTGGCAAGAAGCGACGAAAGGCTTTGAAGAAGATCGAGTTCCTCAGACTCGAGCGTAACATTCTCGTCCGAGTTGATGATAGTCATCGCCCCGATCATCAATTCAGAGTGCGAGACACCGACACCCGAAAACTCTCGGTTCACCAAGGGAAGACAATAGGCGGAACGAACTGGCAATCCCATTCCATCGCATTCGATGAGTTCACCATCTTTGGCCGTGAGAGTAATGGGCTGACCAGTCTTGGCGACGTAGCCAGAGATTCCTTCTCCCATCGTAATCACCATTGGAAAGTCAAAGTCTCCCTTCACACCATAAGCGGCCTCGGTGATGAGAATCGAATTGTCGTCTTCGCACGTGAGAGCAACGACGCCAGCGCTCGCGCCAAGGTCATTGACCGCTGACTTGAGCGTGCTAAGGATGAGGCTCCGAAGATCGGCCGACATGGACATGTTGGCTGCCGTATTCATAAGCGTCGTCAGGCGGCGATCCCGTTCGGCCAGAATTCGGTCCTTGGTTTGAAACTTGCTAAAGAGGCTCCCAAGAAAGCACGTAATGACGAGCGATGTTCCGGGAATGATGATGGACCGGAGATCAGCCCGCATCAGGCTGTTGTAACTAACAATTCCGAGCGCGGTGACCGTAAACAGAATCGCCCGGTGATTGCGTAGGCTACTGAGACATTCCATCAAGATGATGGGAATCGCGATCATCCAGAGATTTCCGAGCCCGTCGGGCTTGTACATGCTCGCTCCGCAGAGGGCGACGAGATCGGTAAGCCGTAAGAGACCCGGGTAGCGCTGACCTTTCGTCTTGTAGTGTTCAATTGACTTGACCGTTGTCCAGGCTGCCACGCCAAGCAACGAAGCGATCGCAAGATTCACGCCGAGGAAGATGGGATCGATAGCCCCGTATGCAATGAACGTGGCAAATAGCAGCAATCCCCAACGGAATCGCAGGTATTGCCGATCGATCTGATAGGCCAGTAGTAGGTTTCGCCTCAACAAGTCCCTCTTACGCGGCCCTGGTAAAAATCCAGGGATTTGTTAATGTATGCTTCGGAAGAATTATCAAATCTCTTTAGGTTTGCAGTTACCATTGACCTGGAATCCAGTACCGGTTGCCGGCGTCGGCGTTCGCTTCGAAGTAGTTGTCGTAGACCACTGTCCAACTTTGATCTTTGTCATCGAAAGTGCCGCCACAAAGCGAACCAGTGATGATATTTGCGCCACCACCACCGTTCGTGATCGCTCCATTGCAGACGACAAAGATCGATTTTGCTCCGCCTTGAATCTGAACGTCGCCGTTACAGATAATCACAAGTCGGCTTACTCCGGTTAAGCTGAGGGAAACGCCCTGGATGTTGACTGAGCCGGACACGTAGTACACGATCTCACCGGTTACCACGCCTTTGATCGTGAGCTTGCCTTGGATAAAGCGAAGGTCGGCCTTGCCTAACGATAGGAGATTCGTTGGATTATTGACGGTCGTATCTTTTGTGATTACACTCGAAGCTGCCGCTTGGTACGCAGCGTCATTGAAGGCAATGGTAAATCCAGGCTGGCGAGGAACGAACGAACCCGTCATCGAGGTGAAGATGGGCGAGGTGGTGTTTGGCGTAAAGACATTTCCAGTCACTCCCAGCTTTGAGTCTGTCAGCGTGGTCCGGTAGTACAAATCGCCCGTCAAGGTCGATGTCTTCTTCATCGTCATCGTACTCGTGAAGAACATCCCAAAGACGCAAGGGTTCACATACGCCCGCTTTCCCATATAGCTGGTGGAAGTTCTGGACTTGCCGTCCATCGTGCCGGTCGTGATGATCTTGACTCCGTTGGCATTGAACGAACTATCGAGTGCGGATGACACAGTGAGATCGACCCCATTAACTGTCCGGTTAAAATTCTGATTGTAGGTCGCCGACGACCATAGGCCTTCACCAACGAGAGCTCGGGCAGAATCGACGCAATAGGCCCACTTGGCGTCTCGCTCTCGCTGCCTTTGCTTCAACGCTCCGATGCGGCCAAGGTCGACCGTAGCCGCCAAAACCGTGGTGATGCAAGCAATCAAGATGACCACGAAGATCATGACCATTGCGCGCTTCCGCTTCACTTACCCGCCCTCCAGTAGCAACGTCTGGCTAATGTGATGGCTGGCATCTTTAGGGCAAGATCACCCGAGTAGCCCTTCACCTGTGCATTCGGATTTATCGTCGTGTCGATCGCCAACGTGATCCATGTCGAAAGAGTGGTGCTGTTCTGAACAAAGGTCACGGTACCGGGAATGTAGATGCGCGGCGTGGAACTTGTCACCATGCTCCATTTGGTGTCAATGGAATCTGTCGTTGGGTTGAGATCGTCGAGGCGAACGGCGCGGAACCAGAAGTTCCCCGCAGTACCTACGGAAGGAGTCTTGGTGGATGGGAAGTACCAGATGCGCTTACCGGACGCATAGTAGTTTGTCAGTGTTTTGTAAACGCCGCTCGGCTTATAGATATCGATGATGCCATCGCTATCCGTGTCGGTTCCTGCCGCAGGCATCGTGCACTTGAGGGCAGTGACCGAAGTAAGCGTCACGTTCTGACACTGGATCGCATTGGATGCGGTGTCCTGCATCGCCTGCATGAGGTCCGATGTTTGTTGGTAAACGTTGTATTGGGTGGCCGCATCTCCCGAACGAATGGCGACATATCCATACAAGGTGACCGTGCCAGCGATAGCGATGGTCGCCAAAGACAGCGTAAAGATCATCTCGACGATGGTCATGCCTGCGTTGCTCTTACTGGGCAT
Organism: uncultured Fimbriimonas sp.; assembly: GCA_945952345.1. Lineage (GTDB taxonomy): Bacteria > Armatimonadota > Fimbriimonadia > Fimbriimonadales > Fimbriimonadaceae > Fimbriimonas. The sequence continues at coordinate 3,997 of CAMFIS010000201.1, forward strand.
CGGGCCCCCGTACATAGCATTCCAAGGTCATCGTGTCGGTATAGAACCGCGACCCCTTCACTTCCGGCCATGTAGCCGTCGCCGTCACTTTCGTGACATTCATGCCGGTCACTTTGGCGGTGGTTTGTGAGATCGTGATCGTCCTTCCACCCATCGTCACCGAGCCGTTATTGGTCGCATCGCCAGGTAACGCCGTGAGGGCGTTGGCTTTGATCTCGTCTACAGACCCTTGGAGGGCACGGAGAATCACCGATCGACGTTGGGTGTAGGCGATGGTTTGGAGCGAGAAATTGAGGGAATCGGCCAGGGTTGCCGAGCAAATGCCGAGGAAGGCTATCGCCACGACAACCTCGACATAGGTAATCCCGCGCTTGCGCCTGCGCATTCTCACGTTATTGGTATCGGCAGAAATGCCGAAACCCCGTAGAGTTGCGAGGGGAATAGGATGTGCACTGCAGTTTCCCGTTCAAAACCTGCTTTCTGGGGAGAATTTCCAGGAAGTCAAATGCCACTTCGAGAAAGTCGATTTATTTGTGACATTTGTGGATCGGGAATCGTTCTAAGTTTCACCTTTCTCGAAGAATTTGATCCATAAAAATTCTATTTTCAAATATATGTTTCACATATATCATTTGTTATTGTCAGTATAATTGATCCTGCAAGGTCATCTAAATGGGAAATTTACGACTTATAAAAGGACTCGTCGTCGCAAGTTGCATCGGTATCGCAGGACTTGCCTTTGGGCAGGGCGCATCTGGAGGGGGATCCGGCAGCGGTGGCAATCAAAACAATAACCAGTACCAGATCACTTTCGTCAAAACGGGTACCAGCACATTCACATTTCCCAAATGGGACACAAACCTCAGCGCTTACAGATTGGTAACCAATTCGTATGATTGGTCTACCCAAACTTGGACTCTCGATGGAGTAGTCTCGCCTGGTGCGGCGGCGCCATACGAAGCGGCCTGGAATACAAACGCCACCTACACCGGTACGGCTTCAATCGATGGAACCGTAAAGGTCAAAGTGAAGTACGTCGGGCCTTCACCGGCTCCTTCCTACATGTATCTGATGCTTGAGAGTCATGCCCAAGCGTTTGACGATTCCGGAGCATCTGTTGTAAATGTCTCGGCCAGTAATGGTCAGGGCGATCCGGCAGTTCATACGGAAAGCTCGATAGAGTCGCATGGAACACACGCAAAGCGAATTAAGCTTGACCAAAACGGTGAGGCTATATACTCAGTTACGGTTTCTTCGAGCGCAAGCGCCACCGACTCCATTGGAGACCTAAAACTAGCAGCTGGTGTGACGGGAGCGTTAGACATCAAGGCTCTCAGTCTTTTCATCGAATCTTATCGAAGAACCCCAGACACGGTGGGGACAATTGGTCCCGCTACAAAGGTCCCGGCTTGGACAGGAGATATTGAGCACGAGACAGCCCAGGTAGCTGCAGACTCAAATGGCAACCTCAGCTCTACCATTTCGGTTGACCATATTGGTTCCTGGCTGAGCCCCGCGATTGGATTTTCTTCGGGTACTTCCAAAGGTTCCAGGATTGAAAACTCGAATACGTCATCGCCATACGAAGTCAACTCGATCACTCTCATCAACAGTTACTCCTTGGAGCAACTGGTTGGCATGCGAAAAACCCCAGACACGATCACTGTTACGGGACATCAGACCGACACGTTTTCTACGAACCCGGGGCCGTTCAACTCCAGCATTTCAGTCAAAGTATGGGCGCCGGAGAGAATCTTTAGCACCCAGCCAAGGACCGTCGAGTCCACACCGATACTGAAGTTTCCTGATGGGTCTGACGAAATCATTTTGTATCCAGGTGGCTCCAGGTCATTTGCGAATACGAAAACGCAGACCTTCTCCGAAAAAGCGATCTGTACTTTATCTGGAGGATTCTCTTACGAAGTCAACCCAACAGAATTCACGAAGTTGGGAGTGAAGTTTGACACTTCGTGCTCCCTCGGAACCGACAACACGAATGGGACAACTTATACCGAGACAACTGGGTTGACGTGTCCGTCGGCAACTGTTCCCTACCGATTCTATCAGTACTTCGACATTGAGCATTACCATGTTGATCGTTCACTAGCACGATATTCAGCTCAGGGCTACCAGTTCGACGATTTTGACACGGTACTCGATGTAGACAAACCTTACGTCGCATACATTCTACATAGTGAGCCATACTACGGAATCCAGTAAATGATCCTATCACTGTTGATGCCATTTGCAACGTTTGAGCCTTGGGCTCCTGGCTACTTAGACATGCGAGGTGAGATATCCTTGCAAAACGAGTACATAAATCTTTCCGGGGTGGGTGACCCTGGAAAGGTTTCTTTTCAAAAAGCAAAGGCGCTTCTCTCCACTCATCTGGCAGATCCCTCAGCCTGGAAGTTCTTTCTAGACAATTGCGAGATAAGCAACCGCCTCGAATCCGTTGCGGAAATGATCGCGAATTCTTCTCCAGTTGGATTGACTTCAGAGGGCATTAGGGAGTTCTTCGTCTGTAAGGGATATATAGGGAATGCCCTGCACGGAAAATTAACTTTCAAAAACAAGATTCAGGGAGAACAAATGTGGAATTCTTTGGTCGCGAAGTATCGTCGACTAGAAGATTCAACTGAGAGAGCTAGTTCGAGCAAAAACCTGCTGGTTTATCTTTGCATCCTCGACGTTAGTGATGCAGAGCCAAGCGAAAGAATCACAGAACTGTTCACGAGCGCGCGAAAAAGGTTCGGGGCGGACTATCGAATCCAGTTTTTCTACACTTACTATTTACTCAGAAATGTTTCTGTTCGGCAGAAGGATGGTTCCATGA
>CAMFIS010000202.1 GCA_945952345.1 uncultured Fimbriimonas sp.
ATCCAGACCAATCGTGCCGCCGACATCCTGGCTCGAAGCCAGGACATCCTCGGTAAGGCCGAGACCGTCGTCGGTAAATTTTCACAACGAATGCCGCGAGGTATCGGCAAGGGAGACTTCGTTCTTAAGAAAGATCGAAAGCTCGCAGTTCACAGCGACCGCATCGACGAGATGTGCGATGGCAACACTCGCATCACCTTCGATCACAAGACCGGAAAGTACACGAGCCGAGACGTTCGCGTTTTCGATTTGGTGTACATGCCGGGCTTCGAGGGCTTCACGCACACCGAACGCCCCGCTCCGCCAGACCACGCGACATGGTCGCTGATCGATAAGTTCGCGCAAGATGCGAGCAATGAGAAGCGAGCCATGGAGCCCAAGGACGTGAAGATGGGCCGCATGGATGGCAAAGAAGTTGCCAGCTATGTGGTCGGTGGAACCACCGTCTACTTGGACCCTCGAACGGCGTTGCCGGTTGGCGCGGATTTCGTGGGCGAGAACAGCCTCAGCGTCCGCATGCGATTCAGCAATGTGCGCCTCAACGACCGCGTCGACGATTCGATGTTCACCAATCGAAGTGGTGTTGAGGAGCGCGTGATCGAGCAGGGCATGTTGCGAGAAGGCGACCGCGTCCCCAATTCTCAGAGCGAAGCGATGCGGATGATCGATCGCTATACATCCAACAAGAAGAGTTCGGTGATCGTTTTCTTCGACGATCAGAACGCCGCGGACAGCGACATCTTGAAGTTCATGAACGACATGACGAAGCGCGCGCCGAAAGACGTTGCCGTGGTTGCGGTTGCCATGACGAACAGCTGGCAGAAGATGTTTAAGGGCAAACCGAAGTATCCGGTCGTGGTCGACAGCGGCCTGAGTGGCGACTCGGCTCGAGCCCAGTATCGAGTGACAAAGTATCCAACTGTGTTCGTTGTGGATCAGGATCGAGTCATTCGATACGTCCAGATCGGCACGGCATCGGAAGGATTGTCCGATTCACTCAGCGGAATCGGATTCGCCAAGCCATAAGGCTCGCCGCATATCGACCTTCCCACTCTCTTTAAACGGGACTCCCTCGCTTGCGAGGCGGTCCCGTTGTTCTTTTTCAAGGATGGGGTTTCGGCGGGCGATGCTGAGCACACCATCGTGGGCCATCACTCGCCACCACGGCATTTCGAAGTCGGCCATCGACATGATCTTGCCGACCTGGCGTCCGGTGAGTCCGATTTGCCGGCCAATTGCGCCGTAGCTCATCACCTTTCCGGGCGGAATGGTGAGCACGAAATCGTACACGGCTTGATGAGCTTCGAACTTCATCGGCTCGCTGCTGCCCTCAAACCTGTCCCCGGCTTTTCGTCGATGATCATTCCATTCTTGATCACCGAGACGCCATTGACCAGCACGTGGTGCATGCCAACGGACGTCAATGCCGGTTGATCGAAGGTCGCCCGATCGCGAATCGAGGACGCGTCGAACACCACGAGGTCTGCGTCGCAGCCCACCTGCACCCGACCCTTTTTGAGGAATTGCGGTGCCTTGTGCTGCATACGATGCGCTTGCATGATCGTCATCTTGCGGATCGCATCCGAGAGTGTGATCAGCTTCAATTCGCGTGAGTAATGACCAAGGACGCGGGCGAAGGTTCCTGACGAGCGCGGATGTCCGACGCCCTTATCGAGTCCGCCGTCGCTGCCCACCATCGTCGCACGACTCTTGATCGCGGCTTGAACCGCAGTTTCCGGAATCGCATGGGCGATGACCATGCCGCCTTCCTTGCGGTACTTCTCGAACGTTTCGGCGGTGAGTCGCTCATGCGTGCGGGCGTACTCGAGGTCTTTGTAATCGATGCCGAATCGATGCTGCCAGCCCTCGGCGAAGACTTCTGACGAGATGCCGGTGCCAAATGCCGTGTACGGGTAGAAGTCGCACGAGAGGGGAGGGAAGTGGCCTTTAGCCATCTGCCGCTGAGCTTTTTCGATCATCTCCAGAGCTTTCGGGGTGTTACCGAGCGCCATGCTGGGAACGTGGACGATGTGGAGGGGCGCTCCGGTGATCAGCGACAAGGCGACGACTTCCTCGATGGCGGTGAAGACGCTCTGCTCTTCGTCGTAGGTTCCGTACCGCATGTGCACGTGACAGCTCGCGTGGTGATTGCTCGCGATCTGGAACATGCGCATGGCTTCCATTCTTGTTGAGCCAGGAACATATTCGAATCCAAATCCGACCGCAATCGCGCCTTTCTTCAATTGTTCGTCGACGAGGTTCGCCATCTTGTCGACCTGAGCATCGGTAGAGGGTGATAGTTCTGCGTCGTGGTCGTTGCCCATCACTTCTCGGCGAATCGTTGGGTGGCCGACTCCCGCGCCAAAGTTGCACATCCGGTTTCCTCGCTGCTCTTTGTGCCAGGCATCCTGGTCTCGCACGCCGCCTTCGAGTTGGAGCTTGGTGGTGACGCCATCGAACACCTGGACCATGTCGTTCTCTAAGTTCTGGCCGTGGGAGATGGGGTCAATGAAGCCCGGTGCGACGACGAGCCCGGATGCGTCGATGGTCTTGCGACCTCTGATTGGAGTCTTGGAAACGGCAACGATCTTGTTGCCGTGGATGCCCACGAATCTCTTCCCGTCTAGGTTCGTTTCGGGGTCGATCACTCGCCCGTTGGCAATGACGAGATCGTAGTCAGCGTGGAGGAGGGGGATTGAACCGAGGGCGGTCGAGGTCAGCGCCGACCCTCCGGCAAGGAGGACCTCACGGCGGGAGAGATTCATGGTTGGAGTTTACAGCCTTCCTGGTATGTCTTTAATGAATGTCTCGATACGGTGAATTCTTCAGGTGATTGGAAGACACGATATTGACGCGGACCTTCAGCCCGCCCTGGGAATTTTGGCCCCATTCCTAGGGCGGTGCCCTAGGCTAATTTGAAGCCGACCCTTCGGGCCTCAGATCCTTTCTTGATAAGACAAGTGCCACGCATCGAGCTATGGACACTGTCTGGTTCCACGGCAAAACCTGCCGACTGCGATTGAAATGTTTAGGCCCGAAGGGTCGGCTTCAAATTAGCCTAGCCCGCAGGGCTAGGACAGGCATTTGATAGGGATTGCGGGCTGAAGGTCCGCGTCAAGTACGATAGCGCAATGCCACAGTCGCTAGCTCAAGTTATCATCCACATGACTTTCAGCACAAAAAATCGCGTTCCTTCCATTCGAGAAGAAATCAGCCCATCTTTATATGCCTATCTCGCTACTGTTATCCAGTCACAAGGTCACGTTCCTATCTTGATAGGCGGCTTTCGCGACCATGTTCATCTTCTCTTTGGTCAAGCCAGAACCGTCTCAATGTCGGATATGGTGGAGCATACAAAGGTTTCCTCTTCCAAGTGGATGAAGAAAGAGTGGGATCGATGCGAGGACTTTTCTTGGCAGCGTGGATATGGTGCATTTAGCCTGGGCTATTCTTCGATCGAGGGCGTCAAGGAATACATTGCAAACCAGGAGGACCATCATCGCGGTGTGACGTTCCAGGACGAATATCGAAAGTTGATGATGGAGAATGGATTGGTGATTAACGAGCAGTTCGCATGGGATTGACGCGGACCTTCAGCCCGCCTACTGTCTATTTGCGATCCTACCTAGCCCGGTGGGCTAGGCTAATTTGAGGACGACCCTTCGGGCCTGAGATACTGTCCTGGCAGGTTGACGATCATGCAGTTGATTCAGAAACGTGTTTATACCCCTTCATTTCCGCTCGTCTTAGCCTCCGCAATGTGGAAATCCAAATCCTAGGTACGGGCTCCAATTCGGCTAAAACAGAACCTGTGGGAGGAAATAAATGTCGGCCATATGTTTACTACTTTTTAGGCCCGAAGGGCCAGCTTCAAATTAACCTAGGGCAACGCCCTAGGAGGGTAATCGAGCGAGCACTGCGGGCTGAAGGTCCGCGTCAAATTCGGTCGCGCAGTAATTTAACTTAGCGACGACGATTGGACTGCCGGCCTCTAGACGCAACGAAAACGGCCAAGGCGACCAGGAGGCCAAGAATGACACCGTGTACGATCGTCTGCAAGACGTGAGATTGAACGTGAGGATCGATCGCATCTTCGAGCAAGCCAACCGGATAGATCCCGACAATTATGATCGCCAATCCCAGGACGTATCGCACTTAATCCAACCACTTGTTCGATTTCAACCAGAACACCAGATCGTAGGCCCAAGGGTGGACGTTGTTGTACGGCGCTTTGTCGGTCAACCCGATTCCGTACGGGCCCTTTTGAAAAACATGATATTCGTACGGAACGCCGTTTTTGCGAAGCGCGGCGGCAAACATTTCTGAGTTTTGGGGTGGGACCACAGTATCTTCCGACGTGTGCCAGAGGAAACAGGGCGGCGTATTCTTGGTCACGTTTCCGGGCAGGTTCATGAACGCCATCTGCTCCGGTGTCGCGTCCTTGCCGATGAGGTTGTCACGCGAGCCTTCGTGGCCGAATGGTTTGTCGAAGGTGAGAACCGCGTAGCAAAGAACGCCGAAGTCCGGACGAGCGACTTGCTGGTCGATGTCGTCTTTCGGTTCGTAGGCTTGGAAGTCGAAGTGCGTGCAGGCAGTTCCGGCGAGGTGCCCACCCGCCGACGAGCCCATGATTCCTACCTTGTTGTAACCAAGCGATCGAACGTAGCGAATGGCGCGCTGGGCGTCGGAAAGCATCGCCGGATGTTGGTATTTGAACTGTCCCAGCCGGTAGCGGAGGACGAAAGCGGTGATGCCTTGCTTGGCGAGGTACTCGGCGTAGTCGTGACCTTCATGATCGGCGAGCATCCAGTAGCCGCCACCGGGGCATACGACGACCGCATTCTTGCTCGGCTTCTCGGGCATAAACGGCGTGAGAGTCGGGATGTCGTTTTCGGTCGTTCCGTGCTGGTAGGGGGCATCGCCTGACCAAAGTCGAAATGCCTTGCCAGTTTTGAGGTCGCCTTGAGCAAGGACCACGCCGAGAATGAGTGCGCCGATCATGGGCGGAGTTTACACCTCAGTCGGCAGTTGGCAGTCAGCAGTTTGCAGTGAATATGCTTGTTGGCCAACTCGAAAGTCCTGCCAACTGGCAAGTGGGCGCCCGCCTGGCCAGAGTGACCAGGACGGGCTGAGCGTAAGCAACAGGCGCTAAGCTGAAAGATCGACCGTGGCCGAACCGGTCGGGAAGGACGGGGCCGAGTCGTTGTTGGGGGAAGCCGGAGCTTGAGCCGGGGCTTGTCCATGGTGGTGGTGATGGCCGTGGGTTTGGCCCATTGCCTGGAAAGCCTTTTGGGCGCCAGCGAGGTCCCCCGATGCGAGAGCCGACTGAAGAGCCTGGAAGTTGGCATCAGCCTTCTTGCTGCCGTCATTGTCTCCATCGGAGTCGCCGCCGGATTTCGATTTTCGAGCCTGGAATTTGGCCTGCATGTCGCTGAAGGCTTTTTGCGCCCCGGCGAGGTCTCCGTTTTTAAGAGCAGAAGCAAGCACTTGGAACGGCCGGGGATGGCTGTCCTGCGACGCCACCGAAGCCGATGATAAGCTAGATACGTTCATGGTTCATCCTTGTGAGGAACTGCAATCATTCCCCCCATCAATCGTTGTTGGCAGGTCCATTGGTACTGAAAAGGGTGAATTAGTACCGAAGTACTAATTCATATAGAATTACAACGGAGTTTTGAGCGTAACTGTTTAGGTTCAAATGGATTCAATTGTGTTGCCAGCAGCGAGATAAATCTCGCAGACCAAAGCGCCGATAAATCGGCGCACTCCCAAATAGGTTTAGCCTTATTTAGAGTGCGAACACCCGTGTTCGCTTTTAACAGCGAGACCTGTCTCGCGTGCATTTGCAGCGAAGCAGGCTTCGCAGGATAAAGCTCAAACAGGTTTGAGCACTCTAAAGTAACTCTGCTGAATCCTGAAGCCTGAGGCCCGAATCCTAGCCTGCCCTTGCCCTCGCCCTTGCCCTGGTAGTATGCTCCCCAGCATCATGGGTCTCAGTCGTCGCGACATGATTTCTCGATTCACCGCCGCCGCAGGTGGTTTCCTTGCCGGTGGCCTGCTTGCCAAACGGGCTGAAGCGCAAGGTTACAACGATACGCCAATGCTCCCCGGTGGGCACTGGCGAGTGCACGATAGCAAGCGGCCGCAGCCCATGGTCGTGACTCCTGGCGCCGTGGTTGGCGCCGCGCCTGATGACGCGCTGGTGCTGTTCGATGGCCACGGAATGGACAAGTGGATGAGCGGCAAAGAAGCCTGCAAGTGGAAAAATACGCCCGATTACTTTGAATCCACTCGAGGCACCGGAAACATTCGAACGAAAGACGAGTTTGGCGACTGCCAACTCCACGTCGAATTCTGCGAGCCAAACCCCGCGAAGGGAAGCGACCAAGGCCGAGGAAACAGCGGTATCTTCCTTTTCGGACGTTACGAAATCCAGGTCCTCGATTGCTACCAAAACAAGACTTACGCCGACGGCATGACGGGCTCGATCTACGGTCAGACCAACCCGCTGGTCAACGCTTGCCGCAAGCCAGGCGAATGGGAAACGTACGACATCGTCTTCGTTGGACCACGGTTCGAAGATGGCAAGCTGGTGACCCCGGCCATCGCCACCGTTTTCCTCAATGGCATCTTAGTTCAGCATGCCACGCCGCTGATCGGATCGACTCAGCATCGCGCAGTCGGGACCTACGAGCCGCATCCGCTCACGGGCCCCATCGAGTTGCAAGACCACGGTGACCCGGTGCGATACCGAAACATTTGGGCTACCCCCATTGGCCCCTTCAACGCAGTCTACTCCCCGACGATGAAGCCCC
>CAMFIS010000203.1 GCA_945952345.1 uncultured Fimbriimonas sp.
GGCGCTGGAGGATGGCGTCGCGGGCATCGGCCATGGATGTATCGGCGTCGCTTGTGACGTCAGTGATCTCAAGCAGATTGACGAATGGGTACAACTATCAAAGCTTAAACTTGGACCAATCGACATCATGGTCACCAACACGGGCGGGCCGCCTGCCGGTTCGTGGCAAACCATCACCGACGACCAATGGCAGTCCGGATTCGATTCCACTCTCATGAATGTGGTGCGGATGGTTCGGGCCGTCGTTCCAGATATGAAGGAGCGAGGATGGGGACGAATCGTCCACAACACCTCGCTGGTGGCCAAGGAGCCAAATGCGTTGTTGCCGATCTCGTCGACTCTTCGCGCTGGACTCATGGCCCTCACTCGCTTGCAGGCTCTGGAACTTGCTCCCCATGGAATTACCGTGAACGAAGTCCTGCCTGGCAATACATTGACCGACCGTCAGCTTCACCTCGCCGAGGTCCGCTCTCAGCGAGACGGCGGTACTCCCGAAGAGGCCCTGGCCAAGCAGGCCGAGGAGATTCCGATGAAGCGCCTGGGAACTCCCGAGGAGATCGCGGCGGTCATCGTCTTCCTCTGCTCGCAACCAGCTGCGTATGTGACGGGTACGAATCTGCTCGTCGACGGCGGCATAACGAAAGGCTTGGGATAAACCGATGAATGACCAAAATGAGAAATGGAAATACCTTGAGGTTCGTCCAAATCACTGGAAGAAGCAACTATCGATCAAAGGGCATCGGATCTGGGCTTCGACCATTTGGTTCGATGGTATTGCTAACAACATGTCAGCCGAAGAGCTTGCTGAAGACAGGGAACTTCCGCTTGAGGTTGTTCAAGAAGCGTTGCGATACTGTATAGAGAATAAAGACCTCATCCAAAGTGAGTGCGATGAAGAGCGTCGACACTGTGAGGCTCTCGGCCATTAACCTTACGGTCATGCAAAAGTCATGATTCTCTCTGCCCTAACCCTCGCTACTAAGACCACCGTCGTCATGATCCACGGTGCAGGCGGCGGCGGATGGGAGTATGACCTATGGCGGCCGGTCTTCGAGAAAGCAGGATATCGAGTCATCAATCGAGATCTGATTCCAGTGAAGGGTGGCTACGCTAAGACCGGCTTCGACGACTACGTAAAGCAAGTCCTCGAATGGACTCCCAAACATGGCAAAGTCGTTTACGTCGGCGCGAGCATGGGTGGCATCCTCGCCCTCAAAGCATACGAAAAGCATCCCGCCCAAGCCGTCGTCCTCGTCGACAGCGTCTGTCCCGCCGGAATTGGGGATCATTCCAAGAAACCCGATAACCCACCAGTGGTGCGCTGGGCGAATGGTCCGCTTAAGGATACTGAGGATGCGATGCCAGACAGCGATCGCAAGACGGTTCTATGGGCCTGGAGGAAATGGCGCGATGAATCGGGCGGCGTAATGAACACCATTCGAGCCGGAGTAAAGGCCGCCAAGCCGACATGTCCAACATTCGTCGTTCTTGGAGAAAAGGACACCGACATCCCCCATGCCGATGGCCTCCAACTCGCGACCTGGGCGAACGCCAAAGTGAAGTCCTACCCAGATATGTCGCACGTTGGTCCCCTCCTCAGCACTCGGGCAAGAGTGGTCGCACAAGACGTTATCAAATTCTTAGAAGCGAATCGAATTCGATAACGTCTTGGTCGGGCTCGGCTCGCCTCCCTGATTTTCGCTGGCGGCGGATTTTGCAAGGTTCTGTTTGAAATTCGGCGAACCCGAGTCCATAAATAATTCTTGCCACATGGAACGTTCAACCTGGAATAAGAAAACGTTTATGTCATCGTTTTATCTACAATAGGGCTGGTGGCACAAAATTTGACGGTCAGGTACGAATTTCGCGTCAAGTCCGTACGAGCCAACCACATGCCAACGTTCCTTGGAGTATGAAGAGAATCTTCTTGTGGACGGATACGGTCATTCCGATCGCGGATTTTGACTTCAGGGTTACCATCGTTGCACTGCAGTCTGTGCGCGGCCTCATCATCGAAAAGAAAGGCTGGCCCCAGCACCTCGGCCCCGACCAGCGCATCCTTGCAAACTTTCTCGATTTACCCATTACCCCGCTATTTCTGAACGACGATGAGGACTTTGTCCTTTACGAAAGTCGATACCAAACGCGCATCAAAGAACTCACAGGGCACACGTCACTTACCAAACACTTTCAGCCGCAAGGCAAAACGTTCCGAGACTTTGCCGAGCACCGACTTGGGACGACCATCGAGTTCGCCCTTTTCTACTGCCTCATGGATATCTATCGCTCTCGGCGGGCAATCATTCCGTCATTCGACGCCTTTGAAAGCAACGCCGAGGTACTGAATCGCCGCATTACCGAGGCGGATGCCAAGGGTCTCATCACCGCGATGGACCTCATCATGAATCCATTGCTCGAAATTGTGGGCCACAAGATCGTCCAAATGAACCCGCCGATCGAAAAGGAATTCCCGAATCTGCCGTTGCTGAGGCAACCAAGCGTAGTTGGACGCACATTCGCCGACGTGATTTCCGAGGCGGCTTACTCCCCTTCGAGCGAAAAAGCTTTGGCTTAGCCTAGCTCTTGCGCGCGAAGTCAGGCGAGACGTAGGTGTAATCGGCGATGCCGCGCGATATCTCGGACGAGCCCTTGCTCTCGATATTAATGAGAGTGAGGGTATCCATCCCGGTGCGCTTCCAGATTCGCCAGTTGATGCCTTGCTTGTAGAGTCCATGACCCATGCCGGCAACGATCACGAACACCGTGTTCTTGGGCATATCTTTCACGGAACCGTAGCGACCGTTGACGTACTTGATTGCGGTGTCGGCCATGCCTTCATCCCACAAGCACTGCGCAGCGTACATGTTGTCACCCGCAGGTCCTGCCATGGGGTGTCCACCCATCAGTGCGTTAAAGACTGCTTTGTGGTTGGCATTGTCGGTTTTGACCGTCGGAATTTGTGACTGCTGGTCCTGAGAGAGGCCCTTCAGTCCGCCCTTGCCGACCGCTCGCACCCAGTCACGTGGAACGTTGAGCGCGACCATGGGAAGCTTGTTGTCCTTGATGACATCGAAAATCGGTTTGTACAGCGGATAGGGAAAACCCCATTCTTTCTTCCAGTTCGAGTTCTCGATGAACTCGTCGTCGCTCCATTTACCCAGGCTCCAGCGGTTGATATTTTCCTGGTTGGGCCGGGTGAACATCTCGAAGCCAACCACAACATTTCGTCCTCGCTTTGCAAGCCCGTCGATGACTTTCGCCTGGATTTGGTGATGCACTGGATCGTCGTGCGATTCGCCAAGGAAGATGAACTGATATTTGTCGGCCGTGGTTAGGAAAGCATCGAGCGAACTTGGCTTGCCCGAGACCATGTCGTACCACTTGTTCGGCGTCACCGTCGCGGTGCCGATGCGCCACATATTGAGCTGAAGCGGATCGACTTCCTTCTCGGCGGGCTTGGCAGCTTGTTGGCCCTGAATGGCGGCGGCAAGGGCAAGGGTTGCGAACATAGTGGGTTAAGGATACTTGAGAATGGGATTTCAGCGACGCCTCGACCCACACCGATGGGGTGGCACGGGTAAGCAAATGTTGGGGGCCGGGGAAGATGACAGCCGCTTAACCCGTGTTTTTTTCTGTATTCGAGACACAGAGCCACCCCCACCGGTTCGCTAGAGATTACTCCCCGTAAGATCGGCCATGTCCCGCTCACCGACACCCCCAGGGGTGGAGCCTGTTCAATTGACTCGAAAGAATAAAATCCTCAACCTTCAAGCATCCCGCACTTAATAAAGAAGGAACTAACCACGCTACACCCCTGGGGGTGTCGGTGAGCGCGAGTATCCGAGGTGTTGAATTAAAAAAGAATCAGCGAACCGGTGGGGGTGGACAAAGGTTTCTAGGCTCATCCCTGTGTAGCGAGTCCCAAAAACTCCTAAAAAAATTAACGACATTTGTCGTTTTCCGTGTTACGATATTCGTACCGACATTTGTCGTTAGAAAATCATGAGACGAAAGCCGAGTATTGGGAAAGCGGAAAGCGATGTGTTGAGGTTCATCGCCGATCGCAGCGGAGCGACGGTCACCGAAGTGGGTGAACACCTCGCCGAAACGAAGGGCCAAACCCGCAACACCGCCCTGAACATGATGGAGCGCCTCCGAAAGAAGGGTTTCCTCCGCCGTCGAAAGGTGGATGGAGTGTTTCGCTACAGCGTGGCCCAATCCGAAGGTTCACTTCTCGAAGGCTTCGTCGAGGATTTCGTCGATGGCATTCTCGGCGGCTCGGTAACTCCTCTCGTCGCCTACCTCGGCAACCGCGCCGAAGTCGACGCCGACCAGCTCAACAAGCTTCGAGAATTGGTCAAGCAGTTGGAGGCGAAGCGCGATGAACCGTGAAATTCTCGTCGCCACCACCTTGCAAGGCTCGGCCGTTTTCCTGGTGGTTTGGGCCGTGTTGCGCTTCGCTCGCGGGATCCCAGCGAATACCAAAGCATGGATTTGGCGACTGGCCTTCCTCAAGCCAATGGTCGCCCTCCTCCCGTTTGCTGCGGTCGCGCTACATGTGCTGCCAACCGAGAAAGCTGGGACGATTTCCGTGGTGGCCAGAACAGCGGAGACAGTGAGCATTGTGAGCGCAGACCCGGCAAGAACCATGGATCCAATCCTCATCCTATGGTTAACCGGCGCTCTCCTTCTCGCGGTCCATGGACTCTGGTCTCGGGTTCGAATTGCGCAAATGATCCGCCGAGCCCGCCCCTTCGAACACACAAACACGGGCAATCTCCGAGTTGTCGTCTCCGCTGAGACGAACACTCCGCTCCTTGTCGGCAGTCTTAAGCCAACGGTTATCCTCCCCGTCGAAGCCCTCGACGCGAGCGACATCCAACTCATGCTCGCGCATGAGCAAGCCCACCTCCAACGCCGCGACCTCGCCTGGCTCGCGCTGGTGTGGGTGGTCCAGACCCTCTTCTTCTTTAACCCCATCGTGTGGCTTGCCGCCCGCTCGGCGCGACTAGCCCACGAATCGGCAACCGACGAGCTCGCCGCGAACCTCGCGAACGTGCCCGTCCAGACCTATGCAGAGATGCTGTTGCGCGCAACGGTGGTGGCGCGCGCCCCATCGGGCCAGACTCCCATTGGGGTCCTGCCCATGAGCGAATCGTATCGATCCATCCACCGAAGACTCGAAGCCATGAAGTATTTCGAATCCAAGCCGTCCCTCGGACGCCGAGCCGCAATTGCCGGTCTCGCTCTCGCCGTCGTAGGCATGTTGCCTCTCTACCAACTCACCGAGGCGGCCCAGAAGCCAAAGGATCCAACAGGCAAACCGCCGGCCAGTGCCGACATAAAGCCGAGTGCCGATCCTTCTGTGGTCCACAAAGCTTTGCACAAAGGCGCGAAGTCAAAGTCCAAGACCTCGAAATCGGCCGATAGATTGGCGAGCTCGACGAAAGTCATGCCCGCGCCAAACGACCCCTTCTCCAAGAATTCGAGCGCAGATGTCCGACCGAAGTCGGCATCGCCTGACCTCAACGTATTCGATAAAGCGTCCAACACCAAGAGGGGCCTCGATCAGTTCACCACCGATGCAAAGCCTGCTGCAAATGCGCCGATGCCCAATTCCTCGGCCAGTTCGGCGGACAACAATATAAAGCAAGCTGCTAATGCAGCCCAACCGAAATCCAGTTCATCCGACTTGCCGGTTAAGAATGCAAAGCCAGCAAATCCTTCGGACATTCCTTTCTCGTCGACCAACAATTCAACGAGCCAACCAAGCGCCACCGCATCGTCGGACGGCAACGTCATCATCGATGTTCGACTCGAGAATGCCAATATTCAAGAGGCTCTGAAAGTGATGTTTGGCGCGGCGAAGAAGAACTACGTCGTCGACTCAACGGTGACCGGATTCGTTACCGTTTCGATCAAAGAAGCTCCGTTCGACACCTGCCTCGCCGCTGTCCTAAAGGCGGTCAAGGCGACGTACCGAGAGGAAGGGGGAATCTACCAAATCTCGATGGCGCAATAGGAAAGAATCATTGGGAGTTGCGGGCATCTTGTCAGCTGGCCATTGGGATGCCGAGCTTGGAAGGCTGCCTCAACTCCCATGAACTTCAAGAAGCTTCCGAGCTCCAAAGCCGCAGGGGTTGAGGCTAAAAAATCTCCAAAACGGTCCGCCCAACCCGACTATTTCCATACCGAGACCCACACGCGGAATGCCCACCGCTCCCATCAAGACTCTACAACTTCAGAATATTCGACACCGTGACCATATCCTTGTCTCCACGGCCAGACATGCAGACACAGACCCTTGCGCCCGGCTTAAACAGTCCCGGAATCTTGAGCGCGGCAAAAGCATGTGAACTCTCTAAAGCAGGAATCAGTCCCTCTCGCCGAGCGCACCATTGCAAAGCGTCCAGCGCTTCGTCGTCGGTCACCGCCACATATTCGGCGCGACCCAAATCTTTGAGATAAGAATGCTCCGCGCCAACGCCAGGGTAATCCAAACCTGCCGACACCGAATGCGTGCCGATGACCTGACCGTTATCATCCTGCATCAGGTAGCTGTAGCTGCCGTGCAAAACCCCCGGTGAACCGGCAGTCAAAGGGGCCGCATGCGATCCGGAAGACAAACCATGTCCCCCTGCCTCGACACCAATCATCCGAACATTATCGTCGCCATAAAAACCAACAAAGAACCCGATCGCGTTGCTGCCGCCACCCACGCAAGCGACGACCGCGTTAGGAGTCACGCCGTACCGGGCCACATACTGCGCCCGAGTCTCCTCGCCGATCACGCGATGAAACTCGCGAACCATGTA
>CAMFIS010000204.1 GCA_945952345.1 uncultured Fimbriimonas sp.
CGCCGAAGCGGGTCACTTCCTCGAATTCAAAGAGGTCCATGGTAACTGGTATGCCACTCCTCTTCGCGATATGGAAGATTTGCTCGCCGAGGGCAAGATCGCTATTCTCAAGATCGACGTTCAGGGGGCGTTGCACGCGATGTCGGTCCGAAAGGATGCGATCACCGTATTCATCCTTCCTCCTTCCTTGCCTGAGCTTGAGCGCAGGATTCGTGGGCGGGGAAGTGACTCCGAGGAAGTCATCCAGAAACGGTTGCAGAATGCCATCGACGAGATCGCCCTTGCGCCGAAGTATCAACATCGACTCGTCAATGTCGATATCGATATGACGGTTTCCCTTCTGGAGAGAATCGTCGAATGAATATCGTGCTCGGTGTTTCCGGGTCGATTGCGGCTTATCGGGCCGCCGATTTAGCCCGTGAGTTGATGCGAGCGGGTCATACTGTTCGGGTCTGCCTGACCGACGCCGCGCAGAACTTCGTCAGTACCGTCTTATTCGAGACTCTGACCGGCCAGCCGTGCCTGGTAGATACCTTTCAAGAACCTATTCCCGGACGGATGGCTCACATCGACTGGGCCCGTCAGGCGGATGCAATCGTCATCGCCCCCGCCACCGCGAATACGATCAACAAGATCGCGCAGGGAATTGGCGATAACATGCTCACGACTCTCATGCTCGTGACGACGAAGCCCGTGTTGATCGCTCCAGCCATGAATCCTAACATGTATCTGGACGACACCGTGCAAGCTTCCATTAGCCTGCTCAAGAGTCGGGGTGTCGAGTTTATTGAGCCAACGGAAGGCGACGTCGCATGTGGTGAACATGGACAGGGCAAGCTGGCTTCGATTCCCGCGATCGTGGCGGCGACCCAAGAACTCCTTACATCTTCCGATCTCCTATCCGGCGTTCGAGTTCTCATAACCTCGGGACCCACTCAGGAACCCATCGACGCGGTTCGCTACATTTCGAATCGCTCCAGCGGTAAGATGGGAGCAGCTGTCGCCAAAGCCGCCTTGCGACTCGGCGCTACGGTGACCGTCGTATCTGGCCCCCAAGACGCACCACTCCCGCTCGGCGCAACGGTCGTACCGGTACGAACAGCGGCAGAAATGCACGGCGAAGTTCTCTCCCTCGCGCCAGATTTCGATTGGATCATTGGCGTCGCCGCCGTCGCCGACTACCACGTCGAAAATCCCGACCCGGGCAAGATGCGACGGAATCCAGACGGAATCCAACTCTCACTGGCTCCCAATCCGGACATCATTGCCGACGCCGCCAGAGCTAACCCGAAAGCGACCGTGATCGGATTTGCCGCCGAGCCGAGCCAGGATCCTTCGATCGCCCAAGAGAAAATCTCACGAAAGGGCCTATTTGCGATTGCCGCCAACGATATCTCGAATTCAGAAATCGGATTTTCGTCGGACAACAACCGACTGAACCTCATCTTTGCCGACGGCTCCAGCGTCGACAGCGGCGTGCATTCAAAATTCCAAGTTGCAACGTGGCTCCTTCGAGAAATCCGGGCACGACTTTAGAACATAATCGGTCGTCCAAAACGTACATATATCAACCGTGAGCTCCATCTCCGAATCGCCCATCAAGGAAAAGAAGCGAGTTTCACCGATTCTCCTGATCGTGGGTGCGATTCTGGCGGTGTCTGCCTTGTTCATGGTGATGCCGTCGAGCCAAACGGCAAGAGTTCGAAAAGCCCAGGCGACGCTCGACAAGGAGTTTCGGGGGCCACCCATCTCCCTTTTCTCGAACTTGGAAGGGGCCAGCATGCTCTCGGGCAATCAGATCATCAAGTTCTCGCAGAAGCGTCAAGGATTCCTTTACGTTCTGACTCCCACGCCTACCGACACGACTTCGGCGACCTACATCAACCAGGCCGCGTACCCAGCCTTCAACTTCAGAAACGAGGGCGAGACATCGATGATTCTCATGGCTCCCGACCCCAGTTCGACCGGCTGGAGCCTCTTGGCCAAGGTTTGGATTGGCGAGGCTCTTACGAATAAAAGTCGTGGCGACATCAGTACTATCAGTTCTAACTTATCGTCCACCCCTTCGTCTGCGATTGCTCAATTAACCAAGCGGTGGGGCATGCTCGATCCAACCACGCAAGCCCAAGCCGAGGCGATTTTGGAATCGAATCGAAAGCTCGCCGCGCAATTTCGGGGGACGCGTCGGTTCTATATCGATAAGGGCACCGTTTACGAAGTCAATATCTCGTCGAGCCCTTACTCGTTCTACGACGCGATCACGCAGTCAAAGCGCTAACCGCCAAGCTGCTCGATCAGCGTCAGCGAGGGCGTGCCACTATTCATGACAAACCATCGAAGTTCGCCGATGACCTTTTCAGACTGCTCTTCGGGGAGGAATTTGCCGGAGTCATCGAATTCTACGACCGACGCCGAAGGGAACAAATTACTCATGCGCTGAAGGTCGGATCGCCCGAGCATAGGATCCTTCATGCCCCACAAAAGCATCGTTCTCTTCGACGCAAGCCGATCGACGCCTCGCCCAACCTGATCGAACCAATCGCCGTCCTTCAGCCAGCTTTCGACGAGTTTGTAAACGCCGACGCGTTCATCGTTGCTTCCGAAAGGCTTGAGGTACTGGCGTTCGATTGCACGGGGCATCCGGTACCGATCGGCGAAGACTGCAGGAAGGACAAAACCGGGAGCCGAGGCAATCATGCGATAGTACAAACGGTTAATGGGATTCGTCAGCATCTTCGCCAGCTTCATGGCATATTCGTTCTGCTTGAGACTCCAGAGGTACGAGTTGAAGACGACGATATCCTGAATTGCGTCCGGGTGATCCTTGGCCCAATCTAGGGCAATCGGAGCGCCGACGTCATGCACGACCAGGGTGATGTCTCGAAGGTTGAGATGTTCCATGAAGGCGGCGAATCTGCGTGCGTGACCCGAGGGCGAATAGTCCGCATGAGCAGGTTTTTCACTTAGACCATAGCCAAGGTGATCGAGAGCGATACAGCGATGACTCGATGACAAATCCTCGACCATTCGGCGGAAGAGGAACGACCATGTCATGTTGCCGTGAACGAAGACGACGGGTCGGCCGAGCCCTTCATCGATATAGTTGAGCCACCCCTCTCCCGCATCGAATTCTCGCAACGCAAAGGGATATTCGGTTCGGTTCAACCAGAAACGATGATCATCCACGACAACCCTATTCTACGATGGTTCTCCCGCAAAGTCGAACCATCCTGCGACATTCCTAATACGCTCCGAAAGGCCCTTGGGTAGAACGACTTGCGACTCGAAGTCGGCACGGTTCAAGACCCGCTCGGGTTCGGTGGCACGCTGATATTTCTTCACCCAGTCGGGATCGTAAATCGCTCCTCTGCCAAGGACGACGGCCTCGCATCCAAGCTTTTTGATGGCTTCCACATCGGCGATCGACTTGACCGAACCGACCCCCATAAGCGGAAGCCTGCCATCCAGGTAGTCGTGAACGGTTTTGAGTACCGGCTCGGAGTTGGCGTCATGCAGGCTAGGCTGCCAATACTGGCGAAGCGAGATGTGCAGATAGCTGAGCGGTAGTTCGCAGAGTTTGTCGAGGAGCCGGAAAGTGCGGTCGAGGCGGATGCCGGTAGTCTCGGGTTCTTCCGGACTGAATCGATAGCCGATCGGCAGATCGTATCCGGCGGCGAGAACTCGCTTGGTAAGTTCGATGGGGAAGAGAAGATCGTCGGCGTTCCATCGGTCGGTACGGCGATTACTGTGGGGACTCACGAATTGTTGAACCAAGTAAGTGTTCGCGCCGTGAATCTCAACCGCGTCGAAGCCGACATATTTGGCCCTTGTGGTGGCATCCGCATAGGCGTCGATGGTCCGTTCGATTTCTTCATCTGTCATTTCGCGAGGAACTGGTGCGCCTTCTCTTTCAGCTGGAATCGCGCTCGCCGAGACACATTCGCCTCCCGCGAGTTCGGGCGGGCACTGGCGTCCGCCGTGGTGGATTTGCAGGATCGCCTTGGCCCCCGAGCGGTGGATGGTTTCGACTACTCGTCGCATCGAATCCAGCTTGTTTTCCGCGTCGCATCCCCATTGACCCTTAAAGGCCTTGCCCGCTGGAGTTACGTAGCAAGCTGCGGTGATGATCGTACCAAATCCCCCTTCGCCGCGGCGGGCGAGGTAGTCCAGTTCGTCGTCGGCGATGATCCCGTCATCGTGGCTGGAGTAGGTCGTCATCGGGGCGACGACAAACTCATTGGTCAGTTCAAGTTGGCCGAGTCGAATGGAATGCACGTTTCGAGTTTATTCTGTTGAATCATCGGCTGCCTCAATAGCGACGAATTGTTATCTATTCTGTCCTTCGGGCAATGAGCTCTTGAGGCTCAAATCTGCTGGCTCCGGAATCAATCGCCGAAACTCAGCTTCCGCCCATGCCACGATATCCTCTGTCGTCGCATCTTTTTCAAACTTCTTGGGCTCGCCCCACGTGGCGGAAACCCACGCTAGCGCGGGACGTGGAACCAGCTTGCCGTACGGAATGACTCGGTTGGTGTTTCGCAGCCCGCAACAGATGACGGGCACGTCGGCCATGCGGACGACCAGCGTCGCGCCAGGCTTGATTTCCTGAAGCTTGCCGTCCTCGCTGAGTTGTCCCTCGGGAAAGATGCAGACCGCCGCGCCACCCTTGGCAAGTTCGGAAGCGATCCGCAGTGCGCCGCGATCCGGTTCGCCGCGCTTGACGGGAAACGCGCCCCACCATCGCATAAGCGGACCTACTACTTTCATGTCCCACAACTCGCTTTTGCTCATGAACTGGATTCCGCGTGGGCAAGCGGCCTGGAGCGCCACCGGGTCGCAGTCGGCGAGGTGATTGCACAAGATGATGAGTCCACCTTTGCGCGGCACATTGCGGTACCCGCGAAACCGGAAAGGGCCGAGAAGTGTAAGCACCGGCCACAAAATCAGGATTCGAATGAGACCGAGCATCCAGTGCCCGTGAGGTTTGGGGAGATCAAGTTCTCTGGCCATCGATTGCCGCCTTCAACGCTTTATAGTACGTGGCATGCTCGAGCGCAAGGACCCTTGTCGCAAGGGATTCAGCCGTATCGTCGGGCAAAACTGGGCACCTAGCCTGCATAAAGGTCGCACCTTCGTCATATTCTTCGGTCACAAAGTGGACAGAGCAACCCGACTCGGTCTCGCCGGCGGCGAGGACGGCTTCGTGGACGTGGTGGCCGTACATGCCCTTACCGCCAAACTTGGGGAGTAATGCAGGGTGGATGTTGAGAATCCGTCCTTTCCAGCGGTGGACAATGTTCCCGGGAAGGAGGCGCATGAACCCGGCCAGGCAAATCCAGTCCGTATCATCGAGGACTCGCTCTAGGTCTTCGGCGAAAGTCTCTCCGTATGGGACAACGGCAGTTGGCAAACCCGCTTCTTGAGCGGCGAGAAGGGCAGGAGAATCCGGTTTGGGTGCGATGACGTAGGCGATTTCGATATCGGGATCTTGAGCGATGTGCCGAGCGAGCGCCAGCATGTTGCTGCCCCTGCCCTTGGCCCCGACGATGATGCTAACGCGCGTCACGAATTCTGTTTAAAGACTACCAGGAACACGTCAGTTTCGAGAATTTCAAGCTAATTCGGAGTCAAAATAGACTTCATGTCCAAGAAATTACGGGTGCTCATTTGGGATGAAAACCCGTCGCACCGTTCCTTTGCCATTTACCCGAACAGCCTCCGCGCGGCGATCGCCGAGGGTGTGGGCAAATTGGACTCCGCGAGCGAGCTTGAGATCAGCACCGCCCACCTCGACGAAGAAAATCAGGGCGTGACGCAAGAAGTTCTTGACAACACTGATGTTTTGATTTGGTGGGGCCACGCACGGCACGGCGAAGTGAACGATGAGATCGCCGAGATGGTCCGGCTGCGAGTCCAGGAAGGCGGCATGGGCTTCATCTGCCTTCACTCCGGCCACTACTCAAAGACTTTCAAAGCATTGCTCGGTTGCACCGGACACCTCAAAGGCGGGTGGAGAGAATCCAACGATGTGGAGACGATTCAGGTTTGCGCGCCGTGGCATCCCATCTGCGAAGGCATCGACACCTTCGTCATCCCCGCCGAAGAGATGTATGGGGCACCCTTCGATACACCTCCTCCGCTCACAAACATTTTCCAGTCTCATTTCTCGATCGGTAACGAAACATTTCCGAGCGGAATGATTTGGACGGTGGGGACGGGCGTTGATCCAGAATTCACTTCGGGACCTGGCAACGGCGTCAACCAAGGTTATGGCGTGGGACGCGTGTTCTACTTCCGCCCGGGCCACGAAACATATCCGACCTACCACCAAGGAGAAGTCCTTCGGGCTATTTACAACGGCATTCGATGGGTTGGAAAGCTTACGGGGTAAGGTAGGGCCATGAAGCGATGGAGCTTATTCGTCCTCGCGATGGTCGCCCTCGCCGGGTGTAAATCTGGTGGAGACGAAGCCAACGCTACGACCTCAGATGCGGCGAACACTCCTCCGGCCAACGGCGCGAAGGGTCCAACTGCAACTCCAATGATGGGTGGACGTCCCTCCGGCAAGGGCGGTGTTGCCCCGATGGCGAGCGGAGCGGCAGGCGGGGTTACACCGATGACGGGAACGGATTCGGTGGAAGGTGGCGGAGCTGGTGGCGTTGGACAGGCGGCCAAGGATATGGCCAAGCGAAAGACGGCTGGGGCCGGTGCTGGGAGTGTTGGCCAAAGCGGCGGCGAGAACGAAGGGAACTAGCTTTCGGCTTTCGGCTTTCGGCTTTCGGCTTTCGGCTTTCGGCTTTCGGCTTTC
>CAMFIS010000205.1 GCA_945952345.1 uncultured Fimbriimonas sp.
CGGTCTCGTGGGCTCGGAGATGTGTATAAGAGACAGGCGTAACCCATATACATGCGGCCAAGGCCAGGAAAAAAGATTTGCAAAAGTCCCGAGAGAGTCCTATTCTTGTCGCTCTTGGGCAGCACCAACTGGCGGTTGTAAGCGTAAGTCTGAATCGGAGTATTGGCCGGTCGTGGTTGGTGTTGGCTCGAGGTGGAGCGGGACGCCGGGGATTGGATCGGGATTTGTGGCGGAGTAGGCGTCGGCGTTGGGGGTGGACTTGAAAACGGTTCGATGAGCTTGAACGAGTTCATCAGGTCCACCACATTGGCGGCGGGGAGCCAGTCGTTCATGCCAGGCTTCCAAACGTATGTCCCTTTCTCGATAACGCTACCCTCGATCAACTCCTCCATCTGCTCTAATGTCAGAGGTCCAAGTTGGCCAAAAGTGCCGACGTAATACCAGGATGCGGGCTCGCTCATCTTTCTAATCGGATTCGATTATTACGCTAGGTTGTACCACTTCGGCCATCGAATAGGTCTTAGGGCGGTACCCTATTAGAAAATATGTCCGTCCGTGTCCGCTTTGCTCCCAGTCCAACCGGACTTTTACACGTGGGAGCCCTCCGAACCGTCTTATTCGATTATTTGTACGCTCGCCACGAAGGCGGGCAATGTTTGTTGCGCATCGAGGACACCGACCGCACCCGCTACAACCCGGAAAGCGAGGCTGAATTTGTCGAGACACTGCGATGGGTTGGTATCGAGTTCGACGAAGGCCCTCACATCGGCGGCCCGAAAGGCCCCTATCGCCAATCGGAGCGAAAAGAAGCGGGCATCTACGCCGAGTGGATCGAAGTCCTTCAGTCGCGCGGGCACGCTTACAAGGCTTTCGATACTTCTGAGGAGCTCGACCAGATGCGCGAGTTCCAGCAGATCAACAAACAACAGATCGGCTACTTCGGCGGCGATTGGCGCGATGCCGATCAATCGAAGGTCGATGCCGCCATCGCGGAAGGAAAGCCGTACGTTATTCGCATGCGAGTGCCGCGCGATCGAAAGATCGTGGTGCAAGACGTTATCCGTGGCCGCATCGAGTTCGACTCGAACATCCTGCCGGACCCGGTCCTGATCAAAGCCGATGGCATGCCGACGTACCATTTCGCGGCCATGGTCGACGATCACCTCATGGAGATCACCCACATCCTTCGCGGCGAGGAGTGGATTCCGACGTCGCCCATCCACGCACTCCTGTTCGAGATGTTCGGCTGGGAGGCCCCGGTGTTCGTGCATTGCCCGGTCATCGTTGGTGCCGATGGCAAGAAGCTGTCGAAGCGTCACGGCGCAACCCGTGTGCTCGACTACATGTCGCAGGGCTACCTCAAGTCGGCGCTCAAGAACTTCATCGCCCTCATCGGCTGGTCGCCTGGCAACGATGAAGAAGTGATGTCCGAAGAAGAGCTGATCCGCCTCTTCAGCCTCGAAGGTCTGCAGCCGTCGCCAGGACGGTTCGATATGGAGAAGCTGCGCTGGCTGAACGGCGTTCGAATCCGTTCGATGTCGACCGAAGAGGTCTTGGGCGAGATCGAGGGGCTATACAACGAGCCGTATACCAAACAGTTTTGGGATTCGTTCGTCGATGAGGATTCGGTACCCAACCAGCCAAAGAAAGATGGCCAAAAGATTTGGTCGCAGTTCGAGCGGCTTGTGCTCTTCGCACGCGAAAATCGCGAGTACGCGCTGAAGTGCATCAAGGAAGAGCAGGAGCGCGTGACGAACCTCATCGAGTTCGGCGAGGCGTGCGAGTTCTTCATCGTCGAAGAGCCGCCGATGGATCAAAAGGCGGTCGACAAATGGTTTAGCCAAGAGCATGTCCGGCCATTGCTGGAACACATCAAGGCCACATGTGGTTCGTCCCAGCTTACGGTGGATGAGTATCGGGAGAAGCTGGTGTCGTTCCAAGAAGCACAAGGCTTTGAGAAGCTTGGACCAATCGTGCACCCGACCCGCGTTGCGCTAACGGGCAAGACGGCAGGGCCAGGCTTGTTCGAACTCATGGCCGTGCTGGGACCGGAGAAGATTTCGAAGCGTATCGATAGAGCCCTGACACTGGTGAAGTAATTCTGAGAACGATGAGCGCTTCAGCGAATGTCCCGCACACTTCAGTCAAAGTTGCGATAAACTGACGAAGTCGTGCATCAGTTGCGTCTCACCATTTCCGACGAAGTTTTTCAGTCCGCTGAATCTCAGGCGAAAAGGGCAGGCTATGACTCGACTGAAATATTCCTCACTGAACTCTTGACCGAGTCCATTCAAGGCTCGGATATTGATGAGGACGCCATATTCACACCCGAACGCCTTGCAATTATCGATCAAGCGGCCAAAGATATCGATTCCGGTGGACCAATCTATTCACTCGGCGAGGTTAAGAACATGGTTGCTGAGACTCGACGCGAATGGGAAAAGAAGAACAACGCTTAGAGATCGTCGTCGGCGATCGTGCGGCAAGAGACTTTCGAGGGATATGGGAATGGAATTCCTCGCAGTATGGAATTCGCCGGGCGGATGCTTATGTTGACCTTCTCTATTCCGCGATCGTTCAACTTTCGATAAATCCTAAGAGTGGAAGGTCATTGTCGAAGCGGAATGGGTTTCGATTTGTCATTGTGAAGAAATCGCGAGCCAAGGCTTCCTTTGGCCACGTAATAATCTTCCGGATCGAATCCAACCGGCTTGAAGTTCTGCACGTGTTCCATACCGCTCAAGACTGGCGGACAAAGTTTGAGGAAGATTAGGCTATTTCAACAACTAAGTTCGCGACCACCTCCATAAATTCTTGAGCCCCAAGAGGGCGGGATATCATTAGCCTAGGTCGTAGCGAAGCGGAGGCCCAGGTAATGGTCGAGAAATGATTGCGGCCCGAAGGGCTGCGTTAGTTCATCGCACGATGCGGATCAAATTTATTGGCCCTCCCAACCCTCACATTTGCTTAGTCAGGCTTTTGGTAAAGCCCGATTAACCACGCTCCGCCCCTTGGGGAGGTGGCGAGCCGATCATTCCTCAACTCTCGAAAACGTATGATCGGCTCGACGGAGGGGGTGGGACAGCCAGAGGACAGCTGCCAACCTCAAACGCTTGGGTTCCTAACCGTCCCCATCCCAAAAGGCTGGCGCCGGCTCCCAAAAGATTAGAAATCCACAGGCCGCAGGTAATACTCGTTGATCGCCGTGTTGCTCAGCATCGCCACCGTCGGAAGCTTACGCTTCCAATGCGTGCTGCTCACCCGTTTCCATACGATATCGACATCTTTATCCGGAAAACCTAAACTTATCAACGCAGACTTGGTATATCCCTGAACCACATAGTGCAGGATCTGATCGGCCTTGAGGTACGAAATTCCGAAGTCGCTTTCGTCGGTCTGACCCTTCACCAGGTCCGCCGTCGCGGGCTTGTTGATGATCACGGAAGGAACGCCGAGAGCCTCGGCCAGGTCCCAAACCTGTGTCTTAAAGAGATCGCCCAATGGGTTGATGGGCGGGGCGTCGTCGGCGTGCCACGTGTAGTAGCCAAACAGCCTCTCGCTCTTGTTGCCGGTCCCAATCGGAATACCGCCAACCACCGCGCTCTGATCGAACAACACGATCATCCGACTCCGGGCGCAGATGTTCCCAAGTCGAGTCGGATTGACCTCGCCTGCCTCGGCGACGTAGCCATCCACCATGCCCGTAATCGGAATCGTTTGAACCTGGATCCCGATATCATCGACGACGAGCTGCGCGTGGTCCAAACTCTCCTGGCTTGAAATCTTGTACGGCATCCGGAACGCAAACGTGTTCTCCGGACCAAAAGCCCGAGCGCACAGGTACGCCACCACGGCCGAATCCACACCGCCCGAGAGGCCAAGTACGACCTTCGTCATCTTTCGCCGACGAATGACCTCGTCCTTCAAAAAATCGACCAGCCACTTCGCCACCTGCTCGGCATTGATCGCGAGCGGATTCGGATCGAGGTCGGTGACCTTGGGTGCACGAATAATCGGAAGGGGCACGAGACCAGTTTACAGTTTGCAGCTAACAGTTTGCAGAAGCTGCCAACTGCTAACTGCCGACTGCTGACTAAGGAACCGGCGGCTCGCGTCGCTGCAACACCAAATCCCGTTGCACATACAGCGGAATGCACGGAGCTTCGCTCTCGATGATCTGATTTGCCTGCTGCATATTCTTCTCCGCGTCGATGCCCTGCTGAGCTTTATCGATCAACTCATCAACCTTGGCATTGCGGTAACCCGAATGATTTTCGCTGCTCTTCGAGTGAAACAGCATTGGAACCGTGTTCAGTGGTCCGACAAAATCCGGCTGCCAACCCGTGAAAAGTATTGGGATCTCTCCTCGCGAATTTGCCTCCAGCATCGCCCCGCTCGGCATCGCCCGACCCTTCACGTCCAGGCCGTTCTTGCGTAGGCATGCGACGATTCCCTCTACGCTTGGGTTCTGCATCCCGATCTCTGCATAAGTGATCTCGAGACTCGGCTTGCCGATGTATCCAAGAATGGTGGCCGGATGCTTTGCAGGAATTGGCTCGACCCCCGACAACTGAAGAAAACTACGGGCCGGGTCGACCATGTTCATCAACAACTGATCGAACTTAACTTCGGAGCGAATAAAAGCGCCAATCTGATATCGAAGCGCCTGGTTCAACTCCGGCTTGGTCTTCGGGTTTATCTGAAGATACACCAGCGTCGTCGGTCCACCTTTTGTCAGAAACTTGCTGCCCTTCACCACGCCCGCCTCGTGAGCGCCAAACATTGCATAGTCCGCCTGGCCTTGATCAAACAAATTCCGCCGCGTCGCCGAATCTCCGACGAACCGAAAACGGATGAAGTGGCCGTCGGCCGAATTCTTGATCTTCCATTCCTGGCCAGGAGCAAACGATTCCATCGTCCATTTGCCCGCTCCGTAGCCAAGCTTGGCATCGGTGATCGGCTTTCGGAGGTCGACGAGCTTGTGGTTCAAAACCCCAAACGCGGAGTTCATCAGCTTATTGCCGTAGCTGGTGTCGATGTGCTTGAGAATGATGCTGAACGATGAAGGTGAAGTGATCTTGATACCTTCGACATGATCCGTCTTCCCGCTCAAAAACTCGTCGCTGCCGCGAATCTGCATCGCGAATTGGTTGCCAACGCTGGACAATGACTCGGGACGAATGCAGCGTTCGAGTGTGAATCGGATATCCTCGGCGGTGACAGGATCGCCGTTCGAAAACTTCTTGCCATCGACCGATCCGAAATACACGCTCGGCTTATCGCAGCCAATCTTGCCCAACTGGCCGATGGAGGGATAGAGGTACGACAGCACCTTGCCGGTCGTCCAATCCTGGATCGCGGCCGGGTCGAGAGTCTTGACGTCGTACCGGGTGATCCAAGTGTAGGTGTTGGCGTCCTTGTTTGCCGTCTGCTCGCTGAACCCCTTGCCCGATGAGCAACCCACCAACGCAAGGAAAGCCAGCCCAATCATCCCCAATTTCACCATGGTCTTACTATGACGCATAACGTCATTTATCAGGTGAGTGACAACCAGGCTCGCCGATGTTCAATGGATACTTCGTATGCCGCTAAGGCAACTTGAAAACCAATTGTCATGATGGACTGGCGGCCGTTATGGAGCGCGGGCATCTTTTCCTGCACAGTTTGCTTCACCAACACAAGACTTGTGAAGCCTCAACCACGAGCTCCGCGAGCGGTGAGGCTAGACGAAAAAGCCTCGACGCTCCGGTTGCAACCAACCTTCGGGTCGAGGCATCTTCTAAACGCTCAAAGCTAATCTCTTTATGCTCGCGGCTCAAACTATTTGTGATGCCTCAACCACGAGCTCCGCGAGGCGTTGAGGCTAAACGAAAAGCCTCGACGCTCCGGTTGCAAGCAACCTTCGGGTCGAGGCATCTTCTAAACGCTAAACGCTAAACGCTAAACGCTCAACGCTCAACGCTCAACGCTCAACGCTCAACGCTCAACGCTAATCGCTATTTCGGCAACGGCAACCCAAACGCGCTGAGATACGACCGCAGCTTCTGAATGCGGTTCGGCGTGCTCAGGTTCACATCCGACATCTTGCCACGGCAGTCGATGATCAGGCCAATCGTGCCCTCGATGAGGTTGGTGTTCTGGTTCCGACTGCCCCGAGTCTTATCGAACTTCGTCACCGTCACCGGTTTGCCCTTGCCCGCGCCAACGTCGAAGTTTCGCGCCGGCTCGACCGTGATCGAATCACCCATCGAATCCGTAAACGGAACAACCTTCAGCTCGCCAAAAGCGACCGATTCGTTGATTCCCGAACCCGTCACCGTTACGCACTGCTCGCCGTCCTTACCCGTTCCCACCGGAGAAATACACGTGCCGATTCGAACGATACAGTCGCGCTCGAACACTTCCTTGGCCGCATCGTAAAGGTGCTCAGAAAGCACGCCGAGGTGCGGCATCATGAAGATCGAGTCGACCGTCAACATCGTGATGCCTTCCGGCTGGTAAGCGTCCATCATCATCAGAGCTGCTTGAGCCCGATTGGGAGCGTGCGAAAGTACACCGCCCGAGCCGATGACCATGTCCAGTTTCATCATGTTGACAAGGGTTGCGCCGCTTTCGGACTGGTTGAAGATCTGTCCGACGTCGCGCTGCTGTGCCGAACCCGTGAGGTTCCTGGGTAGCTACTTGTTATGTAAGCTTTTATATCGTTGAGCAGAGTGG
>CAMFIS010000206.1 GCA_945952345.1 uncultured Fimbriimonas sp.
GGAATCCGTCACCATATGGCTACGGAGATCGCTGTAGGAAACGTGGATCGTTGACGCCGCGCTGGCACCAAGGCCGGAGGTTACATCCTTGAATGTAATGTTTACGGAAATGTTGTCCAACAACAGCCCATGAATGGTATTGATGTAATCGTTAATGTCCGCTTCCATCTGGGCAGCATTGCCCTTCGAAGTGATCGAACTGTCAAATGTAGGATTGATCACGACGTTTGCGAATGCCGAAGATGCGACGCACGCAAAACCGCCGAGTGCCCAAAAAGTACGAATGGATTTCGTGTTCATTTAAATTCCCCCATCAAAAGGACACTTGCCCAAGTGCCCTTCAATAGAAAGTTACAGAGTCATTGTAACGGACGATTCTAGCTTGCGACTATTTGTGACGCCCTCGTCACGAAAATGCACCAAGATTTAACCACCTAACAGGGACATCGCGGCGTTGTGGCCAGGAATGCCGCTGACTGCACCACCTCGTACGGCCGTCGATCCCGCAAGCAGTACTCGCGGGAATTCGGTCTCGACTCCCCACGATCCAACCTGAGATTCGTCCTCCGCGAAGGGCCAACTCAGATCGCTTTGGAATATGTTTCCGTAATCCAATCCGACTTCGGATTCCAAATCTTGTGGAGTCTTGATCTCGATGCACGGCGCTCCATGCTGGTCGAGGGCGAGGCAGTCCTCAAATCGCTCAGCACAAAGCCGATTGAGCCCTTCCAAGTATCGTTGAAGCACGAGCTTCTTTCGCGCGTCGTGATCGGTTTCGAAAAGCCGGTAAGGCATGTCGAGGCCAAAGAGCGTGAGGGTCTGATACCCTTTTGCCTGCAATTCCGGACTCAAGATGGATGGGTCGGTCAGAGTGTGACAGTAAATCTCACCCGGCGACGGATTTGGCACAAAGCCCTCTTTCGCTTCCAAGTACGAACTCTTCATCTGCTCGTAACCTTCATCGATGTGGAACGAACCCGCAAATGCCTCTCGGCTATCCACACCAGACTTCAGTCGCGGCAACTTCTTCAGCAGCATGTTGATCTTGATGACCGACCCTTCGTCGCCTGCCTGGGGAACATGCTGACGGCCAACAAGCCGCGAGAAAGTTCGGAGTCCCGCGTTCACCAATACATGGTTCGCATCGAGCGAGGAGGCAACGCCATCCCTTTCAAAGTGAACAGTATGGTGCGTGGAACCCGTCTCGAGGTGGGTGGCTTCGGAGTGGGTCCTAAACTCAACACCCGCATCGAGACACACGCCCAATAGCGATTCGACCAACGACTTCATTCCCCCAACTGGAACGCGCCATTCGCCATTCCCGCCGCCGATGACATGGTAAAGAAAGCACCGATTCTGGCGAAGCGACTCGTCATGCGCGTGTGAGAAAACGCCGATTTTGCCGTCGGTGAGGAGCAGCCCACGGAGAGCATCGTGGTCCGCGAATCGCTCGATCACATGTCCGAGCGGCTCCTCGACGAACGATCGCCAAGCTTCCTGCTCGTCTGCCGATCGACACTGGCCGCACATGTCTGTCCGCGACGCAAGCGGAGAGAGTAACGTGGGCCAAACCACTTGGGCGAATGCGCCCTCCAATGCCATAAGTTTCTGATACTTCCCCCACGCTTCATCGGAACCTGTCATCTCTCGCATCGAACTTTGCGATCGCGACTCATCGACGTTGGAGAGCACCAATCCACCGTGCTCGTGAGGAGTGTACGAGGCCGTAGTCCTCCGCTTGGTCGTGAACGTTAGCCCCAGGTCGTCGACGATCTTTTGGGGAAAGAGGGAGACCAAGTACGAGTACCTCGACAGCCAGGCCTCGTAGTCTGGAAAGACCCGTTGTGATGCCGTTGCTCCCCCCAGAGTTGAGTTCCTTTCCAGGACCACAACCGACTTCCCAGCCCGGGCCAAATAAGCCGCCGCGACCAAGCCATTGTGTCCGCTCCCAACAATTGCGACATCGTAGCGACTCGTCATTTCCGATAGTTTATTCAGATCGAGTCTCAGAGAACTCGGCGAGAAATACATTCTAATTATTGAATCTCCATAGTCATTTGGGCAGAATAAAGATATGTTCTCTCTTATCGCCTGGGTTGCCTTCGCCAAAGCCGAACCGGTCACGATCAAAATCCAACCGGACAAAATTCTGCACCCGGTTAGCAAAGACCTTTACGGAATCTTTTTTGAAGAGATCAACTGTGCCGGCGATGGCGGAATCTATCCCGAACTCGTTCGAAACCGCTCGTTCGATGAATCCGACAAGCCTGATTTCTGGGAGATCCCTTCCTATCTTCATCCCAAAGTTTCGAACGGAAAGCTGTATGTCCAAGCGGATGAGAATGGCGACATCGAGAACAAAGGCTTCTGGGGCATGAACCTTGAAAAAGGTAAGCCATACACTTTGACGATAACGGGCGACTTCCCCGAGAAGACAGACCTCATGGTCCAAGTCCTCGACAACGGGCAGCCAGCCTATTCGACCGAGATGGCATTCAACGGAGGCGGACAAACCAAGACCGCAAAGGTGACCGTGAACAAGGACATCAAGAAGGGATCGCTCGCGCTGGTAATGGGCAAAGGGCAAAAGGCTGCCTTCGATTACGTCTCGCTCTATCCCACCGCGACCTACAAGAATCGAACCAACGGTCTCCGACCTGGCCTTATGAACATGCTGGTCGATATGGGGCCATCGTTTATGCGATTCCCGGGCGGATGCTGGGTGGAAGGCGATCGGATGGCTCAGGCTTACCGATGGAAGACGACAATCACCAGCTTGGACACGCGGCGAAACGTGCCGAACCTGTGGGGTTACAAGAGCACCAACGGACTCGGCTACCATGAGTACTTGCAGATGTGCGAAGACCTCGGAGCCGCACCACTCTTCGTTGTGAATTGCGGCATGTCGCACAAGGAAGTCGTCCCCATGTCGGAGATGGATGAATATGTGCAGGATGCGGTGGACGCGGTGGAGTACGCCAACGGTCCGGTGAACAGCAAGTGGGGCGCGATTCGGGCTGCCAACGGACATCCGAAACCGTTCAACTTGAAGTACCTCGAAATCGGCAACGAGAATGGCGGCGCTCCATACGCTCCTCGCTACCGCATGATCTACGATGCGGTGAAAAAGCGATTCCCGGAAGTGATCACCATTGCCGACGTATGGGGTGGAACACCCGATAAGTCTCCGATCGAGACTGTCGACGAGCACTACTACTCGGATCCCACCTTCTTCTTCCGCAACGCGAATCGGTACGACAGTTACGATCGAAAGGGACCCAAGGTCTATGTCGGCGAATACGCCGTAACCCAAGGCTCCGGAACTGGCAACCTCATCGGCGCGCTTGGCGAAGCAGCATTCATGACCGGCATGGAGCGAAATTCGGACCACGTGGTCATGGCTAGCTACGCACCGTTGTTTGCCAATGTGAATGCTAAGGCATGGAATCCTGACCTGATCTACTTCGATGCCAAGGACGTGTACGGAACCCCGAGTTACTACGTGCAAAAGTTGTTCGCGCAGAACAAGCCAACCCACATCGTTGCTAGCCAAGCAACCTCCATTCCCGAAGACAAATTGCCGTTCCCGACCGGAGGGTTTGGCGTGGGCACGTGGGCTACGCAGGCGGAGTTCAAGGACATTCAGATCACTTCCGCGGCCTCGATCAGCGTTAAAGCCCAAGCGGGAAAGACGATTGGCGACGGATGGTCGGTGGCCGATGGTGTCATTAAGCAGACCGGCGATGGCGAGGGACCCTTGTATGTATTCCCGTTCCAATCGAACTCGTACAGTCTCAAGTTGAAGGCGAAAAAAACGGGCGGCCGCGAAGGCTTCTTGATCGCGTGTGGATTCAAAGATTCGCGAAACTTTGTCTGGTTCAATCTTGGCGGCTGGGGCAATTCTCAACACGGCATCGAGTACGCCGTCGACGGTGGAAAGAACCAGGTTGGACGTCATATCAATGGCACGATTGAGACTGGGAGATGGTACGACATCGCGATCGACTACTCTCCCGAGCGAATCGTCTGCCGACTGGACGGGAAGGTCCTCTTTGACGAGAAGCCCTCGTCGAGTCCCAAGTTCTTCTACACCGCCGGTCTGGATAAGAACCGGCATGAAGTCGTAATCAAAGCGGTTCAGGCTGGACCAACGGCCCAGCCGGTCGTGATCGATATTGCAGGTGCTGGATCCGGAAGTGTGCGTGGCACCGTGCTCGCGAACAGCGACCCGAAAGCAGAGAACTCGCTCGCGAATCCGAAGCGCGTGTCTCCGACGTCGGCAACGGCAAAAGTGACCGCCGGGAAACTCTCATTTACCGCCCGTCCGTACTCGGTTTCCATCTGGCGAATACCGGTCCGGTAGTTATTTGGGCTTTCTTCTCAAAAAGGTCGGCGTTGAGGCAACGCCGACCTTAAATATTCCATCATAAAAGGATATTAATGAAACTGAATAAAGACTATGCTGCCCTCTTCATCGACTTCGAAAATATCTTTCATTACATCCGAAAAAGAACTGTAGACTCCGAGCGAGCCCAAGACATCGTCTTGGAACTGATTCAGGATCTCCGCAAAACACTTGGCGAAAAATTTGCTCAGAGCGTGATCGTTCAATATGCTTACGCCGACTTCGAGCAGATCGATGTGAATGCCCAGGGCCAACTGTTCCTGCTGGGCGTCGAGACCCGAAACGTCGTGGGTACCGAGCACAAGAATGCTGCCGACATGCGCCTATGCATCGACGTGATGGAAACCATGTACACCCGAGACGAGATCGACACCTTCGTGTTGATGGCGGGGGATCGGGACTACATTCCGGTGCTTCAGCATCTCCGTAAACACGCAAAGACCGTTCAGGTCGTGGCGTTCAAGGAAAATATCTCCGGAGACTTGTTGACGCTTGTTGGCGATGGCTACATCGACGCGTTCACCTGCCTTGGCAAGGTCTCACAATCCGAGCTGGAAGTTGGCCAAGAGCGCCTGAAAGAGTACTTCGAACAAAGAGCCGAAGCCTCGAACGAGCAGGCATTCCAAATTGCCGAAGCGCGTGCCACCGGCAAAATGGCGCAAACCAACTTCGAAAAGCCAAAGCGGTTGGATAAAGACGCTTTGGTTGCCCTCGAAGTCATGCTTCACAACTTTGGCGACAAGCCAGAGGTCTGGTTCACGCCATATCTTAATAAGCTGCGAAACGCCTTGCAGCACCTCGCCGAGTACGAGCGAAAGTCTTTGGTGACCACGCTGGAAATCAGTGGAGCAATCAAGGTTGAGAAGCGACGCGGAGAACCTCACGACTATTCGGTCATCGTCGTGAATTGGGATCACCCCGACGTCCGCGAGAACAATCCGGTTAACATCTAAGGATGCATCCGGTCCTCGCCAAGATTCAGGACGCCGTCCAAGGTACTGCCTTTCATGGCGATCTTTTCTTGGTTGGTGGCGCCGTTCGCGACGAAGTCCTCGGACTTCCGGAATCCAACGACTTCGACCTTGTGACCCGAGGTTCGAGCGGAGAATTGGCTGCGCTTCTCCATAGCCAGGGCCTTGCCGATTTTGCCCCCGTTACCTTCGAACGGTTTGGCACTGGCATGGTCGAGATCGATGGCCTCAAGATTGAGCTGGTTACGGCCCGGAAGGAGTCCTACGCGAAAAATTCACGCAAGCCGAAAGTGACTCCGGGAACCTATCGCGACGATGCTGAACGGCGAGATTTCACCATCAATACGCTCATGCGGTCGCTGAAAACTTGGGAGCTCATCGATCCGCTTGGAGTCGGACTCGACGACCTCAAAAAAGGAATCCTTCGCACTCCGCTCGATCCGGTCAAGACCTTCGATGATGACCCCTTGCGTATGCTTCGTGCGGTTCGCTTCCGTTGGCGCTTCAACCTGGAACCAGCAAAGGGGCTTTACGACGCGATTTACATGCGCCATGGCCGCCTCAAAATCATCAGCTTCGAGCGGATACGCGATGAACTCAGCAAGATGCTTCTTCACCCATCCGCTTCCGATGCGCTTGGCGACCTGATGAAGCTGAAGCTTTTCGAGGTCATCGCCCCCGAATTCTCGAAGATGGTTGGCTGTGACCAGGGTGACTATCATGACGCAGACGTTTGGAATCACACCCGAAAAGTTGTCGCAAATGCTCACCTCCACACACCCGATCTTCGACTAGTCCTGGCCGCGCTGCTTCACGATGTTGGCAAGCCGGCGACCCGATCGTTGGATGGAAACGGCAAGATTCGGTTCTTTGGCCATGAGGCTGTAGGCGAAACGATGACTCGTGAAATCCTTCATCGTTGGAAATTGCCGGGAGACGACATCGACCATGTTGCCAGGCTAGTCAAGAACCACATGCGGCTCGGAAGTGCGCCTG
Source organism: uncultured Fimbriimonas sp. (assembly GCA_945952345.1). Taxonomy (GTDB): domain Bacteria; phylum Armatimonadota; class Fimbriimonadia; order Fimbriimonadales; family Fimbriimonadaceae; genus Fimbriimonas. The sequence goes on from CAMFIS010000206.1 coordinate 6,373, forward strand.
AGTTTTCCGATTCGGCTGCCCGGAGGCTCATCCGCGACATGGGTGACGACCTTGAACGGCTGCTGAACCTCGTTGACGCTGACGCAAACGCCTTAAAGGCAGGAGTGCGGGTCTTCGACCTCGACGCCATTCGGGCCACCATCAAGCGTGTCCAGAACGAAACTCCTGCCAACACTCTGTCGAGCCCGCTGTCGGGTCAGGAGATCATGACGATTGCCAAAGTGAGCGAAGGAAGAGAAGTTGGCCGACTCAAAAAGCTCCTCGAAGAAGCAGTATTGGAC
>CAMFIS010000207.1 GCA_945952345.1 uncultured Fimbriimonas sp.
CAGGCACTCGGTTCCATCTGTATCACGGCGCCGATCATCTACGCATCGGGCTCGCCGTCGATCCCGATCGTCTTGGTTCCGGGCTGGCCTTGCTCAACAGCCTCTTCACCGTGCCCACTTACTTGCCAGAAACTATCAAGGACTTTAAGCTTGCCTTCGAAGATCCCTGGTCACCGGCCTATGAAGGGTACGCCGAGCAGAGCGCTCCCCTGGATCATGACACAATGCTGAGCATATGGCTGGCTGTCGTACGGCCAAATCGTGTTTCGGTCGCCGTCTCTGGGAACTTTGCCCCGGGCGAAGCGAAGTCGAAATGGTCTACGGCTCAGCGGAATTGGCAGACCGTTCCCGACCGTTTACCCATTCCATTTCCGCCAAAAGCCACTCCAAAGGAGAACTCGATTCCGCTCATCCTGTTTGATAGCCGGCCGATCGCGTTTACCGCAGAAAACATTGGCGCATATTTCCTTGCCGCCAACTGCCTCGGCGTCGGCAAAGAGTCGATCCTTTGGAAAGTCGCACGGGATGGAATGTCCCTCAGCTACCGCCAGGAGGCTTTCATGCTGCCGACCGAAGAAGGTTGGAAGTTCCGCATGGCTTTCGCTACCGACGGTGGCCAAGCGAAACCAGAAACGATCACCGCCCTTCGCGCCAATATTCGAAAGCAGTGCGAAGCTTTAACGGAAGATGACCTCGAGCATGCGGTCGGACTCGCCCGTGGGTATCTGGAGAACAACCTTCCGCAGTTCCCAATCGTCGCCGGAGTGTCTCCGGCGGTGGATGTCGATCCCAACGATTCGCTTTATCTTCAGCACTACTGGCAGCATCGATTCGGGTTCTCCTGGACTTCCGCGACACTGTACCAAAAGATCAAAGGCACCAAATTGGACGACGTGAAGAAGCTCTTGCTGAAGATCGTCGACGAATCGAACGTGCGGCTACTCTAGCTGTACCGGGGGTCTTTCCGGCAAAGCGATTGGAAGTCGCATCCTTCGCAGAGGAGCTTGATGCTCGGAGCGTGATCGTCGATTGAGGTTGCGAGGATCTGCTCACCGAGTAATCGAACGTCGTTCTCAAAGACTTGAAGTTCAGCCACCGAAAGGGAAGCGGTGGCCCTCGCTTTTGCCCTCAGGGCATGTATCGTCGCCTTCACGTCATAACCAGGAAAATTCTTTCGAATCAGAAGCTGGTAGCAAGCCATGGCAAAATCGTTGGCCACGTCTTCTTCGGTCACCTTGTACCGGCCCGACTTGTAATCGACAATCTCGAATGTCCCATCGGGGTGCTGATCCAGCCGATCGACTCGACCTATGAGCACGAATGGTCCCATGTCGTACTTCAGGAACTTCTCCACCGCGACTGTCTTGACGCCAGGCTCACGCTTAAGCTCTTCTTCGATCGTGTAGGCGACGATCTCCTTACCTTCGCCATAGGCTTCCTGCATCTCCTCGGGACTGGCGTAACCGGCATCAATCCACGATTCTTCGTACACCTTCAGCGCATCGCCAACGGTCGAGACGCCGGTATCTCCGGTGTCGTGGAATCTCTCCAAGACTTTGTGCAGCGTAGTGCCGAACGAATAGTAGCTCTTGGCTTTGAGGTACCACTTGCCCCGTGAATCGACGTAGGTCCACAGGTACTTCATCGGACACGCTAGGTACGTGGTGATTCGGCTCGGACTCAAGGTCGGCTTCTTTGCGGGCACGGAATTAGTTTACAGCTTCGCGCGTGGCACTGGTACAGCCACGAGGCACGAGCGGCTTTACCAGTGGAGTACTAACACGGATAAGCTAGTGCGAACAAATCCAGCGAGCCCTGCCTAGCGCCGCGTATCCGTGCCACGGGCCATTACTTTACTTTCACTTTTTTGTGAAACATGCGAATTCTAAGCTCTGTGAAAGCGTAAACTGAAGGGAATGAGCACCGCCACCGACACAATTCACATCGGACATTCCCCCGACTCCGACGACGCCTTTATGTTTTGGGGGCTCGCCTCCGGCGCGGTGCAGAGCAAATATAAGTTTGAGCACATCCTTCGCGACATCCAAACCCTCAATGAGTGGGCCATGGAAGGGAAGCTTGAGTCGACCGCCATCTCGGTCCACGCTTTTGCCTATGTTGCCGACAAGTACGCGCTGCTCCGTCACGGCGGATCCTTTGGCGACAGCTACGGACCAATGCTCGTCGCGAGCGAACCAACCGCTGTCGAAGACCTCGAAGAGATTGTCATCGCCGTTCCCGGAAAGCTAACGTCGGCTTTCCTCCAGCTCAATCTGTTTTTCGAAGAACAATTCGGAAGCAATGCCAACCTCAAGTTCGAAGTCGTTCCTTTCGATGAGATCATTCCTGCCATTCAAGAAGGGAAGTACAAGGTTGGCCTCATCATCCACGAAGGCCAGCTGACCTACGCCGACGACGGGCTGTATCTCATTGCGGATATGGGCGTGTGGTGGAAGAAGAAGACCGGTCTGCCGCTTCCGCTTGGTGTGAACGTCGTTCGAAAGGACCTGGGTCCAGACGCGGTTATCGAAGTCAGCCGCTGCATGCGCGAATCGATCGACGCGGGACTTGGCGATCGAGGCTATGCGCTGGATTACGCTCTCCAATTTGCACGGGGAATGGACATCAACACGAGCGACAAATTTGTGGGAATGTACGTGAACGAGAGAACCCGAGATATGGGTGAAGAAGGAGTTACCGCCATTAAACTTCTGCTCGCCGAAGGCGCCCGAATCGGTCTGGTTCCGGCGGTCGACGTCGAAGTAGTGGACTAATCAGTGCAAGCGAGCAGTGCGAGTGCAAGCAATGCCAATCGACGAATCTTTACTTGCACTTGCACTGAAATCTCGCACTGTTAATGCCATCCTCTTTGACATGGACGACGTCCTCTGCTATCTGGACGACACCAAGCGCATCGCGTACCTACACGGCCTCTGTGGCCTGTCCCACGCCAAGATAGAGCACGCCATCTGGGGTTGTGGTTTTGAAGACCGGACCGACGCTGGTCAGTTCACCGCCGACGAATACCTGCACCACTTCGGTCGCCAAATCGGCTATCCCATTTCGCTTCTCGAATGGTGTGAGTATCGAAAGGGGGGCATGACCCCCATCGTCGAGATGCTCGCTTTTGCCGAGAGCCTCGTCGGAACGCACAAGCTGGGAATCCTGACCAACAACGGTCTGCTGCTACAACGGGAGATCGACACGCTCTTCCCCGAACTCAGGCCGATCTTCGGAGACAATATCTTTTGCTCGGCCCAGTTCCGCATCCGCAAGCCCGAACCTCAGATCTATCTTGCCGCGTGCCAGGCGCTGGGTTCAAAACCAGAAGAGACGCTGTTTATCGATGATCGGCAGGTGAACATAATGGGAGCGATTCAGGCGGGGTTGATTGCTCACCACTTTGTTCATTGAGGGACCTCCAGGACACCAGGCCACCTTGCAAGATTTCGTAGATCGCTCTTGGGTCGGCATTCAGAAATCGATGATCGATCCATTCGTGGCACCCGTTGCCTAAGCCGCCTCCAAATCGAAGGAGCTTACGAATTACTGAGAACTCTTTGTATCGAATTCCAACGGACTCAACTACTTCCGGCGCAATCCCGCGGAGAAAATTAAGCTCGGGTCGTTCATGGTATTCGAATCGATCGACGCACGATCATGGAAAGAATTCGACTCTCAAACATAGCGCCCACTTATAGAATCCTCGATCACATACCAGGATGCCCGGTCGGTTGTCTAACAGAAACCGAAGTTGCCAGACGAATAAAAGTGTAAATGTAACCAGGAGTCCGACAGTTATCAGTCGATCACTCATCCAACTCGTGAAGGCGATATCTAGTCCGCCCTTCGCGTGCTCGTAGGCCCGATTCGCCAGCGAAGGACCCACGAACACAATCGGCAAGAGAATAATCATTGCCGAAGCGAACGCAACGCTCAAGATGCAGCTGACCAGCCGATACTTTTCGATGGCAATCGTAGGCATGCAGTCGACGAACCTATTATCCCTTTCGAGAGTTTCTCCACTTGGCCAGTTCGGCCAAGTGGTCCGTGTTGATAATATCGACTCCAGCCTTCGCCTGCGCTTCCCAGCAAGTCTGGAAATCGGGTGATCCCCAGAACCGAAGAAGTCGTCCTTCTTTGTGCACGGAGCTAGCCAGCGACTTCATCTTGGCGGCTTCCTCTGCCGGCATCGAACCCTTGCCATCCCACTTAAAGTAGTCCGACCAATCCGCACTGATCCAGGGCATTTGCTCCTTGGAATAGCCCTTGCCCAGATCCGTAAAGCGGCCATCGATACCCGCAATCTTTCCCTTGTCGGCCGCAATGGAAGCTATCGCCCGATCGCCGCTGATGATGAAGGTAAAGATTCCGCGCGAGCCGTTGGCAAATTCAGGATAGGTGCGCAGGATTTCTTTCAGGTTCCGATACGCTTCCTCGCCATTTCGCTTCACGTCGATGAGCAGCCAAATCGTTTTGCTCTTGCTATAGAAAGGTGAGTGGCTGGCAGACTCCTGAATCTTCGACATCTGGTTGAGATACAGCGACTGAATCGTTCGATCCGGGTTCAATTCCTTATCGTTATGCCCCACCAGTAACTTGCCATTCACCGGGAAAACGTCCACTTCGATGCTGTCGAAATGGTTCTCCCACGCGGTGTAGAACGGATGCTTCTGAGCGTAATCGTTGTGCGAGTGCATCAATTGGGTCGACAGCAACAGGGCGAGCATGGCGCGTTCAGTTTAACACGCCATGCTCATCGACGATCACTTCGAACCGAACAGCTTGCCCCAGACCTTGTCGATGCCTTTTCCGATGTTATCGTTCAGGTTGTCGATCTTTGATGGCGCTTGCTTTGGTGTCTCCGCCGCTTCGGCTTTGGCCGTCTTCGCCGCCTGCGGCTGTCTCATGCTGTCCCCGGCGGGAGGAAGGCGATCTGATTCTGATTTCCTGCGGTATTCATACGGCTTGACGCCTCCGGCATCTCCAATTGCGCCACCGCGGATGTAGTCGTCGAAGCTTTGATTCGGGTCTCGCTTCGCGGCCGGTGTCTCAGCATTCGGGTCAGGAGTCTCTTGTGGCGTCGCGGTTGGTGCCTTCACTTGCTTTTGGTGGACCCACGTGTTTGCGCCAATCCAACCGGCCAGGGCAACGTTGCACAAGAGATAGACACCCGTGACCAAGGTCAAGATAAATTTGGCCGCTCCATTCAGAGCTTTTGAGACAATGTCAGGGAGCCTGATTTTGCGCTTCTTCGAACGTAAGTCGTTCGTTCTCATCTCATAGAAGAAGTAGCCGAGCCTGGCTACCACCACCCCCACCACCAGCGAGCCGCTGAGGAGCCAGGCCGCTTTGGCGTTGATGTCATGAGCAGGATCGAGAATCTTGACGTTGTAAACCGAAAAGCCGACGAGGAGGTTGAGCGCGGCCACGATGAGCGTAATGACCGATGTCGCATCGACCCACACTTTCCACGACCGGTACAACCATTTCCGAATCATTGCCGTCAGCATCCACAGGCCAATGAGAATCGCCATCCAGGTTCCGGCCGGACCTTTCATGTGGGGGAAGAATCCGAACTGAGTCACCACAAACGCGATCGAGGTGATCGTAAAAAGGATTTGATACCAATAGGTAATGGCTCGGTAGAACGGCTTCTGCGGCACGGTGGCCTCGACGAGGAGCATGAGGATTCTTCCCGCGTACAGGAAGATTAGTTGAGGCCACTTAAACCAGGGCTTGCTGGCGATACTCTCATCGAGAATCTGAGCAAGAACCTGCGTCGCTCGCGGCGAGATCGACCACAGCGTTTCCGTCTCGGGTGTTTCGCCGGCAAAGGTTGGACCGCCAGCGATATTGTATTGCTTGATCAACGCGGACTGACTGTTCGTCAAATAGCCCTCGTTGACAAGCCCGTCAGCGGTGACGTCGGGATACTTTGCCATCACGAAACCGACCAGATTCTCAAGCCTACGGTAGAGGGGGATATGCCCCTGAGCCTTGCTGGCCAAGCGATCGACTTCAATCTCGCCGGCGAATTCGGCCAACGCCTCGCCTAGGATACAGACTTGCGCCCGAGGGAGAAAGTCTTCGATCTGGTCCGTGTCCAAGTAGGTGTTCAGAATGATTTCGGCGGCATTGAGACGCCCCCAAATGATATCGAGGATCCTTCCGCTCCGGGTGAAGAATGCGCCAAAGTGCCCCAGGCTTACGCCGCTCAACTTCTCAACGCGCTTCGATTCATCCTCTTCCAGCGAACTGGCATCTTTGGGGCTGATTCGAGTGATGTCGAGTGCGTAGCTGTCCCCCAGGCCCGCTGGATAGAGCAGCGGAAACACAAAATTGTCCTCTCGTTCGAATTTTGCGATCTGGTCGGCTCCCGCCCAATCTTGAATGCGCGCATTGAGATTGTTGAGGTCGAGAATCTTCTCGGTCGCGTCGAAGATCGCCTTGACGATTTCCGGACGAGCCTTTCGAACCTCAAGGTCCTCCTGCGTGAATTCGGCTTGCTGTCTTTGTGGGAAAGGCTTTCCACAGCCGAGGATTTGTCGGGCTCGGTCGCGTCGCGCTCCGTCGATTCCGCCTGCACTCTCCACGCTGCGCTTGGCCGCCATGACGTACACAAGCT
>CAMFIS010000208.1 GCA_945952345.1 uncultured Fimbriimonas sp.
GGATTGCAATCTGCATGACAAAGAGCAGCGAAATCGAATCATCATTTGATCCGACCGAGTCGCTGAACCCTTGCCGCGCATTCTTCTTGGTCGGTATCGGCGGCGCCGGCATGAGCGCCCTGGCCCGAATGCTGGCCCATCGCGGCTATGCAGTTGCCGGTACCGACGCGGTGGCTTCCCAGGAGACGTCTCGACTATCCGAAGAAGGGCTCGATGTCTCGATCGGCCATTCTGGAGTCCCAGTCTTTGCTTTCGTCCAGCGGCCCGAAAAAGCCGCATTGGTCGTCACCGACGCTGTCGATATCGGGCGATCTCCCGAAATCGCGGAAGCCCGGAAGCTTGGTATTCCCATCGTTCGACGCTCTCAAGCTTTAGGTTGGCTATTACGACCGTACAAAGTTATCGCCGTCACAGGCACGCATGGCAAGACCACGACGACAGGAATGCTGGGCGCCGGGTTAGCCGCCGCCGGTATCGATCCGCTTGTTGTGGTTGGCGCGCCTGTCATCGATTGGAATGGACCGATTCGCGAAGGTAATGGCGTTTATGCGGTTGTCGAGGCGTGTGAGGCTTATGAAGCCTACGCCGATATCGACCCGATGATCGTCGTCCTCACGAACCTGGAACCCGACCACTTGGATTACCACGGAACGTACGAGAACTTACGCGACAGCATGGTGAAGTTCGTGAGCAAAGTGCCTTTCAGCGGCGGCTTGGTGTATTGCGCTGACGACAGGGGCGCAGCTGAAGTAGCTGAACTGACGGATGTTCGATGCATGCCTTACGGTCTGAGCGATACATGGCTGCAGCAGATTTCCAACAAGTTCGAGATGGGCATCGACGCGAAAAACACAGATGCCGGTCGAGCTTTGAGCCTAAACCTGCCGGGAGACCATAACCGCATGAACGCAACAGGCGCTCTTGCGGCCGCCTCGCTGCTGAACAACGAGGAGGAAGTGGTGGATCTCGGCATGGTCGAGATGGGGATTTCTCGATTCAATGGAGCCGAGCGACGATTGCAGGTCTTGCTCGATGGACCAATTACCGTGGTTGATGACTACGCGCACCATCCTTCGGAGATCACCGCGTCGGTTCGCGCACTAAAGCAAAAATATCCGGGTCGGAGAATCGTCGTTGCCTTCCAGCCACATCTTTACTCCAGGACCCTCGAACACCTCTCAGATTTTCCCAAAGCCCTTGACGAAGCGGATTTCATTTTCATGACGGACATCTATCCGGCGAGGGAAGCTCCGATACCAGGCGTCAGCAGTGTACGAATTGCAGAGAATCTGAAGAAGCCGATGCGTTACGTGCCTTCTCGGCACCTACTGCCTCGCATCGTCAAGCAGATGATCCGTCCAGGAGATGTGATTTGCGGCATGGGAGCAGGAAACATTCATGAGTTTGCTCCCGACCTGATACGGGAAATCGAACGCGATGCACGTCCAAAGAAATCCGTTGCGGTCATCTATGGTGGAGATAGCAGCGAAAGGGAAGTTTCTATTCTCAGCGGACACTGCATAGCCCGCGCCCTCGAGAACGCGGGATACGACGTTCAACTCTACGACGTGACAAACCTGCTCCTACGTAAAGGGGCAGTCTTGGAGTTCACCGGTTCAATCCGACCGGACGTGGCGTTTCTTGCCGTGCACGGCAACCATGCTGAAGATGGAGCGATTCAGGGTTACTTCGAACTGATGCACATCCCATATACGGGTTCCAATATCCTTGCCAGCGCGATCGCCATGGATAAAGATCGGACGAAGGCCATTCTTTCCGGCGTGGGCATTCGTGTTCCGAAGGGGCAACTGGTTCACTCAGCTAACGAACCGCTGACAATATCTGCACCCGCCGTGGTGAAACCAAACAAGGAAGGCAGTACGGTTGGACTTTCTTTCTGTGAGACTGATGCTGAACTCAAAGATGGATTGCGAAAGGCATTGCAATATCCTGGCGGCGCCTTGGTGGAAGAGTGGGTGGAGGGTATGGAGATATCGGTGCCCGTTCTGTGTGGTGAGGCGCTTCTTCCCGTTGAGATTTGCCCGCTTGATGGCGGTTATGACTTCGCAAACAAGTACACGGTTGGAGCCACGGAAGAGATCGTACCGGCAAGGCTCACGCCCGATCAGCTTGCCGAAGCCCAGCGGATCGCGGTCCTAGTCCACGAAACATTAGGCTGCTCCGGCGCAACTCGCACCGACATGATCGTGCGAGGAAACGAGTTTTTTGTGTTGGAGATCAACACGCTGCCCGGAATGACCAACACATCTCTGCTGCCAAATTCGGCGAAAGCAGCCGGGATTTCCTTTGAAGAGCTTTGTCATCGAATCGTCGAGGATGCGTTGATCCGCCATGGTGAAGAGGTCTAGCCCCGTCCGCCGGCGTCCTCGATCTCGGAGGAAAATCAACTGGACGCCAGCCCTGGCTCTGATCCTGTCCCTGAACATCATCATTGCCGGATTCCGGTCGGGCGTCACCGCGATCCGCAGCGTCAATCTTGACGGTGTTCGAAAGTCGGAAAGGCTCCGACTGGAAAGAATGTCGGATTCCATCAAAGGCAAGCCCGCCCTCACCATCGATCCTAGGCTAGTCGAGGCTCCGTTCATGAACGAGTCGCGGGTGAAAAGCGCCGATTTTCGACGCAATATCTTTGGCATCGGACGCCTGATTCTCCGCTATCGAATTCCAGTTGCGACGATCGCGGGCGCTAAAGACACCTACTTGGATCCAGAAGGTGTGATCTTCATGGACCCCGAAGTTGCCGTCGATCCTGCGGCCACAAAAACCTTGCCGTCAATCGCCCTAGACGCCCAAATTCGCGTTTCCGTCATGACCCTGGCGGGCGTCATAAACTACAGGAGCGTTGCAGACTTGGCGAAACTGGTTCAGTCCGAACTAACCTCGATGAATAAATCCGAGGTTCCAGTTGAGATTGAAGTCTTAGGAACTGGGGGCGTGTGCTTAAATATGAATAACGGAACCGCCATTCTTGGCACGTTCCGCCAACTGTCCGAGAAAGTTCAAAGGCTGAAGCAGTCGTTTCAAGAGCACCCCGATCTCTTCGAGGTCAACAGTTCGGTCAATTTGATGGTCCCAGAGAATCCGCAGGTAATCGCACGTAATAAAGAAAATGGTCAATCCGTTCGTAAAGATCAATAACGAGAAGTGGGTAATCCCCGTGAGCGGATTATCGATGATCCTTGGTTTCATGTTCGTCGCCGCTTGGCTCACGAACGATAACCGACTGAATCGATTGGGGTTCATGAGCGGGGACCAGCGTGGACGAGTACAAGAAAACGTCGTCGACCTCGTGACTTACCAGCGCCTGCAGCAGGAAGTCGATATGCTGCGAAAGAAGGAATCGAACTTGGAGCAGGCTGTTGCTCATGGCAGCGTTGGCTCTCAGGCATTGAACGAGCAATTGCAAGACGCTAAAGTTATGGCTGGCCTCACCGAGTTGGAAGGCCCAGGCGTCAAGGTCACGCTTCGCGACAATACCAAAGCTGGGCCTTTTCCCAAGGATAGTGATCTTATCCACGACGTCGACTTGCTCCGAGTGACGAATGAGTTGTTTGCAGCCGGTGCCGAAGCTGTGTCGGTCAATGGCGAACGGCTCGTATCGACAAGCTCCATTCGGTGTGCAGGGCCGACGATCCTGATCGACGACGTAAAGGTCGCGTCGCCATTTGTCGTCCTGGCGATCGGCAACCAAAGCGTCCTGTACAGCAGCTTTACAATGAACGGTGGGATGATGACGGAGTTGGCGAGCGCAAGCCCCACCATGGTTTCGATATCCAAAGAGGATAACATCCGAATCCCCGCCTACCTCGGTGTCACAACGACGAAAACCGCCAAGGTGCCAAAGGTGACCACTAAGTGATCCTGATTCCCATCGCTTGCCTCATGATCGGTGCATTGATCGCGCTCGTTTTACGGTTTCATGCGGATGGATCGGCGGCTCAGTACTTCGCAGTGGCGTGCCTTGCCGGATTGGATACAGTGCTTGGTGGCATACGATCGGCCCACGAGAACAAGTTTCAAAACGACGTCTTCTTGACTGGCTTTTTCACGAACACGATCATCGCTTTCATCATCGCGTGGTTGGGAGACCAAATCGGAATCAACCTCTATGTGGTTGTTGCGCTTGTGTTTGGCATGAGGATATTCAACAACCTCAGTATCATTCGACGATACGTTTTGCAGAACTACATCGACCTGGTTTCTCGACACAAGCGAAAGCGCCAGGAAGCTGAAGCTCAGAAAGAAAGTTCGCAAACCGGCGCGTTATCCGCCGCCGAGGGTGTAGAGTAATCAGGCAATGATTACGGTCGTGGAAATCGGCGCAACCAAGGTTGTCGCGGTTGCAGCTTCGCTCAGCGATGGTCAGAAATTGCAGGTTCACGCCTTGGTCACGACAGACAGTCGTGGCGTCAAGAAAGGTGCGATCGTCGACCTAGATGCCGCATCTCGCTCGGTTGAGACTGCGCTGAAGCATCTGTCGAACGAACTCGGAGTCGACTCTATTGGCGACGTTTCCCTCGTGATTTCGGGCACAGCGCTCGAAGGTTCAATGGTGCAAGGGTTCAAACCCATCATTCCTGCCAATCGCGCGATCACGAACCAGGATGTGATGGAGGTTGTGAAGCACAGCCGATCCGGAATCTTCCCACCTGACCGAGTTCAGATTCAAGCGATCCCCCGCGAGTTTAGGGTGGATGAGCAGCGAAGTGTGGTAAAGCCCGTCGGACTCAAAGGCGCGAAACTCGAAGTCCTCAGCTATCTCGTCACCGGTTTGTCGAGCCATGTTCAGAATTACCAGCAGACTTTGGAGCTGAACAATCGGGAACTCGATCAGTTCGTTTATGCGCCGCTGGCTTCGGGACTCGGAGTCTTAACTCAGGCTGAAATCGAAAAGGGAACCGTCGTGGTCGATATCGGCGCGACGAAAACCGAACTTTCCGTTTTCGTGAACGGCGCATTGGCGTACGCGGCAATGATCCCGGTTGGAGGTAGCAACGTCACCAGCGATCTCTGTCAACTCTTGAATTGCGATGCCGAAGAGGCGGAGCGGCTGAAAGTTGGTTACGCCCAAGCTTTGTCAGAGGGCGTCAGCGAGAAAGAGGCGATCGAGGTGCATCAGCTTGGACACCCCATTGCGCGGCCCATGCAACGAAAGGTGCTCTGCGAAATTGTTGAGAGTCGCATGAAGGAACTCGCCAAGATCATTCGGCAGCATATCGAAAAATCTGGCTACGGCGGAGTGCTCGATGGCGGATTGGTGTTGACAGGTGGTGGATCCTTACTGCCAAAGACGACCGATCTGTTTGCGACGGCCATGAATGGAATGTCCACGCGAGTAAACGAGCCGAACGTCAAGAACGGCAAAGGCCAGCCAGGACTAGCCTCGGCGATTGGCGCAGTCGTGTACCTTTTGCAGACGGCAGACGAACTTGTTCCGATCTCGGGAAGCGAGAGTTGGCAAGACCGAGTCAAAGGCTTCTGGTCCATATTGAGCGGAAAAAACTAAGTTATCCACAATCTTCCACAGGTTTTCCACATAGGAAACTTGCTATTATGTAGCATTGTTCTAGATTTAGAACTGGTGGTGAGAGAGTGACTGGAAACGCTGTAATTAAAGTTGTCGGTGTCGGCGGCGGCGGTGGTAACGCCGTCGAGCGCATGATCGAAAGCGGAATTCGTGGTGTTGATTTCATTGCGATGAACACGGATGTTCAGGTCCTGGACCTGAGCAGCGCCCCGAAAAAAGTCCAGCTTGGCGTCAATTCGACGCGAGGCCTTGGGGCGGGCGGAAATCCTGAATCGGGCCGAGCCGCTGCCGAAGAAAGCAAGGGCGACATTCGCAAGGCACTCGATGGCGCAGACATGGTGTTCATCACGGCCGGCATGGGCGGCGGAACCGGTACGGGCGCGGCCCCAATCGTGGCCGAAATTGCTCAAGAGCTTGGCGCATTGACCGTGGGAGTGGTTACTCGACCGTTCCGATTCGAAGGTCCTCGACGCGACCGACTGGCTGAGCAGGGCGTGACCTCGCTCATGGGCCGATGCGATACGATCATCACGATCCCCAACGACAAACTTTTGAACGTGGTTGAGAAAAAGACCACTCTTTCGGAAGCTTTCCGAGTCGCCGACGACGTTCTTCGACAAGGCGTCCAAGGTATCTCTGACATCATTACCATCCCTGGACAAATTAACGTGGACTTTGCCGACGTTCGCGCCATCATGAAAGACGCTGGTCCAGCCCTGATGGGTATCGGCTATGGCGTCGGTGACCACCGAGCGCTGCAAGCCGCTCAGGGTGCAACCTCGTCGCCGCTCCTCGAGCAGACGATCCACGGCGCGAAGGGCCTCTTGGTGAACATCACGAGCAGCGAAGACCTCACGCTAGCCGAGACCAGCGAAGCGATGGAGTATATTCAGTCGCTTTGCGATCAAGACGAAGTCAACATCATCTTCGGTACGGTTCTCGATTCCAGCCTCGACGGTACAGTGCGAATCACCGTCCTCGCCACCGAGTTCACGTCGTTTAAGACCCAGGAGAAGCCGACGATCAAGGAAAAGCTCGACGAGCCTGTTCTTCCGACTCGAGTGCAGGTTAACTG
>CAMFIS010000209.1 GCA_945952345.1 uncultured Fimbriimonas sp.
CCATGGAGACCCAGGGCGTACTGGTTAATGTTTGTGCCCGTTGGAACATACAAAAACTGTGCAGAGTAGTTTCCGCCCAATTGCGTACCACCGCAGCTCGAGAGAATTGCGAGACCGGCGATTCCGCCAGAAAACAGCAGGATCTTGGGAAGTCGAGTCATTTTCGGTAGGTTCAGCATGGATGTCCTTATTCACTCGGAGCAACGAGAGCCCCTGTCGCAATTGCGAGTATACATTGGACGCCCCATGCTCGCTGGGGCTACGGAATGATTTCGCGCTTTCCGAGGAACTTCGGTTGCTTATCGATAAGAATGTCCAGCACGGCTCGTCCTCTCGCGAGGATTTCGCGAAGTTCTACTTGCTTTGAGTTGGGATTTTCGGCGGCGACCGATCCGAATCCGTCGACTTCGAGACCCGCATGCTGGGCGTAGTAGATAGATCGCGCGAGGTGAAAGTCGTCGGTGATGACCGTTCCTTCGGTGAGACCGAAGACTTCGTGTGCGCGAACCATGCTGTCGAGGGTGCGGAATCCGGCGTAGTCGGCGGTGATGTGCTCCTTGGGAATTCCGCGCTTCACGAGCGCTTTCATCATCTCGGCGGGCTCGTTGTAGCCCTGGTTCATGTTGTCTCCCGTAACGAGAAGGCGCTCGACTTTGCCTTCTCGGTAGAGCTGTGCGGCGGCGTCCATCCTGCCAGTGAAGAAAGCGAACCTTGGTGAGCAACCGAGGACGATTCCGACGCGGTGGTGAGGGAGTTGGCTCACATCTTCGAAAATGTGTCCATTGCCGGTGCGGAGGACGAGCCAGTTGCTGCCGAGGAAGAAGGCGATGATGCCGCCAGCGAGGATTCCCAGAAACTTTAGCAAGCGCTTCCCTCTTCCCTTCTTCTGCTTCTTCGGCACGGTACTCATAACACCCGAAAAACGTGAGGAAGTTCCAGGGGTTGGTTGCACTGTTGATTTCAAGCAGTTGCCGTCCAGTTGGCTGCCCCACCCGTCCTTCGACTTGGCCAACTTGTAGAGCAACTAGACATGTGGCAAGAAATATGGGGTCGCTTCGCTCCTCGGACTTTGGCTGTTTCGAATTCTGTCCAGGGGTCTGCGCTCGCGAGCTCGCTACGACACCCTGGCTACTTTATCCGATCCTACGGATCGAGTTCTTCAATGGTCAAAGTCAGCCGCGAAAGACGCAATTCGCAGAAACCTTGATCGCAAAGCGGTGGAAACCTGAAGAAAGTATTCGATCAGGGCTTGTCAGGGGATTGAGTTGGTCAACCCTCGCTACAATCTCGGAAAACCTGCTCGAATCGCTTCGATCAAGTTCTCTTCCACCATCATCGTGACGTCGTGGTAGTCCTCGTACATGGCAATGATTCTTTCCCTTGGTCCCAATCGCCAAGCGTCGCTCGCATAGAACTCGTCTTGCGTCGATTGCGAATGCTCGAAGCTATCGAACGCTCGGAAGACGATGAACGAGTCGGGGTCGATTTGCGAAGGACCGTAAGCTACGAGATCCATCTTGGCGGATGCCAAGAGAGGCACGCACTCGGCAATGTAGGTCTTAAGAAACTCTTGGCCGTTGCCCGGTTTAAGGCGAAACGTTCGGATCTCGAGGGCTCTCATGTCTCTGAGTATGCTCCATACATGTCTCAACCAATAGAGCTCGTACGTCCTCACTCCGCTCCGAATCCCATTGGGCCATATGCGCCATTTGTTCGATGCGGCGACTGGGTGTTTGCGTCGGCCCTTGGGGCAATCGACGCGAAGACAGGGACGGTTGTGAGTCGGAGCGTTGTGGAGCAGACGACGTATGTTCTCGAGACCTTTCGCGCGATGCTTCAGGAGGTTGGCGGGAACTTGGACCGGATCGTGAATGTGGTCGTTTATCTGAAGGACATGAACGACTTTGCTGAGATGAACGCGGCGTATGCGGCTTGTTTTGGGAGCCATCGTCCAGCGCGGTCGGTGGTTTCGGTGATCGATTTGCCAAAGCCCGGTGTGCATCTGACGATCAGCTTTACGGCGATTCTGGAATAACTCGCGCCTTTGCATCTTGCGAAGTGATGACGGAGATGACTTCGAAATCGACGAGGTCGGACCAGTTGGCGATCCATTGGTCGAGGAGTTCGCGGGTCGGGCTATCCATCACTTGGTAGCAGGTCTTGAGATCTTCGTCGATCCAGCTATTGACGTAAGTTAGGCCCTCGGGCGCCAGCCTTCCCTTCTCGGCGAACCGGGCATAGACCGGCTTGGGGTCACCATTTCGGAATCGCTCGATGACCATGTAGAGTTGGGACATGGAGTGAGGTTACTCGGTTGGGAGTTGCGGGCATCTGATGGGTGGGTCAACGTGTCGATTTAGAAAGTTGGGCGGACTGTCTAGAGACTCTCTTAGCCTCAACCCCTGCGGCTCGGGAACTTGGAAGCTCAGTGGAGTTCATGGGAGTTGAGGCAGCCTTTCAAGCTAGTCTCCTCTATGACCCACCCAAACTAAGTCCGCATCACTTTAGATGGGAAGAATGCCCTTTACTCCCAGAATGCTTCAATTTCCGAAGAACACGAATCCACGCTTGCGCATTCCAGCCAGCGTTCCGTTCAGGACGTCTTGTCGGGTAACGACTTTACTCGGATTCTTAACAGAGCGCACTGGTTGAACCGGTGCTATCGTCGACCAAATGATAAGGGCGATGAACACGGGTATTGACAGGTGCAAGACGATTGTGGATGCCATCACAAGTCGCGGGCTTGGCTTATGGACCGCAACATACGCCTGCCTCCCCTCTTCGTTCCCTGCCTTCTTGTACCGTTGAACCTTCCTAGAGAAGTTCCTCAATAACAAAATCCATTTGGCCCACAGCCAAACGTAGCTGACTGCCATTGAAATAAGTAGTGACCATACGATGGTGCCGTGCTCATCGATACGATAGGTCAACAGCAATCCGTAGGCAGCCGGCATGACCCAAAATGGAATGGTCAGGACGAGAACGAAAAGTGCGATGATAACTGGATCGGCGAAGCATTCGAGGAGAGCCTTTCGAATCTTCGCCTTGTTCTCGTCGACTAATACCGCCATCTAATCTAAATTTACACGAAGCCACGCGTCATCGTTGCGGAATTCGCTCGCCCTAGCCCTGTATTCGCTCTTTCAAGAATGCACGCCAATCCCAGTTGGTCGGATCATCGCAGACGCGAATGGGCACTTCGCACGAAGCACGTTCAGATAGTTCCTCCAATCCCTCGACGAACGCGAACGACGAACGAAACGCCTGGAATTCATATGCCTTGGTGCGGCAGCACTGCGCGCACACGGCACGCAAATTGATCGGCCGGTTTCAGCCGCTGCCCGAATGGTCGATGGTGGTCGCTTTAGCGCCGCATTCTTCGCACAGTCCGCCTTGCCTTTCCAGGACTTTCAGGATCACTTTTGGCGGAACCAGGGCTTCGCGGCGCGGGTAGCCGCCCCCGAGGACGAACCACAGTTTTTGACCGAGGGCCTCTTGCCTTTCCACCCCGAGAATCACCCCGGTTTCGACGGAGTTTCGAAATTGGCGAACGAACGCCGAAGTTTCGCGACAGCGATCCGAGCAGTACGGGGACCGCGTCGAGGGGCAAGGCCGATTACAGTTAGGACATTCGAACGGGTTCGAAGCGATCGCAGAGCAGCCTGAACTAGCTTCGAAATCGAGCAACGACAGCACAGCTCTCGTGCGCTCGACGATGTCGGCCGATGCGTCATCGAGCAGCCCTACCGGCGGCAGGACTTTCGGCAATTCGGCTAGTTGATCTCGAAACATCGCGATATCATCCCATTAAACCTCTTGACAAACTCGGGAGATTCGCCGTAACATACCAAACAGTTATTTAACCAATTAGTTACATAAGGAAAATTTGCCATGTGCCCTGCCTGTTTCGCCTCCATCTACTTCATTGCCGGAGCGGTTTTGACCGCCACGGGCGGAGTCGGCACGGCCATTGTCGCGAAGAAAGCCATCAAAGAATCGAAAGAGAAATCCAATGTCAAGTGAAACGATCGCTCATCCGCCCATCGTCAGCCGCGAGGAATGGCTGGCTCAACGCAAACAGCTTCTGCTTGAAGAAAAGGAATTGACGCGCGCTCAGGATCGGCTCTCGGCCAAGCGCCGACGCTTGCCGATGGTGAAGATCGACAAGGATTATGAGTTCGAAGGACCCGAGGGCAAGGTCAAATTGATCGACCTGTTCGAAGGCAAGCACCAATTGGTGATCTACCACTTCATGTACGATCCGTCCTGGGATAAAGGCTGCCCGGGCTGCACTTGGTTTGCGGGTTCGGTTGGCGATCTTAGCTATCTCGACAAGGTCGACACGCGGTTCGTGATGGTTTCTCGGGCACCGCTGGCGAAGCTCGACGCCTACAAAGCCGTGAAAGGATGGAAGCTGCCGTGGTATTCGTCGCTGGGTTCGGACTTCAATTACGATTACCACGTGACCCACGACCCGGCGGTCGCCTCGCCCGATTACAACTTCATGGGTACGGAGAAGTTCGTCGCCAGCCGTCCGGCCGATCAGCCATACGGGGAGGCGCCGGGACTTAGCGTCTTCTTCCGGGTTGGAGACGATGTGTACCACACGTATTCGTCATACGCCCGCGGCGTGGAATACCTGACGAACACGAGCACAATTCTGGATGTGACGCCATACGGCCGCCAAGAGGATTGGGAAGATTCGCCTGAAGGCTGGCCCCAGCAACCGACCTACGGCTAGACCGCTATAATGACCCAATTATGCTGATCGCGCTTATCGTAATCGTCGTACTTGTGCTCGTCGTTCTTGGCCTTGCCATGACCAAGCCGAATAACTTTCGCTATGAAAGATCGGTGACTATGAATGCAGATCCATCGAAGATCGCCGAGAACATCGACGACCTCCACAAATTCTGCGTCTGGTCTCCGTACGAGAAACTGGATCCGAACATGAAGAAGACCTTCTCGGGTCCGGAGAAAGGCGTCGGGGCGACGTACGAATGGTCTGGCAATGGCAAGGCTGGCGTCGGAAAAATGATTGTCAACGGATCGTCCGATTCGAAGGTGAGCATGGACCTCATTTTCACCAAACCGATGGCATGCCACAACCAGGTCGAGTTCCTGATTGAACCGGTCAGTGGCGGCACGAAGGTGACATGGGCGATGTTCGGCGAGAACAAGATGCTCGCCAAGGTTTTCTCCGTGTTTATGAACATGGATAAGATGTGTGGCGAGAGCTTCGAGGAAGGCCTGGGCAACCTGAAGAAGGTGGTCGAAGCCTGATGAGCACTACCGTTGTCGCTGAACCGACTGAACTCATAATTAAGCGCCACTTTACCGCTCCAATCGACCTAGTCTTTCGAGCTTGGACGGACGAGAAACTTCTTGTTCGCTGGCTTTTTCCTGAAGCGTTTGCATTCACCGGCGGGGAGTTTGATTTTCGGGTTGGCGGGCTCTGGAAATCTGGGATGCGTTCGCCCGATGGCGATGTGTACGTGATGCACGGCGAGTATCTAGAAATCGATCCTCCTCGCCGACTTTCGTTTACCCATTCCTGGGAAAAAATGAACCTGCCCGATCACGATCCGGCGGTGGTGACCACGGTCACGATCGATCTCTACCCTGACGACGACGGGACCGAAATGGTCTTCGTCCAGACCGGCTTCACCCGCCATGAAGCCAGCATCAGCCATGGTGGTGGTTGGAACGGCGCATTCAACAACCTCGACCAAACCCTTCAAGAAAAATCATGAACTCATCCATTGAACAAGCGAAACAGACCTTTATCCGAACGAGCGACACGCTCCTCAAGATATTCAACAATACGGCTCCAGATCGGATGAACTGGTCGCCAAGTCCGACCGCGCGGACTCCAGTCCAAGTTCTCGCTCATTCGGCGCATGCGGTTCGCAATATCCAGCAGATGTTCGAAGGCAATCCATTTGCGATTCCTCGCACCGACGAGGCCGAGAAGGTCTTTGCCGAGCACGACCAAATGTTCACTTCCGCAGAAGAGGTAGTAGCGTACTGGGAAGAAGGAAAGACGAACCTGCTCGCCTTTTACGATGGGCTAACCGAATCGGACCTGGACCGCATGTGCACGCTTCCGTTTGGATTGGGCCAAGCTCCGCTCGGTGCGATTTTGACCGCGCCGTCGGATCACACGGTGGGGCACATCGGACAATTGGAGTACATCCAGACGATTTACGGCGACCGACACTGGCACTTCATGGACTGAGACGCATGGCGACCGACGCATTAAGCAATATCTTTTCTGCCCTTGCCGACCCCACGCGGCGATCGATCCTCGAATCGCTTCGTCGTGGGCCGCTCTCGATGGGCGAGATTGCGCGTCAGTTTTCCATTTCCGGTCCAGCGATCACGAAGCATTTGAAGGTTTTGGAGCGCGCAGGACTTGTGCGAACGGATCGCAAGGCGCAGCTCCGGCCGCGCACTCTCGACGCCGACAAACTGCGCGAGGCTCAGCAATACATCGAGTCTTATCGGCAGTTTTGGGAGAACAACTTCGACCGCCTGGGCTTTCCCCCCGACCACCCCGCGATGGACAT
>CAMFIS010000210.1 GCA_945952345.1 uncultured Fimbriimonas sp.
GTTTCAGCCCCATCTTGGAGAACGAACACCTTGGTTTCCACCATCGCCATCAGCTTTTGTACAGCTTGGTCCGCGCGGTACTCATGCTGGAATCCGATCAAGGCGCTCCCCAATATGATCAAAAGCACGACCGTGCCATCGACCGGCTGATGAAGCGAAAACGAAAGGATGGCCGCGCCAATTAAGAGGAGGAGGATCGGGCTCTTGAACTGGCCGACCAGAATCCGTATTGCCGGATGGACCGGCTTCTTCTTCCCAGCATCCTTTGCCAGTAACTCCTGCCGGCGCTCAGCCGAAATCCCTTTGGCGAGATCCACGCCCAAAGACTTGGCCACTTCGTCGGGAGTTTGGGTCCAAATCTTGACGGAATTCTCGGCATCCACTCCTTAATCCTAGCAGAACCCTGTACGGAAGTACTGATCCATCCGCTTCTGATCCAATAAATGCCCCGAACAAAGTCGCCATGGCGTAAGATCAAGTAGGACTAACCGATGGTGAAAGCAGAAGACTCGATCTACGACGATGCTAAACGAAGGATTAACCGTATCAGCGGTCAAGTAAATGGCATCAGCAAGATGCTGGACGAAGAACGATATTGTGTCGACGTCTTGACCCAGGTTTCTGCTTTGCGCGCCGCTCTTGATCAACTTGGATTGCTACTCCTCACCCACCACATCGAGGACTGCGTCTATGGCGAAAAAGAGCACTACGAATCCCAAGAGGAAAAAGTCAAAGAGCTTCGGACCACGCTCAATCGCTTCCTGAAGTAGATTCCAACCTCACACCCGTGCAAGACCGCGACCCAAACAGCCATAATGACGTTATGATTGACGATCAGAAGCCGGTAATGGAAGAAGACCCGCGGTTAGCCCGCATCCTCGGACTGGTTCTCTTGGTTGTAATCCCGGTATTCGGGTTCTATGTTGCTTCCGTATTCGGAAAGGACTGGCACTACGATTACCGCTACGAGGACTTAGCTGTGTCTCTGCGGGGCGCAGGCTACGGATTCGTCGTGGCCCTGTTCATGAACGCTTACATCTGGTTCCGATATACGCCGCAAACCAATCGAGACTTAGTCAACGAGTGGTACGAGCCGCAAGCTCACAAGTCGGGCGATCATCACTAAGGTTTAAGCGGAATTCGAAGGCTCATCGAGATTGAGCTTCTTCGTCAGATAATCCAGACATTCGTCGTACCCCGTCATGCTGGGGGTGAAGAAGAATGTCTGCTTGCCGTCTTTCACACAGCACCATTTACTGGTTCGGATCTTAACCTTCTCGATTTCGGTGTACTTCATCACGCCAACGGTTCGACCCATGACCGTTTTCTTAATTCGCGATTCCGAAAGTTCATACTCCGTGAGTGAGGAACCTAATTGGCTCAGCGAAAGACTGGCCGAAAAGAGAACAACTGGGGATAGAGCGAGGGCCAGCCACAATCGCAATGCGAAGTAGTGGATCAAACCACCAAGCGGCATAATGGCAAACACGCAAAATCTGATGGCCGAAGCCCATTGTGCGCGAATGCTATGGTAAACATTCACGATTTCATTATACGTTCAGTTCGGATCAGTTAAGCTACACGAACGATGGCGTTTCTCGACGTTCGGTATTTCTCCAAAGCCCTCCAAAAGGCGACCGGTGCCTATGTATTGCACCCCGATCGGGACATCCCGCGCCCATACCACTGCATGCTGCTTCTGCATGGCCTCAGCGACGACTACTCCATCTGGCAGCGACGCACGTCCATCGAGAGATACCTGGAAGGAAAGCCGATCATCGTTGTGATGCCGGACGGCGGTCGCGGTTTCTATGTTGACGCCAAAGAAGGCTACCAATATCTTCAAGCCATTGCCTATGAACTTCCGGTGTTAATTCAACATCAGTTCAACGTCGATGGCGGGTGGTGCACAGCCGGGCTCTCGATGGGCGGCTACGGCGCATTTCGTATCGCCCTTGAGCGGCCCGATCTATTCTCTTCCGCAGTATCCCACTCGGGAGCAATGGTCATTGGCCGACATTATCCCACCAACGACCCAACCCGAGTCGACGATCCGTGGCAGACTGAATTCCTCCGCATCTTTGGTGAAGTCGCTCCCGGAGGGCCAAACGATCTTGTCCATCTGGCCCAAAATGCAAACCCGTTGCCCCATCTCAGGTTTGACTGCGGAACCGAAGATTTCCTACTGGAATCCAATCGCATGATTCACAGGGAGTTATCCGAACTCGGCATCGTCCACGAGTACGAGGAGTTCTCAGGAGACCATAATTGGCAATACTGGGATGCGCACATACAAGAAGCGATCTCATTCAATTTGACGAATCTCGGGGTCCGACCCTAGCGCCCATATCCCCTAAATGGTCGAATTCAAACCCGGTCACCATGTGATTCTTTCGTAATCTTCAGGTTCAAACGGTGTGATAAAGTCTTTGCTAAAATATGCAGCATTAACCTTGAGTAATGCTTATTGCATGCCAAGAATAGAGTTGTGGCCTGGAACCAACTCGCTCCGCGGCCACGGAACAGCAAGACTTAGATCGGCTCAACCCCATACCCAAGCTAGCCTCGGCTCCATTCTCTCGGGTCGAGGCATTTTTTCGGGCTCGTACACCTGGTTTTCAGCCCAATCTAAACCGAAAATACTGTTGGCAATGACCAACCACCACGACTCCGACGCAGCTTTCTATATGGCTAGGCAGCCAATCTGCGATCGCAACCAAGAAGTGGTGGCCTATGAACTGTTGTATCGCAAGGGCGCTCAGGCAGGTCCCATCCAAATCACCCAAGAAGATGAATTGGTGTCGCTGTCCAATGTCCTCATGGAGGTTGGCCTCGATCGGCTTGCCGGCAACAAGCGGGCGTTCGTAAACATTCCGGAGTCGCTGCTGGGAAGTGAGGCAATCCGCCTTCTACCGCCGCGTCGAGTCACGCTGGAAGTACTTGAGGACACCGATTGGAGCGCCGAAGTCGAGCGAAACATCGTCGAACTCAAGGAGCTTGGGTTCCAAGTCGCGCTGGACGACTATATATTTGAACCGCGCCATGAGCCGTTCCTAAACGTCGTCGACCTCGTGAAGGTAGATATTCTCGGGGTTCCAGAAGCGGAACTCATGTTCAACCTCATTCGCTCCAAGCGGCCGGGCCAGGTGTTCCTCGCCGAAAAGGTCGAGACTCAAGCGCAATTTGAGCTCTGCCGAAAGGCCGGATTCCAGCTATTCCAAGGGTATTTCTTCTCCAAGCCGAAGACAATTCGTGGTTCGGGTGTCCGCACCAATCAATCGCTGTCCATGAGCCTCTTGGCCAGATTGCAGGATCCCGCTCTCAGCATGCACGAACTAGAGGCGCTCATCGTCGGCGATGTTTCCCTTTGCCATAAGGTGCTCCGATTGGTCAATTGCGTAGCCAATGGCCTCACCAAAAAGGTCGATTCCATCCAGCAGGCTCTCATCTTTCTCGGCATGGCAAAAATTCGCACGGTGGCTTCGCTCGCCGTAATCTCAAGCATTCCCGGCAAGCCATCCGAGCTATATCGTCTGGCAATGATTCGAGGACGCATGTGTGAGACCGCCGCCCGATTTGCTGGGTTCGATGGCCCCGAAAAGCACTTCACCGTCGGCCTCTTTTCCGTTCTCGACGCCCTGACCGACCTGCCGATGGATCAGGTCCTTGCCGAACTCCCTCTTTCTCCCGATATTATCGAAGCATTGGTAGGTGAAGAAGAAGCAAGCCAAGCCGGGCAATCTTTGCGATACGTCCTGCAGGTGGAACACGGTGGCTGGAGCGAGGCGTCCCGCCAGTTCGATCGAGTTCCAAGAGAGGCGTATTCCGAAGCCGTCGAGTGGGCCCGTGCTCAAGAGAGCACCTTAGCTGCTTAAGGCTTGCACGCCGAAATCGTCGGCCACCTTTCTCAATCGGCGCCTTGCTTCATTCAGTTGTGGTTCGCCAAAGAGCCTCGAAAAGGGATTTCGCAAAACCAACGCTTCCAAAGAATTGTCTTCCTCGTGTCGCATCGCAAGGTGATCCAGAATCGTAGTCGACCGGCCAGGCCGCAATTGGTTTCGGGCAAACTCCACCGCTCCCCAGTTTCGAATCGCAACCAAATGCCGCGCCGCGGCCGCGCCAATGGTTCGGTTGCGCAAGAGTCCATATCGTTGCGATAGCTGCACGTGAAATTCGGCCTCGATCGCTTCAAACGACCAGGCTTCCAACTCTTTGGTCGATGTAACCAACGCACTCGGTCCCACAATTGCGATCCCTTGGCTACAGCAAAAATGATATTGTATGGGCCGATTCAATCGCATACCCATCTGAAGCGCCTCGTCGCGATTGCCAAATGGACCAATCCATTGGGGATCGCTGACGAGGGTTTTTATGGAAATCGGACACCGAGCACAATCTCGATGATGAACAGTCAGAACGTTCTCGTCCGGAGCCAGAACGTTCTCATTTGCAAGACCAAAAATCCAGTACTCCATTACTCCCCCAAACGCATCCAAAATCGGACGCACCTTTCAATTAACTCCAGCCGAATGTTAAAGTTCGCCGGGTGTACTGCATAGTAAGGACAGTTGTAGTGAGTTCGCTTTACATGTTCGCAAGATAGTGGCGGATAAAAAAGAAGTGGCCGCCTTGCGGCGGCCATTGACTCGGAACTCAGATTCAGTTGTAGCGGGGAAGAACTGCACTTTCGTGCTGGGCATTGCACTTCCGTATTCAATATACATGACCTAAGTACTTAAAGCAAGAGAAAGTGAGTATAAAGTCGCAAAACATTCGCTCCTCAGAAGCGAATTTCCCGAAGCGTTCACTTTAAGACTCCAAACGGTTCCAACCTGGCGCCCGTATAATCCAGTATTCATGAACCTCGACCAGGTTTCTCCCGATCAAACAGCCAGGCTTGAGCACCTTGAAGGCGAACTCGGGAGACTCCACCCAAATGTCATCGAGGAACTTCTTGAAATCGCCTATAAAGTGCAGATGGTGGATGGACGAGACCCGGGCGAAATCCTTGTCGAAGCGCTCAATCGTTCTCTAGAAGCTCTCGGTCAAAATCACGAAACCACGGCTCGAGCCCAGCATCGTATGGGTGGGTATCTCTTCTCACTGGAGCAGTACAACAACGCGATTTTTCGGCTAGAGCGAGCTCTTCAAGCAAGGCTCAATTTGTTGGGTGCGAAGAGTGAAGACACGCTGAAAACTCAAGCGCTCCTTGTTGCCTGTTTACTCGAAGTCCATCGAGTTGGAGAGGCTGAAAACATCGCTCAAGCAGCGAGCGAAAACGCCATCGAGTTACTGGGCGTCGCCCATCCCGTCACGCAGGAGTGCCTCCGCGGTCATCTGCGGTCAGTCATCGCTCAATCCAATCCGGAAAAGGAGATTCCTGCCTGCCAGCGATATCTCAAGAGCGTGTCCGCCATCAATGGTCCCGCCTCCGCCAAAGCTCAAGAGTGTCTCAATATGCTCGCGATAAACTACTCGCTGGTAGGGCAGTGCCAAAAGGCGACGGAGACTATCCAATCGCTTATCCAAATGCGTACGGAACTCTACGGCCAGTTCCATCCCGAAACCCTGTTGGCCGTCCAAACCTATGGCCAGGTGTGCGACAATTGCGGGCAGGGCGATCTCGCCAAATCAATCTTGGAAGACCTCCTCAAGACCGAAGCGGAGCATCTCGGAAATCAATCTCTTCCCTTCGCCAGCGCTTCGGCCGCCCTCGGCGTCATGCTCAAGTTTGACGGCCAAGAATCGGTGGCGATCGAGCACCTCCTCCATGCAAAAGATATTTTTACCGAGGCTCTCGGCCCACAAGAACCCATTGTCTCGAACCTTCAACGGGTGATCGATTTGCCCGCAAGCCAACTCAAAGCGATGTCCGTCAGCGAGATTCTGAGAAATCAAGACAAGTCCCGGATGTGAACTAGGAGCTTGCATTTAGCAACGACGCAATTCGACGCCAGTCTGGTTCGCTTTCGCTCGCGCCAGGGGATAATCCTTGAATCGGGGCAGAAATCGATGCCCTTGGATTCCCTATAGAAACTGACTTGGGGATTCGAATCGGCTTGTTATCAGGCGTTTGTTTAGACAAAGTATCCTCTCCGTTCCGATAACCAAGCATTTCATCGAAGACTTGACGAATGTCTTTGTGGACGTCACTCTCAAGCGGACTTCCCTTAAGGTGCTGATAGATTTCCAGCATGGCCGATTTGATAACTCCAAATATCTTTGCGACCTTACCGCTCGGTGCAATACCATCTCGTAAATAGCGTTCAAAGGCCCTCGCTCCCGCTTCATGAAACTCCGTTGAACCAAAGTCCCCGAAGTGCTTCTCGAGAACAGCCTTGCTCTCATCTGTCAGGCGATGAGCCCAGTCATGGAAGGACTCGTGCGCGAAAGATGAAAAGTCGGATTTACCCGTCATCGCTCCAAGAGTTCGAGTTGCGGAGTCGTACCAAGCCTTCGTGTAGCTCCCATCTTTCTGGTGGAGAACCGTTCC
>CAMFIS010000211.1 GCA_945952345.1 uncultured Fimbriimonas sp.
AGGTCAGACCTTTCACCTTCAAATCGTATTCCTGCTCGATGAGCTTGGATCGCCATTTCTCGACGGGAGGTAGAGCGGCGGGAAGATCTTTCAGCTTTCCGGAGATGGAGCGGGCACGTTCCTCGGTGTCCCGAATCGAAGAATCCAAGGTCGCCATCTGGATTTCCAGTTGCTTGTCCATATCGGCCCACCGGCCCGAAGTCGGAATGACGCTGGAGTCCTTTCCGGTCCCCATCGTGATGACTGTCGGCGCCGTCAGGGCGTTTTGCTGGAAAACCAAGAGGTCCTGCTCGGCAGCAGCGAGCTTTTTCTTCTGCTCGGCTAGCTGGGCGCTGATGACCGTCGCGTCGCCAGAAATCAACGGCTTGCTAACCGTTTCATTAATTTGCTTGAGGGCGGCGATATGGAGAGCGACGATCTTCTTCGCAGTCTCAGGATCCTTGTCGCGAGCGCCGATGGTGATGCTGTTTTCCGAACCTTGTTCTTGAACGGTACGCGCGCTTTTGACATCGCGACGATTTTTACCAACTCCCTTGGCGACGAAGTCGAGCGCACGTTCGCTCTCCAACATTCCGCCAAAGATTTTCAGCGGCGTCGGTCCACCGGTGAGGGTGGCGGCCAAGCCTTGTTGCTCAAAGCTTCCGGTTCCGAGGAGGCTCTGGGTTCGAACCGGGAACACGATGGTTGCCTTCGCTTCCCAGATGGCGGGTGCCAACATGGTATAGGCCACGCCGGCGGCGAGAGCGAGGCCGGTGACGGCGAACATCGTCTTGCGTCGTGACCAGATGATGGAGAACGCCGACGGAAGTTCCTGCTCGTGAATCGGCGTCAAGGTCGTCCACCTCGGGAAATGTTCTCGAAGAGGATCGCGCCGGAAAGCGCCTGCATCGTGTTTCCGAATGTTATTCCTTTTGGCTCTCCTACGAGGAGACAGTCTCCTTCGAAGATCTCGGGGTTCGCGGCCTGATTGCCATCCTTGAAATATTCGTCGAGGTTGTACTTCGTGATCTGCATCTTGCCGCTGGCGTCGGGGCGGGCGAGGGAAATTCGTCGCAGGGTGCCCCGACCCGAAAGTCCTTCGGAGTCGGCGATGGCGTCGGCCAAGTGATAGGTGCGGCCATCTCGCATTCGAATCTTGCCCGGCTTGGCGACTTCTCCCATGACCATAAAGGTTCGCTCGTTGCGTTGAACATAAACCAGATCGCCGCTCTCCAGATTGAAGTTGGGGAATGGCTTGTTGGTGATCGGGCCGCTGGCATCGATGCGATAAAGTTCACCTTTGCGTAGAATCAGAACGTTTGTTAGGGTGCCAACCGGAGTTGCACCTCCGGCTTGAGTCAATGCACCAACTAGCGAGCGGTCGCCGCGAAGCATGAATTCGCCCGGCTTGTTGATCTCGCCACCTATCGTGACGCGCATGGTCTCGGGTGGAATCACGGAAAGCGTATCTCCCGATTCCAAGTTCAAAGCTGGCTTCGACATGTCTTGTCGAACCGGAACTTCGATCGTCTCCGGACCTCGGCGGACGTAAATGTGAACTTCGTCTTGCAGGGCTCGGTCAGTTTCGATGTCACCCGAACGAATGCCACCGGCGGCAGCAAGCGCTTTGTACACATCGGTTCCGGCCGGCAGTTTCATTTGGCCGGTGTGCCCGACGAGGCCGGTAACCCAGATGCGAACGAAGGCAACGGGGGTCATGGTGATGACGTCGTCAGCTTTCAGGAGAATGTCGCTGCTGTTGCTATCGCCTTTCAGGAGATCGGAAGCGAGCGTATCGCAAACCTTTTTGCCATCGCGGAAAACTTGGAGTTGAACTTGGTCAGCATTTTCGTCCAGCGTCGCGCTCGCGATCATTTGGCGAAGTCGCATGTCGGGCTGGAGTTCCGAGGTTCCGTGCCCGCTGGAGCCGACAAGGTAAACCACCTCGCGGCGGATGTCCTTTAGGAGTACGTGGACTTCGTCATCCTTCACAAACTTGTGCAGCGCTTTCTTCAGGGCCGACTCGGATTCTTCCCAAGTCTTCCCCTCCAGAACGAGTCGTCCGAACCCGCGTCCGTAGATTGCGCCGTCGGGCATGATCCGGAATTCGCCGCCGTATTCACTCGTCACCGCAATGGTGTCACCGCGCTTCAAGCGAAGCGGTTCTCGCTGCTGCGGAGGTGTAAACGCCATCGCGAAGAGGGCGGGAACGAGCATGAAGGCTCGTGTCATTTGTGAGGTTTTCTCCTTGAAAGATTCATCTGACGTGTCAGATTCTTGGCACGTTTGGAGAAAACCTGAGGGGCAGATTCGGGGGCTTAGAGAATTCTTACATCAGAGCTCAGGGCATAGGGCACAGGGCACAGGGCACAGGGCACAGGGCACAGGGCTCAGGGCTCAGGGCTCAGGGCTCAGGGCTCAGGGCAAAGGGCTCAGACTAAGTGTGCGCTTTGGGCTTCGTCGGAACGATCTTGCTCGCCAGGTCATCGCCAATCACGATTTCGATATCAGGGTCCTTTGGATTGAACACGGCGGCTTTGCTGACTGCGGGAGCGCCGATCATCTGTTGGATCTGCTTCGCGATTTCCGCGTGGGTCGCTCGTTGGTAGGCAATCAGAGAGACCGGAGTCGCGGTGGCGTTACCCATCGAAGAAGCGGTGTAGCCTTGGCTTTCGAGTTGGGTCGCCAGCGCCTTGGCTACGCCGATAACCTTGGTGCCGTTCTTGACGCCGATCCGGATTAGCCGCTTGCCTGCTGCTTCGTCGCCTTTGAGGATATAGTCAACCGTATCCCGAGCGCGATCCTCGTCCAGTTCGTAGAAGTAAACGCCATTCTTTTTGGTATCTCGACCTGGCAGGGTCGCTGACACAAGTCCACTCTTGGACGATCCTTTAAAGAGATTGGCAAGGGCCAAGCATTTGACGCGAGGCAGGTCGGTTTCGACCTGATTGAAGCCGGTCTCGATAATCGAATCTGCTTTTACCAAATTGCCCGGAGAGTTCGCGCCGTGCACAAGGGCCTGGATCATCTGCTGTTGCCGGGCCATGCGGCGAATGTCGCCTTCTTCTTTGGAGTGTTTGACATTTGGAAGTGGAATGATGCTTCCGGATTCGGTCATGCGATAGCGATTGACCTCGCGGAATCGGACGAATCCCTCGGCGCCTTTTCCGTCGACCAATTGCTTGCCCGCTGGAAGATGGATATGGAGGCCACCCCAATTGTCGTCGTAGTTCATGGCGTCCAGAGTTTCGACTTCAACTCCTCCGATCGAATCCACAATATTACGAACAGCGTCCGGCTTGATCATGAAGTAATTGTCGATCTTGATCGCAAGCTTTTCTTCCAGAGTTTCCCGAAGGAGTTTTGCGCCGCCCCGAGTGTAAGTCGCATTGATCTTGCCCGTCTTGCCGTCTGGGGCTGAAACATACATGTCTCGAGGAACCGAGCAGGCACGCATCGTCTTTTTGTCAAGGTCGACGCTGAGGAGCATGATCGTGTCCGCCCGCGTTCCTTTCGATGATATGAAATCTCGCTTATCGTGGTTGTAGTCCTGACCGATGAGAAGAATGGTCAGGTTCTTTTGATTCGGAAATGCGCCACGAGGATCGCGCAACGCGCCGATGACCTCACCAATGGAGCCATCCTTCCCACGAAACTTACCGAGAATCCGGTAAACGTAGATGCCACCAACCAAGGCCACAATCACGCCGAAGAGGGCAAAGACTCGTCCCCATAGAATTTGCCTCCTCATCTTAAAAACCTCAACGAATTGCGAACTCGATCCGTTCCGAATTCGAGCCAATTGATGCGACGACTCCATAATACCGCCTCAGCGGAAGAGCCTGATAAAAGAACGAGGTCCTTCGACAGTGTCGAAGGACCTCGGAGTCATGCATTGTGCAGTGAGTTTACTTTCGCTTTCGTCGAAGCAGAGCAAGCGCACCGAGTCCAAGAGCAGCCATGCTGGCCGGCTCAGGAACCGTGTTGATTTGCAGGTCGTCCATCACCAGGTAGTTGTCCGTGCTCAAGACTTGAACCGACTTAATACCGACGGTCGAGGACCAACCTTGCCAGGCGGGAGTGGCAGTACCGGATATCAAAAGCTGGTCCGTACCGATCTGAGCACCCGCGTTATCCAGGAATCGCAGCACGGCGGGCGAACTGTTCTCAAGTGCAAAGTAACCGCCAAAGGAAGTTACGGTGCTGGAGAAGGTGATCACGCCGTTTTGGTTGCCGGAAGGATTTGCGCTGACATCTTCGAAGCCAACGGCTTGGGCGCCGCTATTGACGCTGGCAAGACCGAGAGGTCCAAGACCCCAAGTCACGCCGAGGCCCGGGTTGAACACGTACATGTGCTCTGCGTTCAGAGGGCTGCTGTCGAGCGTTCCGAAGCCACCGAAGATGGACATCGACTGGTAGTGACCGGCAGATGCCGAGTTCGTGAAGGATTCGAAACCTTCGCTGTGATCGCCCGTGAACGGACCGACCGACGAGAGTTGTGCCATGGCGAAAGCCGAAGGAACAGCCAAAATGGCTGAAAACAGGATTTTATTCATATTTGCCCCTATTGAAAGACGCGCTCTAAAAGAAGAGCGCAACACATCCAGTCTATCCCTCTGCTTCCGTGAAGTCAACCGAACCTAGAGCGATTTGATAGTTTTTTGGTTAAGACTCCTACACAATCCATGCCCGCCCATCCCATCCTGGGCTGGTATTCTGGGTTCGATGGTCGCACTCCTCGGGACTCTCCTTTTCACTCTTACCTCCCTGCCCAACGCCGCGCAAAACCCCATCGACTTTGTAAATCCATTGGTTGGCGCCGATGGCCATGGACATACATTTCCGGGTCCGACCGTGCCATTTGGAATGGTTCAGCTGAGTCCAGACACCAGGACCGACACCTGGGATGGTTCATCTGGTTACCACTACAGCGACAAGCGAATTCTCGGTTTCAGCCACACGCACCTCTCTGGCACCGGCGTCGGATGCATGGGCGATATTATGCTGATGCCAACCGTTGGCGAAGGCGCAACGCCCTCTCGCTTCTCCCACCAGAACGAAGTCGCTAGGCCCGGTTATTACCGCGTTTTGCTCGACGATCCGAAGGTCACCGCGGAACTGACCGCAACCGAGCGAGCAGGCTTCCACAAGTACACCTTCCCGGCATCCTCCCAATCGCACATCCTTGTCGATCTGATTCACGGCATCTCGAACGATCCGCGCGAGATGACGATCAAGATTGAAGGCAAGGATCGCATTGTGGGTTCACGAACATCGAACGGATGGGGTGGACAGCGTACGGTTTACTTCGTGGCTCAATTCTCGAAGCCATTCGATTCCGTCACGATCGAGAATAACGGGCGAACGGTTGAGGGGCAGGAGGCTAAAGGCCGAATTCGAGCCTTCGCAAACTACGCGACAAAGGACAAGGAGGTCATCGAGGTCAAGGTTGGCATCTCAGCCACTGGCATCGACGGAGCGGCGAACAACCTTCGAGCCGAAATTCCGAATTGGAATTTCGATGGCGTGCGCAAGCAAGCGGAACAGAAGTGGAACGACGCGTTGGGAGCGATCACGGTCGATTCGAAAGACCTGGCGGCCAAGCGAACGTTCTACAGCAACGCCTACCTTTGCTACATCGCACCAAGTCTTTTCAACGATGTCGATGGTTCGTACTACGGTCTCGACCACAAGGTTCACAAGAAGGCAAAGTTCCAGAACTACACGACGTTTTCTCTCTGGGACACGTACCGGGCGCTGCATCCGCTGCTCACGATCACCCAACCCAAGCGAGTACCGGACCTCACATCTTCCCTTCTCGGCGAGTACAGCGAGTCGGGATTGAATCACACCCCGGTTTGGCCGCTGTGCGGAAACGAGACCTGGTGCATGATTGGGTACCACTCAGCTCCAGTTCTCGTCGATGCTTACTTTAAGGGCATCCTTGGACCGAATACAGAAACGGCTTACCAAGCGTTACGCGGGACCGCGCTTCAGGATCGAAATGGCCTCAAGGATTTCCGCGAGCTTGGCTATGTGGCATCCCAAGGTGGCGCACAGGCAGCGTCGAAGACGGTCGAGTATTCGGTCGACGACTGGTGCATCGCCCAGATGGCAAGTGCATTGGGTCACAAGGACGACGCCGAGATGTTCCTCAAGCGATCGACCAACTATCGAAATCTCTTCGATGGAACGACGCGGTTTATCCGGGGTCGAAAAGCGAACGGCGCGTGGCGAGCACCCTTCGATACGCTTGGTCTGGTCGGCGACGAATACACCGAAGCGGACGCATGGCAGTACGCCTTTGCGGCTCAGCATGACATTCCTGGCTTAATGGCGCTTTATGGTGGCGACAAGGCTTTTGCGAAGCGAATGGATGAGATGTTCACGATGGATTCGAAGATCCACACCAACATTCCGGACATTACGGGCCTCATCGGCCAATACGCCCAAGGCAACGAGCAGTGCCACCACCAGGCGTATCTGTACGACTATGCAGG
>CAMFIS010000212.1 GCA_945952345.1 uncultured Fimbriimonas sp.
CAGCCAGTCCGTCAGGCGCTGCGGCCACGTCTTCACGGAGTCGAACTTCGATCGATTGCCCATGTTGAACCCGTGCCCACCCAGCGTGTAAACATGCGATTCAAGTGAGCCTTTCACCTTTCGATAGCCGTTCATGATTTTCATGACTGCATCCATGTGCCCGTCGTCGTCGTTCGAGATCAACAGAAAAGCAGGCGGAGGGTTCTTCGGAATCTCGGCGGGAATGCCGAGAGGTCCCGGATAGATCTCAGCAATGAAATCGGGGCGGCCGCTCTCGCGCTCGACCGGATCGCTCGAATTCGCATCGCCAGTTCCCGGTCCGAAAGCGATTCCGGAGACGTTTTCACCGCCAGCCGAGAAGCCCATCGCGCCGACCTTCGTCTTGTCGATTCCCCATTCAGCCGCATGGGCCCGCACCTGGCGCATCGCCCGGTACGAGTCCGGCACTGTCGCGTTCTCAAAGGTGTACGTGGAGCCGGGCTCGCGGAAGAGTCGATACTTGACGGCGATCGCGACGATGCCTTGGTTGGCGAGGTACTGTGCCGGTTCGATTCCCTCTGGCGGATACACCAATTGGTTGTGCCCTCCGCCGGCAAAGATCACGACGGCGGCTCCGGTCCGCTGGTTGGCCGGCGGTAGGAAGACGTCCATCGAGGGATTGTGAATGTTCTTCACCCACCAGTCTTTCGCTTGCTCCGGCTCGTTTTTGCGGGCTTCCGAGCCCGGCGCTCCGTTCGCCCAAAGCGGAATGTGGATGGGTTGAATCTGGAAGGCGGTGGCGACGAGGAGGGCGGTAATCATCGGTGACTCTTGCGCTTATTCTATCAAGTTTTTCTCGGGGGAAGACGCTGCCTCAGGTCCAATCGGATTCGGTGGACATTCGAGGGAGTCATAGGCGGACCTGAGGCTAAAAGAATAAACACTGGTAATTCCCAGCTCCGCAGACGTCATTACCAGTGCCACGCCTAAATCGAACATAGCCTCGGGGCGGCGGCTCGGATATGCGAGTAGCTGTAAGCGTTCCTTCGACCCGAGGCAGCGGCTAGAGCTTCTTTCGCTTCTTTGCGCTGGCTCTGCCGCTTCTTGCACTCACAACTCAAAACTCTCAACTCGAAACTATTTGAGCCCTTCCAGTTCTTCCACGATCCAACGGCTGAGCGCGACAAGACTCATCGGATCCATCTTCGGAACCATGATCTTGCCGCCGTCCTCGAAAGAGGCTTTGACAAATCCATTCTCAGCAGGTCCACGTGGATAGCCCGAAGCCTCCCTTAAAACCCGATTCAACGACGCGATTTGCGCCGCCGTATCGAACTGCCGATTGTGGGTCATTGCCGCCACGCCGAAGTCAACCGAGATCATGTTAAATCGGCGCATACGCTCGCGGGCAGTCTGGACGATGCCGTCGATCACGTACTGCATGCCCTGCTTTTCGCCCGTCTTGATAAGCGCTAAACCGTACGCCGACGAAACAAAAATTTGATAAAGCTTCGCGCTCCGCTCGGCATATCGCATCGAGAGTTCGCCATATTTTCGAGCACTCTCCCAGCGTCCGCGGAGTACGTCCATGGTGCAGTAGTTGCCGTAAAAGCTGGCCAGTCGCGCTTCGCGACCAGGATCTTCGCGGCTCGATTCCAGTTCGATGGCTTCATCGAACAACTTTGCGGCTACGTCGAAATTGCCAAGGTGATAGTCCAGAACCGCCAATCGGTTGAGGACTCTAGGAAGCTCGACCGTGATCTCGTGCTTGCGGCAGAGTTCCACAGCCCGATCTAGCAATCGCCGCGCCTCGTCGTAATTCTTCGTCTCGAAATGGAGGAAGCCGAGTACGCTTTGAACGCGCACATAGCGCTGATCGTGTTCGGGCAAGACGTTGAGCGCCTGCTGCGCCGCCCATTGCCCGACCTGGAAATCGGAGGCATAGGTAGCGAGGAACGTGGCGTTGGTCGCGATGACGATTTCGTCGTCGGTCTGCACTCCGCTATGTTCGAGGGCGACGGTCAATATCGGAAGAAGTGTCTTCGCATGAGACCAGTTCTCGATGTTGCTCGATTCCTTTGCCAACATCGCGATCGCCTCTTTGCTATTGGATTTGAGGTTTGCTTCCACCATGCGGGCCAACAGCGCCAACTCGTTTCGCGTCTCGAAGAGTTCGGGCGGAGGAACCTGGTCGAGTTGCCCTTGCTGAACCCGGTTGATCAATCTTCGAACCGGCTTAGGAATCTCGGTGTTCGCGGGAATATCCGCCAGAAGCTGCTCGATGAGTTGACTGGCATTGCGTCCCGTGCCCGATCGAGACTGGAGTCGCAAAGCTTTCTGAAGCAGTTCGTAGTCCAGCGGCGAACGATGGAGCAGTAGGTTCAAAACTTCCAGACACTGGTCATTCATGCCGACCGATTCGAGGGCCTCAACCAGGCGAATTCCCAACTCGTGAGAGCGGATCGCGAAGTTCTTTCGCTCCTCGATGACCCAGTCGTTATCCCATCCATCCAGCAGCGGCTGGTCCAACAGCTTCCACTCTTCATACAGCTTCTCAACCGACTCGGGCAGGTGTGGCGCGAAGGCATATTGCCGGTGCAATTGCTCAGCATCGTCGAGATCGGTCGAGATGATTTGCCGGTCGATGGTCAGGTTCTCGGCATATTTGAGCAGAACTTCGTGAGGCTGAAGCGATTCTCGAACACGCTGAGTTGCCTTTCGGAGATTGGTGCGGCCGACCTTCAGATCGGTCGCGGGCCATAGGGCGTCTGCAAGTTCCTCTCGCGGAACCCAGCGATTGCGGTGAATGGCGAGGTAGGCCAGGGC
Source organism: uncultured Fimbriimonas sp. (assembly GCA_945952345.1). Taxonomy (GTDB): domain Bacteria; phylum Armatimonadota; class Fimbriimonadia; order Fimbriimonadales; family Fimbriimonadaceae; genus Fimbriimonas. The sequence continues at coordinate 2,806 of CAMFIS010000212.1, forward strand.
TTCGGCCGCCGAGCGAGCGGCAAAGGAGATGCTCGAATCCGACTCGCAAGAAAACTCCCCAAGCAGACGCAGTCTTACCGGGGTCCTCAAAGCGTCCTGAACGGAACGTGTGAGCATGATCCTCTCTTCTGGGTTATTGCATAAATTGAACCAGTCGGGTTGGCTCCTATGCATTCTTAACGCCTAAACGACCTGAGAGCGCAAGATTTGGGATAATGGACTCACCAATATGACGACCGCCCGATTCGAAGCGTTCACCGATGCCGTCATCGCCATCATCATCACGATCATGGTTCTGGAGTTCAAGGCGCCCCACGAAGCAACGTGGCGAGCGCTGTGCGAGCAGTATCCGCACTTCCTTTGCTACTTGCTCAGTTTTGTGTTCCTGGGTATTTACTGGAACAACCATCACCACATGATGCATAGCGTAAAGCACGTGGGCGGCGGTGTCTTATGGGCGAATCTTGCTTTGCTGTTCTGGCTTTCGTTAGTGCCGTTTACCACGATCTGGATGGCAGAAACGCACTTCGCCCAGGTACCAGTGATCTCGTATGGACTCGTCCTCTTGGGTTCGGCGGTGTGTTACTTCATCCTTACATTGCAGTTGGTGAAGGTGAACGGCAAGGACTCCGAAGTGGCTCGATTGCTGGGTCGAGACTTTAAGGGCAAGGTCTCGGTGGTGATCTATCTGGTCGGAATCCTCGGCGGGTTCATCCATCCGCTCATCGCCGGAATTTCCTATGTGACGGTCGCAGCAATTTGGCTGGTCCCCGATCGTCGGTTTGAGCATCGGCACAACTAAGCTCGAGGATAGTTCGAGAGGTCTTGATTCACGTCGAAGGTGGGGATCAAGTTTTCGCGATGATTCTTCAGCCACTGCACCAAGCCACCGATGGCAAGTCCAAGAAAGATCACGTACAAGATCGTCGTCGGATACAGGCCACGCGAATAGTACAGCGGGATGTACAAAACGTCGATCACAATCCATAGAATCCAGTTTTCCAGGACCTTTCGGTTAAGGAGAATCTGCGCGATGATGCTGGCGACCGTGAGCAGTGAATCTAAAAATGGGGAAGCGCCCTTGAAATGGGTGATGATCGGAACGTAGATTGCCGTGCCAACGATCAGCGCGCCAATGCACACCGCTAAGGCCACGGGCTGAAGCCTCGAAATCTTGAGTGTGTCCTTTTGCGTTCCCCCTTTCGCCCACGAGTACCAGCCGTGGATGGAGAGCGCGAAGAAGAAGAACTGTAGCGTCATGTCTGCGAATAAACGACTCGCATAGAACACGTAGGCGTAGAGCAGCACGTTTACGATGCCGATGGGCCAGTTCGACATGTGCTCTTTTGCGGTGAGATAGACCGCTAGAATTCCGGTAATGAAGCCACTGACTTCCCACCAGTCCGAGCCGAGCTTGGCGTGACAGTAAAGCGAGACTATAATGCTGAAAAGGATCGCGATTGCGAGGTGTGAATATTGAAGCTTCCCCTTCTGCACTTGGAAAGGTTACCTAGCCCGAAAGAGTGGAAGGATTTGCGTACTTTTCGGCTGTCTCAACTAGCGCGACTTTGACTTAGTTAGCGGTCGCGAGTTTGCGTTTCTGAGGTTAGAGCACTGGCTGTTGAGGCTCAAGTCACGTTTAGCCTCAACAGCGAAGTCCGGCCCTTGCAGAGTTCTTCTGTGATCGCCAACCTGGGTCAAAGTCGCGCCCGTTGATGCAGCGGCTAGATTCTAACCCGCCGCGTCGAATGCGGTTTTGATCCAAGCGAAGAGTTCGTCGTCGACTTGGCTGGCATCGGTGACCTTGACCTTGTACTGACACATGCCGCCCGGAGCTTGCTCTTCCAATCGGTCCGTGCCCGGCACGCCTTTCATGTTGATGCCTACCTCGACGCGGGAGTTGGTCGCCGGTCCGATCATGGCGAACTGCTTCTTTCGTCGAAGGGCGACGTAGCCTTTCTTCGGATGGACTTCGAAGTCGCCATACCCATCGATGGTTGCCATCAGCTTTTCGTGGATGGGGCGGAGCGCGGCTTTCGGACCTGTGTAAAGTTCGTCGAGAGGATTGCCTTCGGCTGCCGGAGCATCGGCTTTCAGATAGTGGTTCGCCAGTGCGTTGGCGTCACCGTGACCAACTCCGAATTCCGTCTTTGCAAAGTCACGTAGCATGCCATGTTTCGCGTGTCCGCTCGCCTTCATTGCGGCGAACAACTCTTCGAGGGTCTTGCCTGTTTTGGCTTGAATGTTCGAGAGCTGTTTCTGAATCGCGGCGTTGAGGTCCATGGCTGGATTATAGCCGGAGCATGGGCGTCCCGCCCGTGAAGACTATCCTGAAAGTGCACTTGACCAGGGATAGGTCTCCGCAGTTGTACAAAGCCCAGCTTTGACAGGATTTTGGTGGATGTACTCAACCATATCTAGGTAGTGATCCTCATTCCGAATATAACGGTCAAACGTTTCTTGTTGCCAACAAGGAACCATGTTGGGATAGGCCTTTACGATTTCATGAGCAGTGAAAGATTTCAGAGAATGGAGGGCTTTAATCAAAGATTGCCCTTCTTGAAAGAATGCCAAGAAATGCACATGATTTGGCATTACTACCCAGGCTCGGAGATCGAAAGCCCTTCCGTCCAGGAATTTCAAAGCATCTTGAACGATCGTTGCACACCTAGGTTCTATCAACACGCACGAACCGCAACCTTGATCAAGGTAATGCTGCACGCGCTCTTCCCTCATGCGTTCGAAATTACCTTTGGCGTTCTTGAGTTCATGCTCGATTTCCTGCAGGACCGAGCGAGGAAGACTGTCCGCAAGGCGAAACGTTAAGAACTGCGTCTTGCCTCCAGCATCGAAATGAGGAAGGTTGCGTCGGTACCACCCAATTTGTTCTTCCATTGAGTGTCATGTTACTGTTCTTTTCACGGGCGGGACGCCCATGCTCCGGCGTGATCTTATTACTGCTCTTTTCACGGGCGGGACGCCCATGCTCCGGCGTGCTTCGGCATAAACGGTAAACTAGTGTCTCCCCATGCTCCGTGCCGGTAATGTTGGTCTGCCTAACGTCGGAAAGTCGACGCTCTTTAACGCGGTGGTTGCGAATGCGCAAGCCCAAGCCGCGAACTTTCCGTTCTGTACCATCGAGCCGAATGTCGGCATCGTAAGCGTGCCCGATCCGCGTCTCGATGTTTTGGCGAAGATCAGTGGTTCGGAGAACATTCTTCCTGCCCGAGTTGAGTTTGTGGACATCGCCGGACTCGTGAAGGGCGCCAGCAAGGGTGAAGGATTGGGCAACCAGTTTCTTGCCAACATCCGCGAAGTGGACGCCATCGTGCACGTGGTTCGCTGCTTCGAGAACGACGACATCATCCACGTCGCCGGGTCAGTCGATCCGCTCCGCGACATCGAGATCATCAACATCGAGTTGACTTTGGCGGACATGGCGCAGGTTGAGAAGCGAATCGAGAGAGCCCGCAAAGACGCGCGAACGAATAAGACTGCGGTTCACGAGGTGTCGGCACTGGAGAAGATTCTTCCGGTGCTTGAAGACGGGGGCTCGGCGCGGTCGGTCAAGTTGACCGAGGACGAAGCTTTGGCGGTGAAGCCGCTTGGTTTGCTCACCGCAAAGCCAGTCATCTATGCCGCCAATGTGAGCGAGAACGACCTGTCCAAAGG
>CAMFIS010000213.1 GCA_945952345.1 uncultured Fimbriimonas sp.
GGCAGGGAACCAGCGACGTTGGTGTACTGGGCCACGGATACCGGAAGACGCAAAACTTCCATTCCGACTTGAGGCTCGACAATACGCCCCCTCCAGAGCCGCCGCTGCAACCTATCAGGAGGACCAACGCGGAGGCAAGACTTAAGACAGTACGAATTCTCATAACTTCACAAAGATTTTACATGATCGAGCGATCTCACACTACGTGGGAGACCGAAGGGACGAGAGGAGATGTTGGCGAGCAGGCAGCGGAGCCTCACAAACATACTCCCAAAACTTCTGCAGGGCGAGCAAAGCTTCGTAGGTGAACTTCATCTGCACAGGCGGTCCGTCTCGTTCTGCCAAGGCGGACAACCCCATCAAAGCTTCTGCTCTCACCAGGTAACGATCGGACAAGTCTCCCGCCCTTTCACGAACGATGTAGCCTCCCGCCTTTGGCGAAAAGAAGGCTTCGGATTCGAGGATTTTGCTACCCGTCAGGACGCAGCGGCTGAAGGAAGGAAGAAACCCAGTGAGTTCAAGAAGCTTCACTTCGCCCCATGCCAGGGCCACCATCGGTGCGTCGACGGTTTCCAAATAGCGAAGAACTTGGATGCACAGGTCAAAGACTTCCTCAAAGGGGTGCTCGTAGGGGACGACTTGTCCGAGTGTTTCACCCCAACTTAGCGCCAAGTTGAGCCGATCGAAATCGAGCCGGAGTCCGTGAAACGCGGATCTGGGCTGAGCCGTTGTAACGAAGCGCTGCTTTTTTCCTTCTGCGTACGTGTATGCCGCCATGCTCAGCGGTTCGCTTGAACCTCGGAGACGCGAAGTTGATTTCTTTGCGCCCTTGGCTACGACCTCGATCTTGCCAAGTTCACGGGAGAAAATAGTGAGTCGACGATCCGACTCACAAGAATCGCGGCGACGGAGCACGATTGCTTCAACCGTGGTATCCATCGCCGCGTCGTCCTTACCGGCGCAGCAGAGTGTGCTGGAAGAACTCGATCCAAATGAAGTACATGCGGTCGATGACGAGGGTGAATCGCATCATAACCGTCGTACCGAAGATGGCTCCAAAGCCGATCATCAGCAGATATCGGCCAATCGTGTTCATCTTGAGGATCGCCTTGCTCTTGACATCGAAGCTGAACAGGAAATAGCTGAGCACGCTCACCAAAGTGAACATGAACAGGAAGTTCGAGATTGCTTGAGAGATGAAGACGTTGCCCCCGATAACCGCGGGATCCATTCCCGAGGTCGGTACGATGAGCTGCCCAGTTGATGGGAAGATCGGCTTCATACCTGCGCGGACCTGGGGACCGTACGTATCGAAGTACGACTGAATCTGCTGACCCGACCAAATTCCAAGAATGATGCCCAACGGAATACGGCTCATCCAGTTGTGCTTCTTGTTGAAGACCATGTAAGACATGAACCCAACCGGCAGAAGGATGGCGTACAGCCACATGGCTGGTGAGGTGCCCTTACCGGCTTCATCGACCGTTCCCATCATCTTGTCGTACCAGGTGCTAGCCAACGTCTCGGTCCAAATTGCAACCAGCGCCCAACCTGCCGCAAGGCCCAGGAACAAGTGCTCACAGAAACGATAGAACTTGTTTTCCTTGTACAGGACGCTAAAGAGGCCAACCGTCACGAAGACGCCGGCAGCTTTTGAAAATGTTTCGTAAGCTTCGTGGTTCATGACTTCTTAGCCGCCTTGTTCGCTTTGAACATTTCGACGTTACCGATGACGACCAGGACGATCATCAGCAGGAGTGCAGAATGGAGTGTTGGGTAGTACTTCGTTCCGTTTCCAATATTATCCTTTCCGGGGAATCCTTCAATCTTGTCCGGCACCTTCTCGGAAGCGACTTGGATTTTCCCGTCCTTGTCCGGTACGTTCAGTCCGTACTCCATCATCTTCTCCATGTCGAAGACTCCTTTGAGACCTCCCAGGTAGCCCACAATTTGGCCAGAGTTGTAGTAGACGTTGGTTTCGGGAACCATAACTCCCGTCACCGAAAAGAGAAGCGGAACCTTCTTGCCAGAGATGAACTGCACGTGGTAATCCGACGTCTTGCTCGCCGTCATATCGATCACCAACTTGAAGTCCTCGATCTTCTGAATTTTCTCCAAGACGGGCGATTCGAACACGGGTCGCAACTTGCCGGCTGTATCAGTGTCTCTCTTGCCGCCGAACGCCTTGCGGACATCGGTTGCCACGTTGTTGATCGCCACGTCGGAGCTGGGATAAAAGCCGCACTGAACCCAGTCATCCCATCGAACGTAAGGCTTGCCGCCTTCTTTCTTGATCATCTCGTTAACTTCGGAGATCGTGTCCTGAGCGCATCGAGGCGACTGTGGATCGGCCGTCGACCAAAGCGCGAACTTGACCTGCTTTCGCATCAGAAGCCTCATGACCGAGATCATCTGGGCCTTGCTTTCTCCGCGAGTGGAACCAGTCCAGTCAGAAGCCAACAAAACCGTATCTCCCGGCTGGAGGGCCATGAGGGTCTTGAACGTATCCGCCGAACTGTCGAAAGGTTTACCGGGAACCGGAATGGTGAAGAAGAGCGGAATCGACGCGCAAATGACCAGCAATAAGTACACGATGTACTTAGGAATTCCCTTTGTTTTCATTATTTTCCACCTCGCTCAAGGCCAAGCCAAATTCGAAGGGCCATGCTTAATGTTCCCAATCCAATACCGAACTTGATGCCGGTAATGGCGGGAGTTTGTAAGGTCTTAGTGATCCAGTTCGCAATCTCACTGATCTTCAAATTAACGAGAAGATCGTGGTTGCTGCCGGTTGCGATTCGGTCGACAGCGGAATCCCATCCGCTGGCAACCGCACCCATCAGACTGATGATAACCAGAAGTGCCGTTCCGAGCATAATCGTCGCTTCAACCGACCGTGCGCGGAATGCGCGGTACGCAGCCGAGAGAATGAAGAAGGCGATGATCGAAAACATCGCTGCGTCCATCTGCTGAAGGAGACCTTCGAACAGGAAGTCTCGCCCCATGTTTACAAAGCCCCAGTTGGCGGCGTTGTCATAGTCGATGGTCCGATTCGCAGCTCGGATGTGGAAATCCCAGTACCCAAACACCACCATGCTGAACATGGTGACCAAGAGCACGACACTGAAGAACCAGTCTTTCTGCTGCTTTGCAATTCTCGTTCCATGAATCCTCAGGATGCTGAAGATTCCTAGACCGAGCATGAAAGCGGTGAGGACTTGTGAGATCGTTCCGAAAACGCTGGTGAGGTCGTTTAGCAGGCTACCAACCGATTCTATTGGTCCATTCGGAAGATTTTTCGCCTTATCGAAGTTGATCGGCTGTGGCCAATACTTGAACAGAACGAAGACGCCTCCGGATACGAACGTGAGAATCCATACAATCGGCTTACGCGCCTGAGTAGGCGCCTTTGAGAGCAGGAATACCAATCCGAACCCAACCAGGATCGTAACAATAATATAGATCAGCAGACTGCCGCTGGTCGGATCAAGGGCAAACGGAGACAGTGTTTTCGGATCCGCTAGTTGCTCCCTCCTGGTGCATTTGTTGCCGCCGCAGGCGCAGCGGCCGCGTTAGGTTGCCGGTCGATCTTGAGATCTTCAGGCGGATCATTCGTCTTAAAGAGCTTGGAGAAAACGAACGAGTGAGTCTCGGATTCCTTCAAGTCGGCCAGATTCTTTTTCTTCGCATCCGCGTTTCCGCTCGAAGCTTGAACCGCCGCTTCAACTCCCCGCGCATGACTGCATGAGAACATGGACTGGGAAACGGCACCGCACAAGATGCAAGTGATCGCAAAGACTTTCGACCAGTCTTGACCGATTAGGCTTCCCACGAGAACCGGCTCACGAGTGAGGTAGGCAGAAGCCGCATAAAACTCGTCGCCGATGAGAACGTAGTCACAAGCAGCGATAAAGAACGGCGTTTGCGTCGCTTCGGTGGAGGAGGCCACCTGGATCGCGCCGATGGAGTTTGCCGTCTCAGCGAAAATCAACGACTCGGCATAGAATTCTCCGAGGAAGAAGGCCGCCGCCGTTTGCTCGCGGTGGATGATGCCCGACACGCCAGCCGCAAATGCGAACTGACGATCAGAAATGAATCGAACGGAGTCGGGATCGAATCTTTCCGGAACGCCTTCCTGCTGGTACACGTCGCGAATCACTTCTTGTGCGAGGGTGTACATAGACGCCGAGTAGGCGCACATAAGGATAGGATTCGAGAACTTCGCCGCCGTTTTGGTGACGTAGGCGCAGATGTTGATGGCTTGAACCGCGATCGCGTTGACGGGATCGGAAAGGCCAGGAACCATCAGGATCGGCTTACCCATTTCAGTTGCACGGCCGACAGCCTCGTCGATCGCATTCAGGCCGGGTATCCGGCGGATAAAGAGCTCCTTACTTCCTTGAGCGCGTTTGATGTTCACGACGATGAACGCCATGAAGATAAAGGTGAAAAATAGTGCGAACCATCCGGTGTCCCAGTACTGCTGGCCCAATCCGGGTGAATCGATACTCCACCATCCAGGTTTTACGTGTTGCATAGATCCTCCTCCTTTTCTGCCGGAAGGGCTTTCGGCTCGCCATCTTTGGCGGCTTCAACCTTCGGCGCCTCTAGCATGCAAATAAGTCGTTCGACATTATCACGCTTCTGAAGCAAATTACTATAGTCATTTACAAAATCGAATCCGAAAAACGGCACCAGGAAAGGAGAAACCGCAAGTCCGGCATGAGCCATCACGTTTGCGACGGGCTTGTTCATTTCGAGAAAAAGAATAGCCGGAGCTTCGAGTCCGCGCTTGCGGATCTCGTTGTCGCACTTCTCCAGCAGGGACTGGGTCTGCTCTTCGCTGAGTTCATTCTCCCAAAAATTGAACATCTTTCCCCACCTTGCTACGAACGTACTCAAGAACGCTTTCCTTTGAGACGTTTCGAATCCTCAATTTGACCCCACGAATTGCATCGAGCTTAGATTCCTGCCGGAATGGCGACAGGTGAACCTCATCTGCTGTGACGTGCACCGACTTTACATCACTCCAATAAATCTCGTTTGCCCCCGATCCTGCGGAACGTTCGTTGAGTCGGTACTTTCGCCCAGAAATGAATTCGAAAGTCGACCCCACTACGACCACTATGCATAGAACGGACAAGACCACCGATTTTGTTACAAAACCGATGGCAATCGCACCAATAGCTGTAATCGCATACACGATCTTAAGTTTGGACAGGCGATCTGGATCGTCGTCAGAGAGGCGAATGGTCCAAGTCATAGTGTTTGGTAGTTCCCTTTCGTTCGCCTCTTCCATGCTCGCTTAGCCCCAAGGGCCGAAAAGTTCGCTGACCGATTCGTTATTATGGATCCGCTTGATGGCGTTCGCAATCAGTGGGGCGGCCGTCAGCGTTGTGAGCTTATCGAAGGATTTGCCGCGAAGGTCTATCGTGTCGAGCACGACGATCTCGCTCAGGCAGCTATTCTGGAGTCGCTCGCAAGCCGGATCGCTAAGGATCGGGTGAGTGCAGCAGGCGATGACTTCCTTTGCCCCGCGGTCGATGAGAGCTTGAGCGCCACTAGCGATCGAGCCACCCGTGTCGATCATGTCATCGATCATCACGCAACGCCGGCCACTAAAGTCACCCACGATTTCAACAACCTCGACCGTGTTCGGAGCTGGGCGTCGCTTGGCGATAACAATGAACGGACACTCCAGCATGTCGGCAAGTTTCTTTGCACGGCCGACACCGCCAACATCGGGCGCCACGACGCAAACGTCGGGCCGTCCCTTAAGCCCTTTCTCGATGAAGTAGTCGCCAAGGATAGGGCCGCCGTAAAGGTGGTCGACCGGAATGTTGAAGAAGCCCTGGATCTGGTCCGCGTGCAAATCGAGAGTAACAACTCGGTTCGCGCCACACATTTCGATCATGTCCGCCACGAGCCGAGCTGTGATTGGCTCACGAGGTTTGATCTTTTTGTCCTGGCGGGCGTAGCCGTAATACGGCATGACCACCGTGATGCGCTGAGCCGATGCTCGTCGGAAAGCGTCGAGGAGGATGAACAATTCCATCAGGTTGTCATTCGTCGGCGCACACGTGGGTTGGAGAATGAAAACGTCAGAGCCGCGTGCGGACTCTTGAATCTCAATTCGAATTTCGCCATCTGCGAATTTTGAGGCCTTGAGATCGCCCAGCTTAACTCCTAATTCAGCAGCAACTCGGGATGCGAGAGCGGGGTTGGCATTACCGGCGAATAGTTTCATTCCTTTCGTTCCATTATCCTTTCCAACCGAAGCGATCGCTGTTTCAACCATTATTTTGTTTCTCCCGCCATCGTGCGGCCCACCCGTCCTTATTTTCTTGGCGCGCCCTTCCGAATGCCCCAGAT
>CAMFIS010000214.1 GCA_945952345.1 uncultured Fimbriimonas sp.
GAAGCAAACCGTCCAATCCGGTGATGGTGGTCAGGTAGTCCAGGAACCGCTCGACGCCCTCCCAATTCTCTTCGATTGGCGTGCGATCGCCGGTCTGGAGCCAGTGGTGAACGTACTCCATCACAAACCCAACCGAATGGTCGACCAGCGATCCCCAACCCGTGGCCCCAATCTGCCTCTGCGCCAACCGTGCGTATCGGTCATAGGCTGGCCAAGAGTCGAACCAGACTCCGTTAAGCATTTGGCCATAACCGAATTGCTTCAAGAATCTCCGCGAAAGATTCGGTTGGCCATAAGCGAGCCTCACCGCGTGGAGCTGATGCGCCCCATCGCCGGCGTACTGCTGCCGCTCCCTCGCCATGCCATCCACCACGATGTCCTGGGCCGAGTTCAGGAGCGTGATCGACGAAGCGATCATGAGGCGGTCAAGTTCGGTCTCACCAACGCGGGTGTCTTGCTTAGCCGAAGACAGCAACGCTCGCCGCCGGAAGTTCACCTTTGGCGGAGTGATCTTCTCGCCGTGCGGAACCGAAATGAGGAGCTGGATGTGGCGGCAGCACTCGTAATCGAACGGCTCGTACGTTCTTAGTCTTGGATGGAGATCGAAGGAACTCCAGGCAAAGAACTGGGTGTCCATTAACGGCTTATCGGGATGCAAACTCTCTTGCACCATCAGCTTCATCGATGAGAAATTAGGAGGCAAATGGTCAAATTCGACGAAAGGCCAGCCCACCATCGTAAACGGCAGTTCATAGTCGACCAGCCAGTGGCCGTAATCCATGTCCTCTCCGAGATCCTGAATTCCAAGGGAGTATCCAACCGGAATGCGGAAGTCGAACCAATCCTCCATCGGGCCCTCCCAATGGATCCTCCGTTTCCCTACCATTCGCGCCGACGTAGTCTCTTCCCGCATCATCGGGATGGACCGGCCGCGCACGGTCGACCGATCCGGATTCTCCATGCGGATGTCTTCGTTATAAGCGGCCTGCGGACCCGAGAAGGCCGCGCCGGTCGCCGACATCGGAATCTCGACCGCCTTGTACCAATTCGAGTCGAACTGGAAGTTGCGGTAATCCCAGCCGAAGGGAAAGTGTTTGCCAACGAACCGCTCTTGCAAGGCACGCAGGTACCACCGCTTCGCACCTCCGGGAGGATGACTCCGGTCGATTGAGCACATCCACGTGTTGTCGCTCGCGATGATCTCCTTGCCTACATTCGCTCGGAACAGCAGGCCCGGCTTCCCGGTAGGCCAGGTGCCATCACCCTGCCCATAGAACAGGACGTGAATCGCAACGACATTAGTACCTCGGTGAAGATATGGCCCGATGTCGACCGGGTCTGCCTCGGCGTGGCGAGGATCGTGGGGAGCAGGGCCAAACTGAACCCGTTGTCCGTTCACATACAGCACATACCGGCTATCGGCCAGGATCCATCCTCTTGCGATCTTCGGGACCTTCTCGAGCTCGAACTCCTTTCGAAAGAACGCAAAGGTGCACGGAAGTGTTCGTTCTCCAGGCAGCCAAATCCATTTCGCAGGAGCGATTTTGAATTGGCTTTCCTTCCCCTCCGGATCATATCCCTCAAGGAGTGGTTCGGTTTCCCAGGTTGTAAGTTCCAGATTCATGCGGGTGGGCAAGGCAGGTTATAGCGGATTCAATCGGAATTGCCAAGGGCTTTGTCACGCCCTTGTCACGCGAGCCGGATAAAGTCTGTTCTGGTTCGGCACGATCCTCTTAGCCGGACCGACAACAGCCAATGCTGTAAGTCATTCGGCCAGGATCGATCCACCTGGCCATTTTTTTTCGAATGGGCGTGTAGGGCGATTTTCCTAGTTATAAGGGTAATAACCACGCTCCGCCCCTGGGAAGAGATTCTATAGTTGGGTGTCAAGCCTTCTCAAGTCGAAGGTTGTGTTGAACTTGTGTATCGAGTAGAGAGTGACGGCAATTTTCATTGCGATGGAGACGAGAGCCCTTGCGAAGCGTCGCCACAAGGGCGAGCTTTCGTGAGGGTGGCCCGACGAAGCACTTATTGGTCACATCTATAGAATTGTTCAAGTGCGAAGTCGGGACGGAGGGGGAAGCAATACGGGAATTCTTTGGTTAGCTACCCAAATACCCACGCACGAGACCCTTCCACTCGTCCACCAACTCATCCCGTAACGCATCATCCACGCCTTCCTGAACTCGACGAGTCAAGTCCTCGGCATTGACACCTGCCACCGAGCCTGCCCGTCGAAACCAATAGTCGGCGTTCCAGAAATCTCCCTCTCGGCGATGGATGATTCCGTGCAGATAGTCTGGATAGGGCTGTCCCTCCAGAGCCTGAAGTTGATGGTGCGCACCATCGAGATCGTCGAAGTACACATATGCTGCCGCATGCAAAAACGGATCGCCGAACGACAGCGGGACTAAAGATGAAGTCATGCCGGAAACATAGTTCTGAAACGGCACGAAACCTGGCTCCGTGCCTTCCAATTCCGAAATATACGATTCGAAAGTCATACCAAGAAAATGGGCTGTCCGCTCTTCGCGCTCTTCAGACAAGCTTCCGCCACGCGAAGCGCCTCGAAAGCATCTTGAACCGAAATCGGCGCTGGCTTCCCTTCCCGCGCACATTCCACAAAGGTCTTGAGCTGCAAGAAGAATGGATCGTCCTCCGGCAAGAACGACTGATCGAGCCGTCCACCCGATCTTAGTGTCGGGCAGTTCCGAGAATCAAATTCGATCATTCCCTCGGAGCCGCAGACCTCGAACGCGGTTCGACTCTCGGTCGGGTCCATCCAAGTTGATTCCACGTTGGCAACCGCTCCGTCGGCAAAGGTCAAAGTCGCGATGCCGTAGTCAACACCCATTCCAACCTTCGCTCCCACCGACTTGGCATAAACCTCAGTCACGGGCCCAAGCGTCCAGAGCAGCCAGTCGAAGTCGTGCACCGCGAGATCGATGAATACTCCGCCTGATCGCGAATGATCTGCGAACCAACCGCCCTCGCCTCCGGGCATTCCTCCGCCACGGGTCATCCGAATCGCAGCCGGCTTCCCGACTCCGCCCGCTTTCACGATCTCATGCGCTCGTCGGTACATCGCGAAGTACCGAACCACATGGCCCACCGTTACCGTTGCTTTGGAGTCCTTAGCGGCTTCCAAAATTCCCTCTGCGGCAATCGTCGAGACTTCGAGCGGCTTCTCGATGAACGTGTGCTTCCCGGCTCGAATCGCCTTGGTTGCGTACTCGGCATGGGCATCGTTGGGAGTGATAATGTCCACAGCGTCGACTCTCGTCAACATCTCGTCGAACGATTCGCATACCGAGCCGCCGCATTCGTCGGCCAGCGCCTTCGCCCTCTCCGGGTGCATGTCGAAGGTCACAAAACGGATATCTGGCAGGCGCGACAGATGCCGAACATGTACATGGGAAAGCCTCCCCGCCCCCACGATTCCGACGGTGAACATGCCTTCTATTATGTCTCGTCGGAGCGCAACCGTCCCGGTTGCAGAATTCTACATTCTCACAAGCTCAATGCACGCAACCTCCTGAATCTAGTAAATCTCAACGCGCTATCCAAATAGGACTACCCCTTGGTGAAGGGGTCGGTGAGGTACGAACCGGGGGATAGGTGAGAGCCTAACGAGCCAGCGACAGGAAGCCATGCCTTACGAACCAACTCAATACATGCCACGTCCGGCAATGCACAGAACCGCGGATGATTCAGCTTCGCCAGCCCTTTCGACACAAACACCGGATGCCTCGCACCCTCGACTAAGCCTCTGTTGAACTTCGCTCCGTACTCGCTGATCCTCTGATACGGATTGAAGACGTGCGGAATCACGATCTGACCCCCATGTGTATGGCCACTGATCTGAAGATCGACTCGAGTGCCCTTGTCGTTCGGCATAAACTCGGCCACGTCCGGATTGTGGGCCAGGAGAATCCGAGGCGCATCCTCCGGCACGTCGGCAAACGCCGCGGCAAGATCGATGTGACCTTTCCAAAGATCGCCCACACCACCCAAGGCCAACTTCGAAGATCCGCGAGAAAGCAAGGTTCCACGGTTATCGAGCAACTGAATTTTGGTGTACTTCGCCAGCTGATCCTCGACGAACGACCGTCCAATCATGTGGTCATGATTGCCGAGAACCCCGTACTGCGGCACCGAGCCAAGAGCGTCGAAGGCACCCGCAAGCGAAGGCGCGTTCGCCGGAGTCAGCACTTGACCATGGTAGAAGTCACCAGGAATCGCCACGATATCCGGCTTCATGGCCAAAAGCTGCTCACTCGCGCGGCGCATAAACTCACGGTCGATGACGTGCCCCCAATGGATATCGCTCATCACCCCGATCCGAAGCCCTTCGAACTCCTTGGGCAAGTCTCTAACAGGAAATCGAAACTGAATCGATTCAACGCGATTCGGCTCCGACAGTGCCTCGCCAAAGCAGCCGACGAGCCCGGCGCCCAATCCAAGTTTCAGCAGCTTTCGACGAGAGAGCTTCCTCATTGATATGTAAAGGGATAAAACGCCACGGGTTGCGATTTGTTCCAATAGCTCGGGCTCTGTGGCTGCGACGTCAAATTCTATCTTTCATAAATTGGGGTGCAATTGGTAGCCGAAACATTGCCAACTCGCAGCGTCACCTCGTTCAACGCAGAGGTCGTTGACAGTGCCACGTCAGCCCCCCCTCGTCAAGCCAGGATGCTTCTTCCGCTGGTTTTGCCGCTTCTCACGCCCCCTACCCCGCACTCGCACTGGTTTACCCCGCCCGAACCAACGTCAAGCACGTCACGTCCGGCGGAGCCATGAACCGCATCCCATGCGGGCGTCCAACACCCTTCGAAACAAACACCGTGTGCCGCCGACCTTGAACCAATCCATGGTTAAACTTCGAGCCATACTTGCTCACCCGAGACGTCGGATCATAGATCCCGGGCAAAACATATTGTCCGCCATGCGTGTGTCCGCTGATCTGCAAATCCACCCGCGTGTCCCAATCGCCATAGGCGTACTCCGCCACGTCAGGGTTGTGCGAAAGCAGGATCCGAGGCGTGCGATGATCGACATCCTTAAACGCGCCCTTGAGGTCGACGCGGTCGCACCACAAATCTCCAACTCCGCCCACGGCAATGACTTCCCCACCTCGCTCGATGATTCGATGTTGATTATCGATGAGCTGCACCCTGGAATGATTCAGAACTTGATCGCGAGCATACGACGCCCCGATCCAATGGTCGTGATTACCCAGCACACCGAGAACTCCATGCGGCGAATCCAACTGTTCGATCACGCCTTCCAGCCGAGCCTTGACGTGCGTTCGGCGGTCTTCGCCATGGAGGAAGTCTCCGGGAACGATCATCAAATCGGGTTGGAACGACAGGACCGCCTTACACACCTTGTCCATGTAAATCGAATCGATCGCGTGCCCCCAGTGAATGTCGCTCAGTACGCCGATCTTGAATCCTTCGAATGCTGCGGGTAAGTCCTTGATCGGTACTTTCAACGAGACTTGCTCGATGCGGTTAGGCTCCAACACAGACTCGCCAATCACTCCGCCGATGAGAGCGCAGCTTCCCCATTTCAACATTTGTCGTCGCGTCATCCGTACACCGGCCATGCAAGGCCTAACACCTCAAATTCGAAAGTGGTTTCCCAACCTGGCAAAACAAAGGTGGGGCGCAGGCCCTCCCGTTCCTGCACCCCTCACGCCGAATCCTTGCGGCCGATCGCGATTTTAACCTTCTACCCCGCCCTAAGCTGCTTCGTCGTCGCGAACCTGGACATCCGTGGCGGTTTCGGCACTCGTCATATCCCAGTTATCACAGTCCAGTCGTCGGCAATAAATCATTCGCTGCTTCCCACCGCTCGCCGTCTCAACGTCGGCGATCTGCGCAAATCGGCAGTTCAGGCACATCTCGGGCTCTAATAATCGGACTACTTTCATATTGCGCTTCGACATACCTTTCCCTCCTCGCTTGCGCACCCTGTGCGGGTGCTTAGCAGCTTGTGACTGGTAGATTCCTTGGCTAGTAAATATCCAGCCCGTTACAATTGCTGGTATTCCAGTAATCTAACCAGAGCGGGGGAAATGTGAGGCTGAACTACAAGCAACGACAGCGGCGAATGCGCGAGACCATCGAGTCGGCGTGGCAGCAAGTCGAGGAAACGCCGGAGAGAATGCGCGAGAAAATCCTTACCATGCCGCGCATGCCCGTCGAGATCGTGGCTTGCCCGCTTGGCAAAGAGGTCAACTATGGCGGCATCCTCCGCATCGCCGAAGCATTTCGGATCGAGATGGTCTCCTTCGAACACGAGCCGGACCACGCTAACGATTTCAGTGGCAACCGTGGGTCAACTCGATGGCAGCCTT
>CAMFIS010000215.1 GCA_945952345.1 uncultured Fimbriimonas sp.
CGGTCTCGTGGGCTCGGAGATGTGTATAAGAGACAGCCTCAGGATAAATATTGATGTTGCCGAGCACCGCCGACTTTTCGTCAAGAAGGTAGTCGCCACCCCATGACGTTCCGAGCCCTGCGCCCTGCCGATATCCAATTCTTGGCAGCTGAATCCCATTTGACCGAGGGTCAAGCGAGATCACGACCAGTGGCAATTTGGGGAACCTCAGACCAAGGATTCTGAACTGAACTCCATGCGCATTCGCTCGGCTGCCAGGTGTAACATCCACGTCATCGGCATCGAACTGGAAGAGGGGTGGATTATCGTAGCCAGAGGACAACTTGGCCTTGGTGAAGTGTAGGAGCTTTCGAGACTGGGTCATCGACGCAGCCTTGATGTCCACGGTAGCCATATGAATATCGGCGTCCTCTGCTTTTGCGACGACTTCGTCCGTACTTCGCCGTTCCTGATCCCATGTAAACCAAATGTTTTTGGCGTGGATAGTGCCGTCGGGGTCGACGATATCAACTTTGCCGGTCGCAATTGCTTCCAGCGGCTTCATCGTGTAAGACTTCCCGTCATCTTCGACGGTCGCGTCCGGATCTCCGTGCTTACCGCGTCGGACAATGAGGGTATCCGTTGTTAATGTCGTGGGACCCAGTTTCGCCTTGACTCCACCGCGGTAAATGATGATGCCCTCCGCAACTCGCGCCTCTGCCTCCGAGTACAAAATCTCCAGCTCGACCGGCTGCTTACCTTGGCGCAACAATCTGGAGATTTCTATGTGGTCGAGCGATGGAAGATAAAATGTCATGAAACTAAGTTCTTACGAATATTCAACCTACACAAATCCTAATTGCGAGCGTATAATCCCCGTAAATGGCGACTATCCTACCAGCCCTGGATATTACAATTGCCGAGAACGCTTTGGTGGAAAGAGTCAAGGCAGGCGATGTAGAAGCTCTTTCGAGACTTGTCGAGATGCACCGTGCGGGGATCATTTCGCTGGCCACATCCATTCTACGCGACGGAAACGAGGCGGAAGATGTCGTTCAGGACTCATTTTTAAGGGCCTACCAGAGAATACAGCACATTCGTACCGATTGTTCCTTCCGCAACTATCTGTATCGAATCGCAACGCGGCTGTGCTTGGATCGTCTAAGAAAGAGGAGAGCCATCTGCGTACCAGAACTCCACGACGGCCTCACGGAATCCTTGGATCTCGATTCCAAGGTTTGTGTGGAACGAGCCCTTTCGATGTTGGCGCCGCAGATGCGCACAATCCTGATTTTGAGAGAAGTCCACAATTTCGACTATTCCGAGATCGCTGGTATGCTTAACATACCAGTGGGCACAGTTCGGTCGAGACTTCACTTCGCTCGAGAGAAGTTTCGAAAAATCTGGGTCCAAGAGGTCGGCTTCTAAATGCTCAAGCTACGTTGCTACATATTCGGAAATCTGGTGCGTGAAAAGCGGGATCGAACCCTCACTAAAGAAGAAGAGGAGTTTCTGGAGCGACATCGTACAGAATGCGAAGAATGTCGAGTCAGAGAATCCACAACCAACTGCAGCCTAGATGCATTAAAAGCCAATGAAGCTGAAGAGGAAAGTCAGGACAATTTGTCAACGCGCACGATTCTCGACAACTTGGGATTCAACATCTGATTTCGCAGGATAAACTATCTCGATGCGGTCCTACGAGCGGGTCTCGAATCTCTACCAAGACATCAAATCGCTCCGCTCAGCGATCTCGTTGCTCAGTTGGGATCAACAACTTCTCATGCCTTCCGGTGGAGCCGCTGCTCGAGCTGAGCACCTTCTTCGACTCACAAAGCTTGAGCATCAGCTCTTAACGGATGGACGCCTTCGAGATGAAATCGAAAAGGCAATGTCCGATGCGTCTGCCTTCGAGGAGACCCAACTCCGAGTCCTCCGGAACGACGTGGCAAGGGCCACGAAGCTTCCAGCCGATCTCATTGAGAGAAAGGCTTCGGCCGCTAGTCGAGGCTACCAGCAGTGGCGAATCAGCAAAGCAGCCAATGATTTCGCCAGCATGGTTCCCCATTATCAAGAGCTTTTCGATATTGCGGGCGAAACTGCTACCGCACTAGGATATAAGGCGCACATCTACGACCCGTTGATCGATATCTATGAGGAAGGGTCGACCCACGCCGAAGCGGCGGCGACTTTAGGCAGCTTAAAGGATCCCACTATTGCGCTAGTGCGCCGAATAAGTGAGGAGGGTCGTCCAGTCGACGACTCATTCTTGATTCGAGATTGGGACCAACCCAGGCTTAAAGTGGGCATGGAACGAGTCATCCGTCACATCGGATTCGAGTTCGATCGCGGTCGATTAGATATTGCCGCCAACGCGTTTTGTACTAATTTCTCCGTACACGACGTCAGAATGACCACCCGTCCAAGCCGCCACTTTCGTGGCATCGTGTCGTCTAGCTTGCACGAGATGGGGCACGCTCTGTATGAACAGAATCAACGAACCGACTGGGAATACACACCGCTTTGTGGCGGAGTGAGCCTTGCTGTCCACGAATCCCAAAGCCGAACTTGGGAAAACGTCGTGGGACGCAGTCGGCCATTCTGGAATTTCTTTTGGGTATGGTTCCAAGAGCAGTTCCCATTCCTCGCCGAGATCGGCACCGAAGACTTTTACCGGGCATATAACCGCGTTGAACCGACCCTGATCCGGGTCGGATCTGATGAGTTGCACTACAACCTCCACATCCTCGTTCGCTTCGAAATCGAGTCCGAAATCCTCACGGGCAAGTTGGCGGTGAAGGATATAAACGAAGCTTGGCGAGAGAAATACCGCGAATACTTCGGCGTTGCTTCCGAAACCGATACCGACGGGGTTCTTCAGGACGTCCACTGGAGCCGAGGCTCGATTGGATACTTCCCCACTTACAGCTATGGCAACCTCATCGGAGTCCAGATTTGGAATAAGCTGAAGGAAGAAGTCGACGGAATCGATGAAGCCATGGAACGCGGCTCCTACCGGCGTATTCTCGATTGGCTGAGCGAGCGAGTGTACGGTTATGGTCGAATGATGCGGCCGAAGAATCTGGTCGAACATGTCGTCGGCGAACCAATGTCTAGCAAGGCTTGGCTTGAATACGCGACCGACAAGTTTTCGGACATCTACGAGCTGAGATGATCGAGAATCCGAAACTAAACCCGCCCACATTGGTTGGTAAGAAGGTACGACTGAGGCCCGTGGTTCGAGAGGATGCCACGGTCTACGCCGCGGTAACACCCATTGATACCTTCAAGTATTACGCGACTCAGATACCGATGGAGCAAACGGAACACGGCTTTCGTGCCTTCGTCGACTTCATCGTCGATTCACCCAATGTGATGGGATTTGCTTGCGAACTCCTGGAAACCGGAGAAGTGATCGGCGGCAGTACTTTTATGGATATCCGTCCGGCAGACGATCACGTCGAAGTTGGCATGACTTGGTATGCACCCGCGTGGCGAGGAACGTACGTCAATCCTGAGTGCAAACTGCTCATGCTCACTCACGCCTTTGAAGTCCTTGGTTGCGCCAAGGTTACGCTCAAGTGCGATAACCGTAACGCAAACTCCAAGGCAGCAATTCTCAAGCTCGGTGCAAAGCACGAAGGCGTTCTCCGTCGACATCGGTTCACCGATTTTGGAGAATGGAGAGACACCTCCTTTTACGGCATCCTCAGCGAAGAATGGCCAATGGTGAAAGCTGGACTCTTGGCGAGGTTGAAAGACATTGGCTATTAGCATCCGTCCAGCATTGCCGGACGACGCCAACCTCGTTGTTCAGTTCATCCAAGACTTGGCCGAATACGAAAAACTCGCCCATGAATGCCTTATCACCGAAGAGCAAGTATCAGCGGCCCTGTTCGGGACGAGACCGTATGCTGAGTCCCTCATCGCATTCGTCGATGATATACCGGTTGGATTCTGCCTCTTCTTTCACAACTTCTCGACCTTCCTGGGCAAGCCTGGACTCTATCTCGAGGACCTCTTCGTAAAGCCCGAGTATCGAAATTTAGGTGTTGGCAAAAAGATCTTAGCTCGATTAGCCCAAATCGCAATCGAACGAGACTGTGGCCGATTTGAATGGTCTGTACTGGATTGGAATGAACCATCCATTGCCTTCTACCGAAAGATTGGAGCTCTGCCACTTGATGGTTGGACGCTTCAGCGGGTCACTGGGAAGGCTTTAATAGACCTGGCCGAACTGTCTTAGTCGCAAAATTTCACAACCATTGGACGTCAAATTCCGTCCAATGATTAGAGTGACCGACGAGCAAGAGAAAACTCTAATAGCATCAGTGGATACGCTTACCCAGCGAATGGAGAAGCAAAACGAGATCATGGCCGCGTACCTTAAGAATCAGAGTACGTTCCGCGCTCGCTTCGTCGCTGGTCTGTGGACTGGGTTTGGGACCGTCTTGGGAGCGACCGTTCTTGTATCGCTTCTCATCTTGCTTCTAAAGCCGCTTTCACACGTCGATTTCATCAGTCCAATTGTGAATCGAGTCATCGATGCTTTGGAAACTCGCGGTTCGTCTCCTCGCCAACACCGCACAGAGCGAACGGACCGGGCGACCAATATCCCCGAGCAAAACACTCCGGGTCAGTAGGCTAACCCGACAGGAACTCTCGAACTAAAGGTGCCTGGAACTGAGCGTCCAAGAGAAATGCGTCGTGTCCGTATGGTAAATCGATATTCACGTACGTCGCTGTGAGCCCAGCTCCCGAAGCGAGTTCAAACAACTCCTTCGACTGCGCCGGCGTATAAAGCCAGTCGCTCACGAATGAAGTGAACAGGAACTCTGCCTGAACACCTGAGACCCCTGGCCAGTCGTAATAGTCGATCGCTCGCGTAAGATACATCAGCGAGTTTGCATCGAACCTCTTCGTAAACTTATCACCCTGGTAGCTGAGATAGCTCTCCACCTCGAATTCAATTCCAAAGTGCATGTCGAACGTCTCCTTGTCCTGGAGACGTCGAGAAAACTTAGACTCAAACGCCTCTCCACTTAGGAAGGAAATGTGCTCGACCATTCGCGCCACACTGAGGCCATGGGACGGAGTTTCACCATCGTAATAGTCTCCGCCGTTGTAGTTTGGGTCGCGCATGATCGCCTGCCGGCCTACCTCGTTTATCGCAATTTGCATCGGGGAATGCCGGGCACAAGAAGCGGTGATGAAAGCCTTGCGGACTCGGTGAGGAAATCGCGACGTCCATTCCAGCCCCTGCATCCCACCCATCGATCCCCCGGCGACACAAAGCAACTGCTCAATGCCGAGGTGATCGAGCAATCGAGATTGGGCTTCCACCATGTCTCCCACCGTCACCATCGGGAATCGAGACCCATATGGCTTGCCGTCAGGAGCCAATGATGCCGGTCCTGTCGAACCTTGACAGCCTCCAATTACATTGCTGCCAATCACGAAGTACAGATCGGTGTCAATCGCTTTTCCCGGGCCGATAAGTCGGTCCCACCAACCAATCGCATGGGCATCGCCACTTAGAGCATGGCAAACGAGGATGGCATTGGACCGGTCCTCGTTCAACTGACCCCAGGTTTCGTAAGCAATTGTTACCGACTCGATTGTCTTGCCGCACTCGCAATCGAGCGACCCGACATCGACGAACTTCCGCTCGTCGGTCGTCGGCGCAGTCCTCTCGTTTTCCTGGAAGAGCGCGGGATCAATCATTTAGATTGATAACCCGGCCGGAATTGAGCGCCACGCACACTCGGAGCTGATGGCTGTGGTTTGTTACTTTGGTTCGGTTGGCTCGTTGCGGTTGTTGCTTGACCCGCCGGTTTATTCAAGTTAACCAATCGTTCAAATTCGCTGGCATCTTTCGCCCTCGCCTTGGCTTCTTCGTAAGTTACGATTCCGTTCTCCACCAAGCGCGCCATGTTCTGATCGAGGGACTGCATCTTGGCCCGGCCACCGGTCTGAATCAGAGAGCTGATCTGGAAGGTTTTGTTTTCTCGAATCAAGTTTCTCACCGCGCCAGTTGCCACCAGCGTCTCAAACGCCGCCACGCGGCCACGGCCATCGGCTCGCCTGAGAAGCGTTTGGGAAATGACACCTACCAGGTTGACCGATAGTTGCATCCGCACCTGCTGCTGCTGGTGAGTCGGAAACACGTCGACGATACGATCGACCGTTTGCACGGCGTCTACTGTGTGCAACGTTCCAAAGACCAAGTGGCCAGTCTCGGCTGCGGTAATCGCCAGGTGAATCGTCTCAAGATCGCGCATCTCGCCAACCAGGATCACGTCCGGGTCTTGACGCAAAACATATTTCAACGCATTCGCAAACGAGTTCGTGTCGT
>CAMFIS010000216.1 GCA_945952345.1 uncultured Fimbriimonas sp.
CCTCACGCACAGCAGTAGCGATCCTGATGCTGCGGCCCGAGAATTGTCGCTTTGGTTCCCCGAAGGCACCGTCTAAGAGGTCATTTTCCACGTCCTATCAATAAAGGACTTCGAACGCTAATCGCCCAGGCTCCGTAAAAAATCTATACCCCGCCAACCAAAATCAATTTGGGTCAGGTAACGGAGCCTCTCCCGACAAAGGTCAACACGCAGTGAGTACATCCTCCGCATCCAACCGACGCTTCGAGCAAGCCATTGTCGGATTCTTCATTATCTTGCCGCCTATCGGCGGCTTGGTCGTTCTTTACCAGGCTCTCCACAACCTGCCGAAATTCGGCATGACCTTGCTTTGGCTCGCCTACTTGGTCGCCCTTGTGGGTGCTCATATCAAGTGGGTCCGGCCTAAATTCCGCCGCTATCCGTGGGTCGCAACCTACAAAGAATTCTCCGAACGAAGCAAGCCGCTCAAGGCAAGGCACCCAAAGCTGGTCCGCAAGGCGCTGAACCACCGCATCCTCCGCTCCGCATACCGTTTTGCTTTTGCCGCCGCCCTCGTGCCCTTCTTCTGGGGCATGAACTCGCTGCACCACGCGCACTTTTGGTGGTTCTTCGGAATGTGGCTCATCGCCGGCTTCGGAATCACGATCGGCTACCACCGTGTCGGCACTCACCCCAGTTTCAAAACCAGTCCCGTCATGCGAGCGATCTTCTTCGGCATGGGCGCCGTCGCCATCCAAGGCCTCCCGGGCGAGTGGATGAAGAAGCATAGCAAGCACCACGCTTTTGGTGAAACCACTGCCGACGTGCACAGCCCATACGTCTTCGAAGAATCCAAACGCGCGATCTTCATGGAGCAGTTCAACGGCTTCATGCACTCTTTTGTGATGTGGGCGTTCCGCGAACCCAGCCTGCGTCGGCCGAAGGGTATGACGATCGAGCAGTGGAAGGAAGACCTACTCAGTAAATCTCCCGATCCCGCCACTTTCAAGTATCGACCGGAAGACCGCGATCACTGGGAAGTTCGAAACGCACAAGGTGAGATCGTCGTCTCCACCGAAACGCTTATTAAGAAGCGCTGGGCCCGCTTTGTGGATGTCATCGTCGGCATCGAGCAAGACTCGGTCGTGACGTTGATGAGCAACCCGGTTCTGTACTTCGGAATTCTCATCGCTAGCTTCGCCATCCCCTATTACCTTGGTGGAATCTCTATCTGGGAATCGCTCGCCCGAGCGACATTTGTAAACTGGGTTACTTTTTGCGTTAACTCGGTTTGCCACCTGTGGGGCGAAACGCCGTTCGAAGTGCCGGATAACTCGCGCAATAACGCAGTGATCGAGATCCTCGCCCTCGGAGAAGGTGGACATAACACCCACCACAAGTCTGAGCTGTGGGCTCAGCACGGCGTGTTTGGCTGGCAGTTCGACCCGAGCGCAATTGTGATCAAATCCCTCCGCGCCGTTGGCCTGGCTCGCGATCTCAACTTGCCAACTCGGCAGCAGATCGTGATGGCATGGCTCAAGTGGCGGGTCCGTGAGCCCGACATGCAGGGCATCCCGCTCCGACCTCGAGACATTGTGGGAAAAGCGGTAGCCTCGGTTGAGGCGAAGAAAGAAGAGCCCGTTGGCGTCTAAGGCGTTCGCGACGTAAAAGATTAAGTCCCCTCCGCGAAGGAGGGGTGCCCGCTCGCCCGACAAACTGCCGCACTTTCGGCGCTGGTTCGTCGACAATTGGAAGCTTCTCGGCAACGATCAAAATCAACCGGTGATTCGAACCGCTGCCTAGGTCCAATTGCGGAGGTCCGATATTCGAAGGAGTCCGTAGCGGCCCTGAGGCTAATGGACCTTATTAGCCTCAGGGCGGCGGCTTGGGAATCTGATAATGCTTGCCTTCATCATTTCGCCCCGAGGCAGCACTCCGGTTGTGCCGCTTCAATCTGCAGACTGCCGACTGTTGACTGCTGACTTCCCTCATCCCGACTCCCGTATACTGATAACTACTCATGACCGCTCAAGAACTTGTGCAACTGGCGTTTGAGCGCCTCGCACAACGTTCGGGATTCGAGACTCGACACGACCAAGTCCAACTCTCACTCCTCCTGTCCGATCTTATCGAGCAAGGCTCGACTGGCCTCTTCGAGGCTCCCACCGGTCTCGGAAAATCTCTCGCGACCCTAATTCCCGCCATTGCCAATGCGATCGCGAACGATAAGCGAACGGTCATCGCAACCTATACCAACGTTCTCGCCGATCAATATTGGCGCAAAGACCTCCCGCTTGCCCTCAGCCTTTTCGATGCCCATGTTCCCACTGCCTTCCTCATCGGCCGACAACGATACGTGTGCCTCATGGCGATGGACGAGCATATGCCAGGAGAGGTCGAGTCGTTCCAATTGGGAGCGGAAGAAGGCGTCGAAAACGAATTTCGGCGGCTGATCCGCAAGCCCGATCGCGAAATCAACAAGCTCTGGCCGCAGATTGCGGTCCCGCCCGTCTGCCCCGCCCGGGCATGTCCAGCCTATGACGATTGCTTCTACTACCAAGCCCGAAAGAAGTTGGAGAAGGCCAAGGTTATCATCACGAACCATAGCGTGGTGATTCAGGACGCCGCAAGCTCAGACCCCGAAGCCGAGCGAGAAGGCATGCTTTTCAAGTACGACTTCCTCGTTCTCGATGAAGCTCACGACTTCCCGTCGGCAGCTCTGAATGGCCTGGAATTCGAACTCAGCGGCTCTCGCCTTGGGTCACTCACTGGTATTGCGAACCGTCTGGAAAACCTTGTGGTCCCTTTGGCTGAAGTGACCGGCGAGCGACGCGAGTGGCACGAGAAAGGGGAAGAGCTTCGACATCAGGTTCAAGTCGCTCAGAAGGAATTGGTGGCTCTAGGAATGCAGCTCGAACACGGTGGCATTGTAGCGGTGACGCCGGAAGAGATCGACGATCATCCTGCCGTCCAGCGGGCTCACGCTAAGCAGTACCTGACCCAGGTCGAGAGCATCGCGGAAAGGGTTCGTAATGCCTGTGACCGCCTGAGCACCGACGCCGTTCTCCGAGTCGAGCGATACCGACAAGAGGGCAAGCACCCGGAAGCCAAGACCATCGCCGACTCCTCGCGTAATTACATCAGTTATGTTCGGGACTTCGCCGCAGGGGCGCATGAACTTTCTCGTCCCTCCGGAGCTGCGGTTAGCTATATTGGCAACCCACGTTCGGAGGTCATCCTGCGCCGAGACTACATCGATCTTCGTGAGCCGCTAACGGGCCTCATATGGGACCGCGTTCCCTATGCTTGCCTTTCGGCCACACTGCAGGTCGACAACGAATTCGACTACTTCAAGCAGTTGACGGGAACGAAGCCGATGTTTGAGGAAGTCCTTCCGTCACCCTTCGACCACTCGCTTCAGTGTGCGGTCTACATGCCCAAGCGAGACGCGATTCCCGATCCCACACTGAGTCGAGGAGCGGGAGAGCAGACCTATTACCGGGCCATCGCTCGCGAACTGTCGCAAATCATCGAAGCATGCCAGGGACGAACGCTCGCCTTGTTCCACTCTCGCAAGGAGATGGAAGGCGTCTACGCCTTCATGGAGGTGAGCGAAGACCTTCCCATCTTGGTCCAAGGTCGAACCGGCGTCGCGATGGTGGGCGAGCAGTTCAAGAAAAACATCTTTGCTTCGCTCTTCGCGTTGCGTTCGTTTTGGACCGGCTTCGATGCTCCGGGCGAAACGTGCAGTTGCGTCGCGCTTGTTCGCATCCCGTTCGAAGTACCGGTCGAACCATCGATGATTGCCCGAATGGCCTATTTAGCCCAACAAGGAATGGATCCTTTCCAATCTCACACCCTTCCGAATGCAAAAATAATCATGCGCCAAGGTGCGGGACGGCTCATTCGATCCGAAAATGACAAGGGAATTCTGGCGCTTCTCGATCCTCGGATCCAGACTAAGCGGTACGGCGAGCAATTTATTGCGAACCTTCCGCCAGGAATGCGGCAGTTTAACGATATTCTTGATGCAGTGGGTTGGATCGGTTTAGAGTAGCGATGAGGGTCATCGTCGTTTCGGATTACGCCATGGTGAACGGTGGGGCGGGCAAGGTCGCTCTCGAATCCGCGCGTGCGCTTGCCGAGGTATGCGAGAAAGTCACCGTCTTCACCAGCATCGGCGAACCTGCCGCCTTCTTGCTCGATCACGAGAACCTTGAGGTGGTCTCCCTCGGACAACAAAAGGTAACCGATCAATCTTATTTCAAATCTGCCCTGGGTGGACTTTGGAACAAAGACGCCGCTGCGAAGTTCGCTCAAGTTCTCGACGACCACGATCCCAAGGACACCGTCATTCACATCCACTCTTGGCGCGACGGCCTTACCCTCAGCTTCATGCCGGAGGTTTTTCGGCGAGGATTCAAATTCGTTTTCACGGTTCACGACTATGGCTTGGCTTGCCCATTGGCGGGTTTCTATAACCACCGAACCAAGAGCATCTGCCATCTCAAAGGCGGCTCGGAGATGTGTGTTCGAACGCCATGCACGACGGGAAGTTGGGTGAAGCGCAACTGGTTCATTGCCCGCTTCTACCTGCAGGTCAACCGCGCAAAGATTCCGGCGAAGCTGAAGCACCTCATCGTGATCGGGCCGACCACAGAGAAAGTTCTCAAGCCCTATTTGCCGCCCGAAACAAAGATCCACTTCGTTCCCAACTTTGTCGACGTGGACCAGGGCCCGCGAGTGGAAGTGGAGAAGAATTCAACTTATGCGTTTGTCGGCCGGTACTCACCCGAGAAGGATCCGTTGACGGCGGCTCGGGCAACCCATGTCGCAGGCGTCCCGATGATGTTCATCGGAACCGGCCCACTGGTGGACGAAATCATGGCCGTCAATCCCAACGCGAACATGATGGGTTGGCGCAAACCAGCCGAAGTGAAGGAAATACTCCAGAGTGTCCGAGCACTCATTTTCCCCTCGGTTTGGTATGAGGGGCAGCCCCTAGTTATCGACGAAGCCGCCGCGATGGGTATCCCGGTGATTATCTCGGATGTTTCTGCCGCCACCGACGCGGTGGATCGATTCCATCATGGGCTGGTTTTCGAGGCCGGAAATATCGACTCCCTTGTTCGCCGCCTTAAGGAGTGCGCCCACGACGATGTGGTGAAGTCGCTGAGTGAGGCCGGTTACCGGAACTACTGGATGAATCCGATCACGATGGAACTACACGTCGCCAAGTTGATGCAGGTATACGACAAGGTTCTGTCTGACTAGTTCTCGTTGCCGGATTGTGTCTCGGCTTCGTCTTCTTTGAGCTGGTGCGAGTGATCGTTCTTCTTGCGTCGCCGGTGCATGATGTACTCAAAGATCATGGGTAGGACCGAGATTCCGACCAATGCGAGGATGGCAATATCTGGATGGGCTTTGATGAACGGCTGCTCGCCAAGGAACACGCCCATGAACATGCAGACCGCGACCCATGCCACGCCACCGATGACATTGAAGAACATGAATGGAGCAAATTCCATCGCGCCCATGCCCGCAACAAAAGGCGCGAACGCGCGAATCACGGGAACGAATCGCGTGATGACAATCGCCTTCCCGCCGTAGTTCTCGAAAAACTCATGAGTCTTAGCCAGGTTCTTTGGGCTGAAGAACTTTGCTTTCGGGTTCTGGAAGAGCCGCTTTCCGAAGAACCGTCCAAGCCAGTAGTTGACGACGTTTCCACCAACCGCCGCCGCGCTTAGCAGCAGGAACAGGGCCCATATGTTAAGACCCTTGCGTTCGTCACCAGCGACAACGCCAACGGCGAACAGCAGCGAGTCGCCCGGCAAGAAAGGAAAGATGACAACCGCAGTTTCGAGAAAAATGACGCCCGCGAGAATTGCGTAGACCCACGCGCCATAAGTTTTGATCGCATCCCCCAAGTGAGTGTCGAGGTGTTGAAAGAATTCGAGCATGCTTGGGAAAGTCCTTGGCGGGAATAGATAGGGTACCCGTAACAACGAAAAGGACCCGCCAACGGTTGCATGTCGCGGTGAAACAAATACAATAGTACTGATGAAAGAGTTTGGTGTCGTTGGGTTAGGGAGAATGGGTGGTGGTCTTGGCTGGCAAGCTATGGGGAAAGGCTACAAAGTCGTAGGAATCGACCTTCACGATCCGACGCCGGATTTGGTCGAGCGAGGCATCGTGTTCTCGACCGAACTTTCCGCCCTGCAGCAGCTTGCTTCTCCGCGAGTCGTGTTCTTGTACATCCACGCGGGGCCTGCGATCGATAAGAT
>CAMFIS010000217.1 GCA_945952345.1 uncultured Fimbriimonas sp.
CTCCATGGCGATCTGCATCATTCGAACATCTTGCGGCACGGCGACGGATGGATGGTGATCGATGCGAAAGGCCTGGTTGGCGATCCTGCAGTCGAGGGCGCCGCGTTTGTCTGCAACCCCATGGAAAACCTGGCGACTCGATCCGTCGATGCTTATGAAATGAGGATCGAATCCGTCGCGATGGCGCTGGGAGTCTCGCCGTTTCGCGTGTGGGCGTGGAGCCTATGCCGGATGCGAGAGGACATTTGTGAACCTGGTCAGCCGTGGTATCACGCACTCGTGGCCCTCGATGCTTGCGCCGAGACGTTTGGTGGTGAGAGATTTGTCGAGCCGCTGACGTAATATGGAATATCCCATGTCCAGCGATCGAATCTTTGGCGTCGAAACCGAATTCGGTTGCCTCGTCATGGACGACGATCTGGGCCGACCGGAAGACGTAGTCGAGGAACTGAAGGACCATCTGTTCTTCGAGCGCAAAATCGGCGCAATCGACTACCATGCTCGCGACGATGTGTTTGAACCAGCCCAAAGCGGCGGCTTCCTTTGCAACGGAGCCAGACTCTACGTCGATGCGGTCGGATCCCACCTCGAGTACGCCACCGCTGAATGCCGCTCGATCAAGGACCTCATCGCCAACGACCGCGCGGGCCAAAGGCTGATCGTACAGGCGATGAAGGAACTCCAACTTCAAGATTCCATCGCGATATACAACAACTCGATCGACCACTTTGGCGGCCACACTTTCGGCTGCCACGAGAACTTTCTGGTTCAAGCTCACGACGAACTGCTGAACGGGCATCTCCACTTCCTTGTGCCGTTCTTGGTGACGCGCCAAATCTACGCCGGAGTAGGTCGCGTGGGTGGACACATCCTTTATGCGGGCGAGGCGCCGACCTCGAAGCAGATGCACGACAATCCAGTGGATTACATCTGGGTTTCGCACGTGTATGGCGTCATGGCCGACCCAACCGTGGAGTTCCAGCTCAGCCAGCGCGCGGACCACATCCTGAAAACTGTCGCCTCGCGGGTTCGCTTCAACCGTGCTTTGATCAACCCGAAGTGGGAGACGATGTACTCGCAGAACGGCATGACGCGCCTGCATCTGCTATTCGGCGAAGCGAACCAAAACGAATATGCGTACGCCCTCAAGATTGGCGCGACTCTCCTTGCCATCCGGGTTTGCGAAGCGGGCTTGATGGACGCCAACTGCCTCCTCGCCAATCCGCTCGCAGCTATCCGCGACATCTCGCGAGACCCCGCCTACAAGTGGGAGGTCGAAATGATCGACGGTCGGCCATCAAACGCGATCGAGGTTCAACGCATGTTCCTCGAAGCCGCCGAATGCTTGGCAGGTGAGAGCGAGCAAACCGATTGGATCCTTCGCGAGTGGAAAGCGACTTTGGATCAGCTAGCCAGCGACCCGCTCGTGATGGACGACCGACTGGATTGGGTGGCCAAGCGGAAGATTTGCGAGCAGTACATGGCCGAAGCCGGAGTCGGCTGGGACGATGACGGACTCCACTCCGTCGACCTTGAGTATCACAACATCGACCCGGCCCAATCGCTATTCTACGGACTCACGCCGAAGCGGCTCACCAAGGAAGTCGAGATCATGGTCGCCCAAACCGACCCGCCTCAGGACACGCGCGCGAAGGGCCGGGGCAAGCTAGTCGAGATGGTGAGCAAGCGCAAAGGCTCACCCATCTACGCATTTGACTGGAACTACGCCCAGATCGACCGCCAACGGTTCGTCGACCTGAGCGATCCGTTCGACACCTACGCCAATCCGTACGATCAGTGGGGCAATCTGGTTTTTGAAGAGAAATAGGACCTACTTCTTGTAGAAGAAGATGTCAAATACGCGGTGATTTGGAATAACAACTTCCATCATTGCGAGTTTGCCTCCGGACAATGGTGCAAAGGTGCCTTTGGCTTGGATTTCCGCTCCGTTTTCGTCGGTGCCAGTCATATTTATGTCGATCGAGGACTTCATAGAATCCTTTACCGCTTTCCACTGCAAATGTACGCCTGAACCCTTAGCTGGAGCAAACCACCCGACCAAATTTTGGTTCGTACCGGGCCCCTGCGAAACGGTCAGTCCAGCCGCGTACTGAGTTGACAGGTCATCGGCCGGAAGCGAGACATAATTTCCTGGCACAAGAGAACTATCTTTTGCCTTCGCCTTGCTTATGTTGTCGACAACATTGTAAGTAAGCGTGCCTTTCCAAGTCGCCTTTGAGTCGGAAGTTGCGGTGAAGTTAATCGTACACCGGCCTGGCTTGGCTGCAACCGTTGCAAAATATACGTCGGAAAAGGAATTGAATGCGACCATGCTTGCTCTGGTTGCTGTTCTGGCCACACCTGATGAATCGGTTTGGGCGATGTTTAATGAAAGCTTGCTGCCCGAGGTAGGTCCGCCAGACGATGTTATTCGAGCGCGAACGATATTCTTATCTCCAACATTCATTTGGTCGCTAATGAGAAGAGTTAGGTTTCCGTCGAGCTTTTCTTGAAGCGGAGTGGCGAGGAGGGCTGCGAGTGTGAGTGCGATCAAAGTGCTTTCAATCTTACACGGTTCTAACGTTGTTGGATATGGTGGCCGCGAGGAAGGATGTCTCGGCATCAAGGGGCCGTCCTACCCCCACCGATTCCCTTCGAGTTGTTCCATTTCAAGTCATAACTACCTGTCGCTCATCGACACCCCCAGGGGTGGAGCTTGGTTAATTCCTGCGATCGGCAATCTCGAACGATCGAAAATCAGCACACCTCCTTCCTGGTGAATCGCCAACGCTACACCCCTGGGGGTGTCGATGAGCGGGCCGTAGGCGAATCGGCGGGGGTGTCAATTGCGCGTAACCAGCACCATTAAATTGATCCTGCTTTATAATCAATCTATGCTCTCCACCCTCATCGCTCTTGCTGGGATTCAGTCTTCTTGGCCCAAAGGCGACGAGATGGAACGGGCGTTGCTGGCGACTCTGGATAAGCATTTCTATAACGCCGAGACCAAGACCTGGCGGGAGATGGACGGCAAGCAGGACCACGTTTTTCTGTGGGGCTACACCGTCCTGATGTCGACTTTTGCCATCGGCGCTCGCGTCGACCCGGCGACCTATAAGCCTAGGATGGAAGCGGCGTTCGAGGGGCTCGAGAAGTATTGGACTACGAAGGCTCCCGGCGGTTATGCGGTTCTGCCCGGCCAAGGCCGAAATCCGGACCGGTATTACGATGACAACGCCTGGGTGGGGCTTGCGGCGATGGAGGCGTATGACGCGATCAAGGATAAGAAGTACATCGAAGTCGCGCAGCGGGCATTTACGTTTGTGGTGAGTGGGGAAGACGACAAGCTCGGCGGCGGAATCTATTGGCACGAGAACGACAAGAAGAGCAAGAACGCCTGTGTATCAGGTCCGGGCGCGTGTTTGGCATTCCAACTTTATTCCGTAACCAAGGATCAAATCTATCGAGATTCGGCTACTCGCTGGATGAAGTGGACCGAAAAGCTGATCGATCCCGAAGACTCTCTGGTATCGGACAATATCAAGCTCGACGGGACGATTGATAGGACAAAGTGGAGTTATAACACGGCCATGCTGATGGAGGCGAAGTGCTCCGATTTGGAGGCCGCATCCGATTCAAAGTTGCGCTCGCTCTTTGCGCTTAGTCAAAGCGCGGCGAAGAAGTGGATCGTGCCGAGCACGCACTTGGTGAGCAATCCGGGAATGTTTGCGATGCATCTTATCGAGGCGGAATACCGGACAACCGACGAAATCTCTCGTCTAGAACTCGTCGCAGCAAACCAGAATTCTGCGAGCAAAGACTGGATAGAGCCGATTTGTGAAGCGGTCTATGCAAAAAGCAGGAATAGCGATGGTCTGCTCGGCGAGTGGTGGAACCGCCCGCCGAAGAAGAACGAGCAATTGAAACTGATGTATACCGCGAGTCTGTTGAGGACCGTGTTGTTGGCGAAGTCCCATTCTTAACTAAAAGGCTGTCCCAACCCCACCGATTCGCTTTGTTGGGCATTCTTAGAGAACCGGGATGCAGTCGCGCTCATCGACACCTTAGGGGTGGGGCGTTAGCTACTTGCCCTTGATTAGTGCTTGACTTCGCGCGGACATATTACTATCAGGAAGCTAACCACGCTACACCCCTGGGGGTGTCGGTAAGCGAGGTACGAGCGAACCGGTGGGGGTGTCGGTAAGCGAGGTACGAGCGAACCGGTGGGGGTGGGACAGCCTTTACAAATAAGATTCATCTAACTCGTCCAGCGAAATCTCACCTCGACAAACGCTCAGTACAAACGCTGCCGCGTTGTCTGGCTCGCGAAGGATAAATCGTGCCGGTATTCGCAAGAAAGCAATTCCGGTCGTCTCGATCTCTTGTTGACGAATTTCATCTTCCTCGGCTTTGAACGAATGGGGTCCAGCTCCGTCGATTTCAATGGCTAGCTGGAGGTCCTCGTAGAAGAAGTCGAGGATGTACCTCCCAAGAATTGGTATCTGACGCTTGATGTGAAGTTCTTGTTGAGACGAAAATTTGACACGTTTCCAAAGCAGCTTTTCGGGAAGTGATAAGTGCTTTCGATTTTGTTTGGCGAACTCAACGAGAAAGTCAGGCTGCTTGTCGTGATCCGCCATTTGAGCATGTTACCGAGTCTTTCTTGATCAGAGACCATCACACCCCCATCGGTTCGCGGTTGAGCATCCCTCGAATGACTTTCCGAATTCCGCTCACCGACACCCCCAGGGGTGTAGCGCTGGCTATTTCCCCAAAAGGAAATCAATCGCGCGACGACATACGACCAATTAGTAGAAAGGTACTAACCACGCTACACCCCTGGGGGTGTCGGTAAGCGAGGTACGAGCGAACCGGTGGGGGTGGGACCGCTTAAGAATCACTGAAACCCTACGCCGCTCTCTGCAAATCCCCGTTTTCATCCCTCAGATGAATGACTTCCAGCGCCCGAAGGCACTCGGGATCAAAGGCCGTTTCCTCATCCTTGCGCATCAATGCAATCGCATCTTCCTTCGTCATTGGCTCGCGGTACGGACGCTTGGCGGTAAGAGCGTCGAACACGTCCGACACCGTCAGAATTCGCATGTCCAAATCCAGCTGATCGCTGGTCAGGCCTTGCCAATACCCTTTGCCGTCGAGACGTTCGTGGTGGGCCGAGGCGATCTGCGTCAC
The DNA here is from genome assembly GCA_945952345.1 of uncultured Fimbriimonas sp. Taxonomy (GTDB): domain Bacteria; phylum Armatimonadota; class Fimbriimonadia; order Fimbriimonadales; family Fimbriimonadaceae; genus Fimbriimonas. Next base: position 5,191 of record CAMFIS010000217.1, read on the forward strand.
CCGGTCCCAGCCTCGAATCGAGGACAAAATCTCGGCCGACATGCGGGGGTGCGCCTTCACCTGGTCGAACTCTTCCGTCGTTAACCGCGCAGGTTTTTCCAGGATCGAGTTGGGAACGCCGAGCTTTCCGATATCGTGGAGGAGAGCAGCGTGTTCGAGGGTCAGGATGCGCTCTTTGGCGAAACCGAAGTACGCTGCCAGCTCTAGCGCATAGGCGGTCACGCGCGTCGAATGCTCACCCGTGAATGCCGACTTCGCGTCGACGATCTTGGCGAAGCATTGGCAAACGGTTTCGAGCGAAGTGTCCCGACGCAATGTCTCGGGCGGAACAGGGTAGTCGACCTGCTCACCTTGCACGTGCCGAAAATGATCGACCCAAAAGCCTTCCTCGCTCAAAAGTGCGAGCCCAACTTCGGCAACCGCCGGCGAGAACCACCGGCCCGACCGCTCCCGAACCATCTCCTGGCTGGCATACACACCGAAGGTCGTGACGAAAACCTCGATGGTTTGGGCGAGGCACAAGACTTGAGCGAGAACGGGAATCGCGTCTCCCTTCAGTCCTCGGGGTGATCCTTTGCCGTCCCAATGCTCGTCGAGAGCCTGGATCGCAGCCGCGACTTCGAAGTTGAACCCGAGTTCAAGTGCGATCGCCGCTCCGCGAGTACATCTCGCCGCCGTCACCTCGTTCATGATCTTGTTGGGCGGACCGACGATGGAGGCAAATTTGCGCAGTTTCTGCGGTACCGACTCGCCCCACTCGATGTGCGAAAGCGCGTACTTAATCGAATCGACGGGATTGCTCCAGTCGACGAACTTCACCGCCTTCTTCTTCAGCAATTCGTCTCCACCGAATATCTTGTGGATCCGCACCGAGTTGTTGCTGCATCCCGAGTCTTTGATGAGCGAGGCGAAGAACGCGTCGGTGCAGCTCTGTTCGAGCAGCCCAAGCTTCAGAGCCAAAGCGTGCGAGATGCGGGAAGTGCGGAACGCGTGTCCGGCGGGTTGCCCCTCCACCATGTCCAAGGCTTGGCTGAGGGCGGCTAAAACTTCTCCGGTT
>CAMFIS010000218.1 GCA_945952345.1 uncultured Fimbriimonas sp.
GTGAAGGGCCGCGACCTGGCGGACATGGATGACCACGCCCGGGCCCTGTTGCGGCTAACGTCTTTTGGATTTGTTTTCCAGCAGCCGTATCTCTTGGGATATCTCACGGCGTTGGAAAATGTGATGTCGGTATCGAGTCAACCAATTGGACGGGCACAGGATCTCCTGGCCGACCTGGGCTTAGCGGAGAAACTGGGGCGTTTTCCCCACGAGCTAAGCGGCGGCGAGAGGCAGCGCGTATGTGTTGCAAGAGCCCTCATCAACGACCCGGAAGTGATCTTTGCCGATGAGCCGACGGCGGCACTGGATCATACGAATGGGGAGTTGGTGGTAGATATGATCAACCGCCATCGCAAGCAAGGCTCGCTGATCATGGTCACTCACGACCCTGGAATGCTGGCCTCAGCCGACCGAACATTGTTAATGAACGACGGAACTATTGCTGGAATGTAGGTGTGTTTAGTTGACATACGGTTCAAAAGTGGTATATTTTGAAATTGCGTCACACGGGCAACCGAGTGGCTTCTGTGGTGTCAAAACCACAAAAGGCGAAAACTTAGACGAAGAGATGAGATTGACGGATGGCAACCGGGGAAGCTCAACGGAGTGCTCGAACCAACCGCACAAGGTCGCTCGATTCAAATCGTCCCAATCTCGTCAGGTTTTCCGCGCAAGAGCAATCTTGTGTCTGCGCACGGTAAGAAATTGAGGAATGTGTGATTGACAAACTTATTCATAATTTTGGCTAGCGGACTTTGCGTCGCATCTCTGGCAGCTGACCCAGACAAACTGGGCTTTATGGGCTGGCTTCGAAGCTTATTCGAGCCGAAGCCAAAAATCAAACCATCGAACATGATGGCCCCGCCGCGAATCATCAATGAAGACGGCTGGACGATGATTCAGTGCGACGACGAAAACGCTTTTAATGAGTGGCTCGACAAGGATACGGAAGGTCTTCCGTTCCGCCTTGGCGAAGAGCCTTCTCTGGGTTCCCATCTTCTCATCGAACTCTTCGGCTGCAATGGCCGGACGCTCGAGAAGGATGACACGGTTGGAGACGCGATGGTTGCTGCGGCGGCTGTTTCCGAAGCGACGATCGTCGCCGAATGTTTCAAGGAATTCAAACCGTACGGAGTTTCTGGTGCGGTCATCATTCAGGAGTCGCACTATACGATTCACACGTGGCCAGAGCATGGCTACGCGGCCGTGGACCTGTTCTACTGCGGTGGCACCGTCAAGGTTCGCCGAGCGGTCGAATTGCTGAAAGAGCGGTTCGAGCCGAGCCGAATCAAGTTCCTCGTCGTTCGACGCGGCACGAAGAGCGAAGTCGAACGATAAGTCTCATATAGTTTCGGAAGAGCCCTTCTCGATTCGAGAAGGGCTTTTTTGTTTGTGAACGAATGATGCTCTCAAGTCCCTCGCCCCTGTGGGGAGAGGGATTTAGGGTGAGGGGGAATATTTGAAGTTTCGCGCTGGGCACGGTTCCGCGGAATAGACGCGACCTATCTTCAGTCCTTGCTTATCGATCCGGAGGATCGCGGCCCGTAGCCATGGTGTCGTAGCGAGTGCTTGTCCGCCGAAGCTTTAGCGAAGGAGGAAGCGAGCGAAGACCCCTGGACGGTCACGCCCAGCCCCGACCCGGATGGGGCGCAGAGCAGAGCGTGTTCACTTGCTGGTTTGTTGACGACGAATCCGGCGTGCGACCCAAAGGCAAAGGAAGAAAAATCCTTCGCCAAAAAACGCCAGAATCACCCCTAAAAACGCCTTGGTGTAATACGGGTTGAGAGATCCATGGTGGACGCCCGCTGCGGCGACTGGATCGTGCTTGACCATATAAAGCGCCCACGAACCATAAACGACGCCGATAACTGCGGCACCGAGCCCCAGAAATGTTCCGATGAATCGATAGGTGGATGCAGCCGTATGCAAAGTGGACGAACTCATGCTGCTCCGAATGTCTCCTTCACTGTTGGCCTCGACAAAACAATCAGGGCCAAGATTCCCAGCGCCAACCCTAGCGGTTGGAACAGCATGAACGCGATCGAAGTTCCGAAGCACAGCTTCCACTCACGACGATTTTCCATCGCCTTCGCCGCCCGAAATCCGAAGTACCCCATCGCGTAGCCGCTAAGGATCACCGCGAGACCCGCGAAGACGAAGATGACGCCAAACGCCGAAGCCGCGACTCCACCCGCCATGTCGTTTTTCGCGCTCGGCGATGTCGAGAGTCCAACTCCAGTAAAGAAACTTGCGACGCCGACGAACACGTGGATCCAAGCGAAGTTGACGCATAGAGCACACAGCCCTCCAACCACCCGAAAGGCCGTCGCCAGCATTCCCAATTGCTCCTGATCTTGTTTGGTCAACGAATCCATTGCTTACTTACTCATACCTATCCGGCGCCCATTAAGATTCGGTCAATAACCATTTCTGGACTAGAACGCTAACACGCCAAACCCTTATCCTTACGGGAGTGCTGACCCTTCTCACGGCCTTCCTTCTCGGCCAACAACCGCAATTCGAAGCTCCCGCTGGAAACCGTTTCGCCGTCACCAAGTTCGACGGTGAGACCATCCTTCCCAATGGCCGCATCATTACTCCCGGCGGAAAGCGCATGTACACCCGTGAGAATCTATGGCGGGTCGAACTCTCGCCCGACGAGAAAACTGCGGTCGGGATTCACGAGGCCGGACTCAGCGTCTTCGACCTCACTCAGGACAAACCAACCCAGAAGTTGGTGCCGTTTAAGGAAGGTTCGATATGCGGAACTTATACAAAAGATGGCAAGCGCTTCATCATGGGCGGCGGTGAAAGCGGCGACATTGTTGTTTACAACACCGCAGATTGGACGATTGAAAAGAGAATCTCGGTCAAGGATGAGAAGCATAAAGATCCGTTCGTGGTCGACCTCGCGTTGACCAAAAATGGACAAACCCTCTACGCCCTCGACATCGCGCATCAACGCGTCGTCTCGATCGATCTCGAAAAGGCAGCGGTTACGAACTCGGCCCAGGCAGGGCGACAGCCGTACGCCATCGCCCTCAGCCCCGATGAGAAGCATCTGTATGTTGCCAACATCGGAATCTTCGACTACACCCTCGTGCCTCGGGACGCAAGAGGCAAAGGGCTGAAGTTTCCTCCGTTCGGATTCCCAAGCAAGGAAGCCGAGGAAGGAACGGAAAGGGAAGGACGCAAAATCGAAGGTCTCGGCAGTGCGCTTGCACCCGACGCCCAATCCATCTGGCGCTATGACCTTTCGACAAAGTCGACACCGAAGGTAGATAAGAAGGTTAAGACCGGCATCCTCATCCACGCCCAAGCCGATAAAGGGAAAGCCGTTGGAGGAAGCGCGCCAAACGCCCTCATCTTCGCCGGCGACCGCCTGCTGGTCACGAATGCAAACAACGACACCATGCAAGTGTTCGATCAGGACTGTCGGCTGGTCAAGACGGTCAAGTTCACGCCCCAGCCACTCCTCGGCCAGTACCGTGGCGTGATGCCGACCGGTATGACCTATGACGAACCCAACCAAAGGATATTGGTTTGTGCCACTGGCATCAATGCCTTGGCCGTGGTCGATGCGAAGACGTACCAAGTCAAAGGCTACATTCCAACCGGCGATTGGCCCATCGAGGTCAAGCGCTCGGCCAAGCGACGAACCACTTTCATCGCTAACTCGTACGGTATTGGTGGCAGTCCGCGCGGGTCTAAAGCAATGCGCGACGAGAACGACGAGCGAATTCCGGTCACTGGCAGAGGAGCCATCTTCAGCGAGTCCATTCCCGGCATGATCCAAGAAATACAAATGCCGATCGATCTGGCAACCTCCAGCCAACAAGTGCTGAAGAACAACGGCTTGATTCCGGTAGCCCACCGAGCCAGCTTCCCCAAGGAGATCAAGCACGTGGTCTTCATCACCAAGGAGAACCACACATTCGATGGCATCTTCGGGGAACTCAAGAACGCCAACGGCGAGCCCGAATACGCCCAGCATGGAATGAATGGCTGGATCGACGGCAAGCGAGATGGAGAACGCGTGCCCATCATGCCGAACCACATTCGCCTGGCCCAACAGTTCGGAATCTCGGACAACTTCTATTGTGAAGTTGGCGCATCGGGTGCGGGCCACCGATGGCTGGTAGGCGTTTACGCCAGCCTGTGGACTTCACGTGTGTACTATTCGGGTTGGAATTTCCGCGCCAATAACGATGCTAAGGGGCGACTCGCAAGCTTCGGATCGAATGGCAGCCAGATCCCCGAGGACTATCTTGAAAATGGATCGATGTGGGAGCATCTCGGACGAGGCAATATTGGATTCAGAAACTACGGCGAAGGCTTCGAGTTTCCCGAGGTGGATGAAGGGGAACCGTTCTCGCGATCCGGCGCAGGCGAAGTCGCGAACTTCCCAATGCCGAAGATCCTTTTCGACAACACCTGTGAGGAGTTTCCGATCTTCAATACCAACATCCCCGACATCGCTCGGGTCGATTGGCTAAAGGAAGACATCGACAAGGAGTACCGACAGAAAGGGATGCCATTGCCTCGCTTCCTCAATATCGCCATCTGCAACGACCATGGCGCAAGACCGCGACCCGACTTCGGATATCCCACCACCAGCAGCTACCTTGCGGACAACGACATGGCGCTGGGCCAAATCGTCGAGTACCTTTCGCATACGCCGGAATGGAAGAACATGGCGATCTTCGTGACCCAAGACGATGCGGGCGGTGACGCCGACCATGTGGATCGGCAGCGAAGCTTCGTGCTTTGCATCAGCCCATACGCCAAGCACGGGTACGTGTCTCACGCCCACACGAGCATCATGAGCATCATCAAGTCGATTTACATGATCTATGGACTCGGACCGAACAACATGTTCGATGCGGTAGCAACACCGCTGGACGACATGTTTACCACCAAGCCAGACTTCACGCCATACGCCGCTGTCAATGCCGATCGACGCGTGTTCAAGCCCGAAACCACCCTCGATCCCACTGATCCAAACTTCAAGAAACGAAGATCCATGCAGTCCGAGAAAATGGACAGTAAAGAATGGTTTGAATGGTTGGAAAAAAAACGAAGCGCTGGAAAATGATTCTGTCAAGAGGACGAGATAAATTGAGTACGTTTTGTTAAGTAAACTTAAACACATTATTAATGAGTTCGTAATTTGCCTCTAACTTTGTCTTAACGGTCGAGCCATAAGATTTGTGTTGGAGGAACCAAATGCGTAAAGCATTTACACTTATTGAACTATTAGTTGTTATCGCGATTATTGCGATTCTCGCCGCAATCCTTTTCCCCGTTTTCGCCCAGGCGAAAGCCGCCGCAAAGAAGACTGCATGCCTTAGCAATTCCAAGAATATTGGGACCGCTTCGATGCTGTATTCCTCGGACAATGATGACCTTTTCCCGTCGGTATACGACGGTGGTAATGCGTCCAACCGCGGTGGAGATCCGATTGCCACCATGTACCCATACATCAAGAACATGGACATTTGGAGTGGCTACCGACAGAACAAGGACAAAGTTGGCCTGAATCCTGATGGAACCGTGAGCTACAACAAGACCGACTTTGGCTACAATTGGGGCTACGAGATTCGAGGCGCTGAAGCGATGCTCAATGAAGAGAAGTGTACGGACGGTGGAGCCGTCGTTGGATGTGGCGGTCGCGGCGGTAAGCGATACAATCAGGGCAAGTCGAACTCGCAGATGGCGAACCCGGCGCAATTGTTCGCCTTTGGAAATACCTACGACACTCCTCGACAAACGATGGGCGGAATCGACTGGTTCTTCGACGATTATCCCGGAGGTTCGCGAAGCCGTGACATCTACTTTACCGGCAACATCGTGACCTCCTATGCCGACGGACATGCCAAGACCGTTCCCTACAAGGGCGGATTTATTGGCGGGTCGTCCGGTACGTGGATTGCCTCGCCGAAAGATTTCAATGCCAGAGTCAATGGCTTCTTCGCCCACCCCTATGCGAAGATCAATCCGTTTCCGCGTGACGGATTCCCGCTTGGAACTGGTTGGCTCTGCCGAGATTTCTTGGCTTATCCAGAGGCTGCCGGAGTCGTTTGGTGGCAAGACTAGGATTGATGCTTTGCTTGGCTGCCGCATTAATAGGATGTGGCAGCGGCGAACCTGAACATGTAGAAACAGCCGCCGAGAAGCAAGCGATTAATCAATCTGCCGGAGCTTGGAACTCCGAATCGGTTGCAGCTTTTAAG
>CAMFIS010000219.1 GCA_945952345.1 uncultured Fimbriimonas sp.
ATAAATAGCAGTCACAAGTTTAAAGTTTTAAGTTGTAAGTTGCAAGTTGAGGTCAAGTCCACTTGAACCTTGTAACTTGAGGCTTGTAACTTCCCGGACGGCTATACTTCTTCCATGCCCAACGTGTTGATCGAGGTTCGGCGGCAGTACCCGCCTGAGCAGGAGACGCTGCTGATGGGGGCGGTGCACGCGGCCTTGAAAGAAGCCTTCAAAATCCCGGCCCACGATCGCACTCTTCGGCTCATCGTTCATGAGCCGCACCGCTTCAATGTCAACCCCGACCTCGCAAAACCGGAAGCCTACACGCTGATCACCATCGACGCTTTCGCCGGTCGATCTTTGGACGCCAAGCGGCTGTTATACCAGGAGATCATCCGCAACTTGGAGAAGATGGGAATCCCGAGGGATCACGTCACCATCGTTCTCAACGAGATTTCCCAAGACAATTGGGGCATTCGCGGCGGACAACCCGCCAGCGACATCGACCTCGGATTCAAAGTCGATGTCTGATCACGCAAAGCTGGATCACATTCTTTGGTATTCCTTCAGCGAGGGGCAACCTCAGTTCACCATCGGCGATGACAAAGCCCGGCGGTATGCGCCAGGATTCTCCACCATCTCAGCTAACGCCGATCCAGAGAATCCGGACTTCGAGTCTCTTGCCAAGATATGGAACATCGGCGATGAATTCTACTGCGACCGATGGAGCGGTGAACCGCCCGCAGGTTGGAGTGTGGAAAAGGAAACCACCATGTTCAAGATGGTTTGGGATGCTCCGATTCCCGATCCAGTCGACCATACTGGCATGGTCACATTAGGCCCCGAACATGCGGAACGAGCCCTCGAACTTGCGATCATGACCAACCCGGGCCCCTTCGGTCTGCGCACCATCGAACTCGGCGACTATTATGGCTACTTCGATGGCGATCGCCTCATCGCGATGTCTGGCGAGCGGATGTCGGCCCCGCCCTACCGAGAAGTCAGCGGTGTGTGTACGCACCCCGACTCCCAAGGCCGAGGCTTGGCGAAGAAGCTGATGCTCAGAATCATTCGCCAGCAGATGGAGCGTGGAGAAATTCCCTTTCTCCACGTGCTGACGCATAACGAAGTCGCCCGCGGAATGTACAAGCGGATGGGATTTCGCGACCATCTGGAGACCACGGTCCGCGTTCTCAAGAGACTGGCTTAGTTCCAGTGCCAGGCGTCGTCACCAAACAATGTCTGGATGAAGTTGAGTTGACCGCTGTGGTAGCCAAGGTGCCAGGACATAAATCGACACCGCTCAAAACGATTGGTCTCTTTACCGTCGGACATGATCGGCTCCATCATTTGCTCCTCGGAAAACCCTTCGACGGTATCGAGAATGTGCTGGGATGACTTCTCGTAGGCGGCGATTACGGACTCCTTCGTGCGTTGATTTTCCGGTGCATAGATCCAGCCATCCGGCCAATCCCACAATTCCTCGCCGCGAATGGTCAGGCCGATGTGGTCATTGACCAGGTTGACTTCGTGGACAATGTCGGCCACCGTGCGCGCTTGCGGACTAAATTTCTTGTCGAAAGCTTCCTCGGGCAATGCTTGGAGATCTTGGAGGAAACACTTGCAGGTCCACTTGAGGCTATTAAGAGCGATGGGCTTGACATCCATCCATCTATCTTATCACGGCCTTATTTAACCATGTGGTTATTTACAAAGAAAACTCGATTTTCATCCAAGAATGATCAGAAAGTAGGTTCTCCCGGATGTCATGTCGGTACTCCGCACCTTTCAAACCGGGCAAGAGCGAAGGCGAAATCAGGCAATGATCGAGGCGGAAACCGTTCTTCTTATGGCTGTACCAGGTGTATTCCCTTCCCTCGGGATACAGGTAGCGCCAGGCATCGGTCCAACCGTGGGCAAGGTACTTGTTGAAGTACACCGCTTCACCAATGAAGGTGCCTTGACAGTCTTCGTCGCGACAGGTATTGAGGTCTCCAATCACGATCGCCTTTCGTCCCAAATTGTCTTGGACAAACGCGTCGATACATTCCAGAAACTCGCGCTTGTTCCAGATCTCGCTCACATTGGGAACGTGAACTCCCAGAACGGCGACGTCGTGCGAGTCCACCATCACACTCATCCAGCGGTGAACGCTTTTCGGCAAGACCGGACATGCATGGGTCTGCATGGGCGACTTCGAGAGGATGCAGACACTGTTATGGGGACCGTCTGGTTCACCGGCGTCGAAGGAATATCCAGCTTCTCCAAATCGCTCAAGCAAGTGCTGGCAGGGTTTTGGCCGGTACTCGGTCAGCACGACCACGTCGGCGTCCGCCGCCAACAGTTCTGTCGTGATGGATTCGATGCGCTTACCTCCCCCGGCTCGGATGTTCCAAGTGAGTATACGCACCGAACTATTCTACGCAAGCGGCCCTAGCCTTGATGCCGCTTGTAGTCGTCTTTGGCTTTCGCGAGAGCCGATTCTGCGGCTCGCAGCTCGTCTTTGTCCCGGTTGACTGCATCGGTCATCGCTCTCGCATCGCCACGCTTTCGACGTTGAGAGTCGAGTTCTCGCTGGTCTCGTGCGAGCTTATCTTTCGCCCGGTTCACGCGCTCCTGAGCCTCCTTTACCGCACGTTGATCCTTCACAGCGTCGCCCGTCGGACCGTGGTGAGCGGGCTTGTCGTCTTTTCGGTGCTTCGTGTCGAGTTTCAAGTTCTTCTCGTCATTCCTCAGTCGATCCTGGTCGCGTCGAAGGCGGTCTTCATCCTTCGCAATGGCGTCATTAGCGGACTTCGCACCACGAGTGTCATTCTTTGAGATCGCTTTTCGAAGCCGCTCTCGATCTTTCGCGAGTTGCTTCTCATCATTTCGGATAGCTTCTCGATCCGACTTAACCTTATCTTCGGGCCGATGTCCGGCGAAGAGCTGTGCATTCGTTGATGCAGCGGTGAAAACGAGAGCAAGAGCAAGCAGCGAAGGACGAACGTACTTCATACCTTTAGCCTACACTGCTTTTAGAGTTATGCCAAGTGTAGTCCGCGTAGGAAAGAACATCGTAGAATTGGTGATCGATGGCGAATCTGTTTGAAGCTGAGGGAGTTGAGCCTGGGACCCCGAGCCCATTAGCGGATCGATTGCGTCCTCAATCGCTGGACGAAGTGCTGGGACAGGATCACCTCCTGGGTACCGGCGGTCCGATTCGGCGAATGGCCGATGCAGGCAAATTGTCGTCGATGATCCTTTGGGGGCCGCCTGGCACGGGCAAAACGACGATCGCACGACTCTTGGCCAAAGCGGCTGGCTACGAGTTTGACCAGTTGTCCGCCGTCTTTTCCGGTGTTGCCGATCTCAAGAAGGCGTTCGAAGCTGCAAAAACACGCCGGAACGCGGGTGTGAAGTCGCTTCTCTTCGTCGATGAAATCCACCGATTCAACCGCTCCCAGCAAGATGGGTTTCTTCCCTTTGTCGAGCAAGGTGTCGTAACTTTGATTGGAGCAACGACGGAAAACCCTTCATTTGAACTGAATGGAGCGTTGCTCTCGCGTGCCCAGGTGTACGTGCTGCGACGCCTGGACGAAAATGCATTAGCGGGTTTGCTTGCAAAAGCCGAAGAGCACGAAGACCGAACCTTGCCTTTGACCGACGAGGCACGAGAAGCCCTGATGGCGATGGCGGATGGTGACGGAAGGTACTTACTGACATTGGCCGAAACGCTTCTCAATGTGGGCGTGGCGGAGCCTCTCGATATTGCCGGCTTGACGCAAATGCTGCAAAAGCGCAGCCCGGCTTACGATAAGGATCGAGAAGGACACTACAACCTCATCTCTGCTTTACACAAATCAATCCGCGGATCTGATCCGGACGCCGCATTGTATTGGTTGGCTAGAATGCTGGATGGCGGCGAAGATCCTCTTTTCATCGCACGGAGATTAGTCCGGGCCGCAAGCGAAGACATCGGTGCCGCCGATCCTCTTTCTCTTTTGCTCGCGGTGGCGGCACGAGACACTTACGAGTTCCTCGGTTCGCCCGAAGGCGAGTTGGCGCTAGCCCAACTAGTCATTCACCTTGCCTCCGCTCCCAAATCGAACGCGGTGTACAAGGCATTCGGTGCCGCCATGAAGTCGGCCAAAGAAACGGGTTCATTGATGCCTCCGGCCCACATCCTGAATGCCCCAACCAAGCTGATGAAGAACCTGGGATACGGCAAAGGGTACGAATACGACCACGACGCAGAAGGCGGCTTCTCGGGGCAAAACTACTTTCCGGCTGGCATGGATCGCATCGATTTCTACCAACCGAAGGATGTTGGCGCTGAAGCGCGGGTACGGGAGCGGCTAGCTAGGTGGAGTGAGATTCGGCGAAACAAGAGTGATGGACAATCTTAGTCTCGAATGCATAGCGGCGGAATGCCGGAAACTTGGGTTATTCATCGCGATTGAGGCGGCAATTGCACACAACTCAAAACTCTCGACTCAAAACTAGAGAATGGTGCCCAGGAAAGGACTCGAACCTTCACCTCATTGCTAAGACTAGTACCTGAAACTAGCGCGTCTACCAATTTCGCCACCTGGGCAGTGGAGTCAAAAATATACCCGGAAAAGCCTCGAAAACTTTTGAGAATTCGATATAAATCCTCGCGCCAGGTGCCGATCATTTCACCTAGGGATTCTTACATCCCAAGGTTTTGCGCACGAAATGGTTTTGACTGGAGAGCATTTTCTTCAAGAGGGGTTGATCACAGTTGATCAGCTCAGTCAAGCCATCAATAAGCAGAAAGAACTGGACAACAAGGAATCGCTTGCTAAGATCCTGGTCCAAATGGGATTCATCACCGAGCGAGATCGTGTCCGGTGTTTGGGCAAAGTTTGGGGCGTGCCATTTGCCGACATCACTGAGCTTATTCCCCGGCCAGAGGCCCTGGAGCTTCTGAACGCCAAGAACGCACGAAAGTTCAAAGCAATGCCCATCGAGATCCACGGCGGACGAATTCTCGTCGCCATGGTCAACCCGCTCGACATCTTCGCAATCGACGAGATTCGGCTAACCACCGGACTTGAAGTCGAACCGATGATTGGCATCGAAGATGACATCTTTAACGCTCTCCAGCAGTACTACCGAAGCGAGGGAGAAGTCCTCGCTGGAGTGATCCGCGACTTCGACGGAAGCGAACTTAGTATCACCGCCAAGGAGGAGGATGAAGAAGAGGACGAAGCCGACGACGCACCAATCATCCGGCTCGCGAACCTCATCATTAGTCAAGCGGTCATCGATAAAGCTTCGGATATCCACATCGAGCCGCAAAAAGATGGGCTGCGAGTTCGATACCGCATTGACGGTGTGCTATCCGAAGGCATGATGCTGCCCAAAAAAGTAAGTGCCGCTCTGGCGAGCCGATTTAAGATCATCGCCAACATGGACATTGCCGAAAAACGGGTTCCCCAAGACAACCGAATCTCAATGAGTGTCTCTGGCAAAGAATTCGACTTCCGTGTCAGCACGCTGCCCTGCGTGTTTGGCGAGAAGATCGTTATGCGTGTTCTCGATAAGGGAAGCATCAAGGTTGGCCTGAACCGACTTGGACTTCTGGAGCAGAACTTGATGCTGCTTGAGGACATGTGCAGCCGCACATACGGCATTATCCTTGTCACCGGTCCCACCGGTTCGGGTAAGTCGACCACGCTTTACTCGGTCCTGAACCACATTAATACCGGCGATAACAACATCATCACCATCGAAGATCCGGTGGAGTACGAACTCAGCGGCATCAACCAATGCGGCGTAAACGTTCGCGCGGGCATGACCTTCGCCGCCGGCCTACGCGCCATGCTGCGACAAGACCCGGACGTGATCATGGTGGGTGAAATGCGCGATAGCGAGACTGCAACCATCGCGATGGAGGCTGCCCTTACGGGCCACTTAGTTTTGTCCACGCTGCATACCAACGACGCTCCGTCGGCTCCAACTCGACTGATGGATATGGGCGTCGAGCCGTTTTTGATTTCATCGTCGATCATCGGCATCTTGGCTCAGCGACTCATCCGCGTTACGTGCAACAACTGTAAGGAGTCGTATCAAGTTAAGAAAACAGACATCCTCAGGTACGGATTTGTGTCGCCGCAGCACCTCATGGATACCGACTCCGACTCGGTCACGCTTTACCGCGGAATTGCCTCCGACAAGTGCCAGAAAACCGGCTACAAAGGCCG
>CAMFIS010000220.1 GCA_945952345.1 uncultured Fimbriimonas sp.
ATTGGTGGTGACCGGATGGCGATTCTCGATCCGTTCATCCTCCTCGATCACGCTTCGATTCCGGTGACGTCCGGAGTCGTGGGTTTCCATCGCCATCCTCACCGCGGTATCGAGACGCTGAGTTATGTGTTGACCGGCGAAGTTGGGCATAAGGATTCGCTGGGCAATGAGGGCATCGTCGGTCCGGGCGGGACGCAGTGGATGACGGCCGGCAACGGAATCTGGCACGAAGAGATGATGAAGGCGGGTCCAGATGGCGCTGAGATGCTGCAACTGTGGTTCAGTTTGCCAGCCGCCCAGAAGCGGATTCCGGCTGGATATGTGAATGGACCTTCGGAGACCGTGCCGGTGGTTTCGTTTACCGGTGGATCGGTGCGGGTCGTGGCTGGTTCTTTCGATGGCACGCCTGGTTTGTTCCAGGACATCGCCGTGCATCCGACGGTTTTGGATGTGACCTTGGAGGCAGGAGTTTCTTTGACCATTCCCGCCGCTCTTGGTTCTTCGACTTTCCTTTATGTCGTTCGCGGTTCGGTCTCATCGGGGGGCCACACCGCCACGGAACCGAAGGTCATCGTGTTTGCCGATGGCGATTCGGTCGATGTGATGGCGGGCGTGAACGGGACTCGATTCCTCTTCTGCTCTGCCACGCCATTGAATGAACCGATTCTTCAGTACCGATCGTTCGTGATGAACTCTCCGGAGGATATTCGAGAGACGCTGACGATGATCGGCGACGGCTCGTTTGGCGTGTACTAGGGAGCGCCGGCATCTGGTGGCAAACTACCTCTCCAACAGCACATAGAGCGTCTTGCTCGGGAAGTCGAATCGCACTCCCTTATCCGTTTTCGTCAACGAAACGGTGCCAGCCGGAACCAGATTCGAGTCGAGCATCGTCGCCTTCGTAATGTTCGGATTACTAACAGACACCATGAGGTTTGGATTCTCAAGGATCCACGGAGCATGGCCCACATTCGTGATCTCAGAACCTGCGACTTCCTGATTGTTCACCTTGATCGTCGCGGGCTTCTCAGCCCAACCGCTGGGCCGAGCTCGGGTGGTGAACTGCACGAGAATCTTGCTCGACTTGCCGATCGGCTGATCGTCGAGGGCAACCACGAAAAGCGATCCGCCCGAGGAGCGCATGAGCGCGGTGACGTCGGCCGTCTTGGCTACTTGGTTACCGGTTCCTTGCGCCGAGAAGCCTTGAGCCATCGGAGCATTGAGCGTGCATATTCCCTTTCCGTAATCCAGGAAGAGTTGTTTCGTGTTGGAAGTCACTGTCCGCGCTGCCGGGTCCCAACCCTTCGTCGATGCGAAGGATTCGCCCTTTTTATCGAAGTCGACCTGCACCGGCCCGATGAAGTACGCCATCGGGTCGACGCCAGCTTTAATGTTCGAACTAGGAGCGATGTCGCCAGTATCTCGGTTGGGGTCGAAGCCCGACTCCTCGGCGATGATCGGCGTTCGTCGATCGAACACGTCTTTGAGTTGCCTTAGTTCGGATACCGAAGCGTTGCCACGCTGCACCAATCCTTTTCGATAGAGGAATGCAGCGGCGGGGAAAGCGCCAAGCACGTCGGGGGAGCCAAAGAACCACTTCATCTGCCCGTTGTTGTAACCGTTGGCGCTTTGGGGTGGAGTCCATTGTTCGTCGGTGGTGGCGAACCAGAAGTATGCGTCGAGGCCGCTCAGCGACGAATAGGCCGAAACGATAAACGGTGCCTCGAACATGTTCGAGTTCGGCATCACCCACATGCTCTCGGTGACCATCATCGGCCGTCCGGCGGTCTGTTTCACATTGATCGGATTCTCTTTGGGATTCGTCAGAATCGACGTCGAGGTGTACTTGTCGCCGACGTCCACCGACCAACCTTCGTTAGGACCTTGGTGGATTCCACCAGTGTAGCGGTTGACGGCATCGACCTCACCCGCGGTGTAGCTCCACCGTTCGGCATCGTTCAGCCGAACCATGTCCGCCACCCGCCAGTTGCCTGGGTTCACCAGGGCTTTGCAGCCCAGGTCTTGGCGCAGATAACGCACGATCTCGGCGTTGAAGTCGTACATCGTTCGGGACCAAAACTCAAGTTGATCCGATAGCCGAACCGCCACGCCTCCGGTTCGGGGCTGAGTCATCTCCCAGATGTTCAGGAAGTCTGGCTTGCCTGGAGCATCGGTCGGCTGCACGTTCCCGACCCATGCCTTCTGGGCGTTGGCAAACGAACCATACTTCTTTGTCAGGAATCCGAAGTATTTTACTTTAAGGTTTTCTCGCTGGGCGCCGTGAATTCCGTTGACCGTCCAAAACAGGAGCGAGTCTTCGTTTTGGATTTGGAACACAGCCATCGCGGGGTCCTTTGCAAGTGGAATTCCGGTGTAGGGATTCTTGGTCGAGAGAAGAGTCTTGAGCCATCCCTTGTAGGCTTTCTGCAGAGTAGGATCGAAGTACAGCAGCCCGTCCGAACCCTGGGCGCCACCCGCGACACCCCAGTTTGCGCCGATCTTGGTCGGCACCATCCAGTATGGCGAGACGACCGAATAGATTCCCTGCTTCTTCATCGCGGCCACGCCGCGCCATATCCAATGGACGTCGCCTTGGTTGATCTCGTCGATGTTCTGCTTGTCGCTGGGAGGAAGTTGAGCGTGAAAGCGGACCAGGTTCACGCCTCGCTTAGCGAGGAATCGTGCGTGGTTGTCGAGACTCGGTTCAGTTTGGGTCCAACGTGGCCTCGCATGCCACGGCTTCTCGCGCCCAACACCGGTGTTTACTGCCCAGAATCGAATTGGTTGTCCGTCGCCGCGGACGAAGTCGCCGTTTTTGTCCACGCCAATGTAGCCATGCTCGCCAGCTTCCTTCTCGTTCATCGACCGCATATCGAGAACAGCGGAGGAGCTAAAGGTGTCCGGCTTAGGATCGAACGCCCAGCCGGGTTGCTGAAGGAGGAAGAGGGCGGCGAGGATCATATGAGGACATTATATGACCTGCAGCGTGTGGCACGTATCGATGTAACGGAGTCCGCAGTCCACGAAGGGTGATAGCCCATCGATGCGTGTTCTTCTTTCCATGGATAGAGGTGCCCGTAGAATCTGGTGACTTGGAGACTCCCTTGCCTCTATCCATGCCACCCCGAAGAAGCAAAAAGTTTGAATCAAACGTACAATACATATGTCCATGCACGAACTCGATCCGAGGAAACAGCGGCTGTTGCGCGCCATCGTCGTCGAGTACGTCATCGGCGCCGAGCCCGTCGCCTCCGAGCAGCTCGTGCAACGATATGACCTAGGTGTGAAGTCGGCAACCGTACGCAACGAAATGGCCGAGATGTCGGACATGGGACTGCTCGAGCAACCTCACACTTCGGCGGGACGAATCCCCAGCGATTCTGGCTACCGATTCTATGTTGATCGCCTCATCGTCGAGCGAACCATCGACGAGGGTCAACAGAAGGCCTTGCAGCACGCGACCGAAGACACGGAAGCGCTTCAAGACTTGCTGCGAGACACGGTCAAGGTTCTCAGTCGCGCCACGACCCAGCTCGGCGTCGCGACCACTACCAAGGACACCAGCGTCACTATTCGCACCGCCATCCTCTCCGCGCTCGGCCCCACCCAGGCGTTACTCGTCCTTGCTCTCAGCAACGGTCACATCGAGAACCGAATGATCGAGTGCCCAAAGAACCTGACCCTCGAAGACATCGGAGCCACCAACCAGGCTCTGCAACTGCAGGTCGTTGGCAAGGACCTCAAAACTCTTACGAAGAGCAAGCCGCTCCCCGTCAGCAACGCCATCATCGAGAAGCTTCTCGCCCTCGTTTGGACTCAAATCCGCACGATCGCGAAACAGCTCACCCGCGGAAAGCTCATCACCGAAGGTGAGGAATTCCTCTTTTCCAAACCAGAATTCCAGCGCGACGCCTCTGCCCTCGCCGACCTCTTTCGCCAGCTCGACGAGACCGACGTGCTTTACGATGCCGTGAGCCCAAAAGCCGACATCGTCACGATCGGAAAAGAGAATCGGTCCGAGCAGATGCACCGCTTTAGCGTGGTGCGCAAGGGGTACTACATCGGCGGACAAGAGGTTGGAGTGGTCGCCATCGTGGGTCCAACCCGAATGGATTACGACGGCAGCATTCCGCTGGTGAACTATACCGCTGACGCGCTCAGTCGAAGCCTCACCAGATTCTTCGGCTAATATCTTGAGCCGTTTGTGAGATTTAGTACTTAACCATCGTTCTTGGTTTTGTGCCAATAGACTTCGCCGGAAACGATTCGAAGCCGTCCGATCGAGAGCTTCTCCTCAAACTTGCGGCATTGGATGAAGCCTTCAGGTTTCCTGAATGCCTGCCTCGGTCCGCAATCGCGCAAGAGCACCTTAACGTTGTCTTCCGGGCAAACCGGAATGAGATCCAGGATGCGCTGCCCGCCATCGCGGAGATTCCAAACTACGGGCCACGACTTGTAACCGTTCTTGAATTCCTTGTGGGGATTGCGGACACGCATGAACCATACCGTGACTGACAACCATACATTCTCAGCCCGCTGTGCTCATCACCGGCGGGCTAATTTTTGCCTGATTCCGCAGTCAAAATCGCTGCGGTAATCGACCGCCAATCGCCCTTTAGCTCAGCTTGAACAGTGGTTCGCATATCTGGATTTCGCTCTTGGAACTCGCTCAATCTCGTCCGCGATCGATTCTGATATTTGGACGGATAAGGATCGAACACCAACTTGGCGGCAGTGAAGGCTCTAGCTGCTTCTTCCAATCGGCCCTGAGACTCGTACAATCTGGCCAGCATCCCTAGCGACCAACCTGTCAATACGCGGAAGTCTCCCTGAGACGCTTCGCTCAGCAGTTGCACCACCAGCCCACGGCCGCGCTCAGGGTTGCCAAGTTCGTCGTAGAGGACGGCGAGGCTCTGGATCACGAATAGGCTTAGCGATTTGTCCTCGCATCTCTCTAGCTCGCTTTCTGCCAGAGATAGGTTCACCAGCGCCACATCCAAGTTTCCAAGTTGCTCATTGCAACGTGCGCGGATGACCAACATCGTCGCCATAAGGTCCGGATTCGGGTGGACCTTCAATGCCTCCTCGGCCCGGACCAGGTAAGCCAGTCCCTCTTGGAAGCGCCCTTTCTCGTAGCACAAATAGGCCAAGTCGTTCAGCGTATCGATGGCGGCAAAGGGGTCCCCAGCCTTTTCTGCCCAGTTGAGTCGCCCTAACCATAGCTCTTCACTCTTGTTCAGGTCTTCGTCTCGCGAAGCGCGGGCGCCTTGAAGTCCCAATAACTCGATCTGGAGTGCTGCGTCTTGGTTTAACGAATCTAATGTATTCGCCAAGCCAGTCACTTCATCAAACTCCTGCAGCATGCCTGCCTCAAACAGTGGTCGATTAAGGCATATCGCAATATTCTTGACTTCTCGTTCCGCCCCGCTGGATGCTCCAAGCCGGATGGCGTGACGAAGTTCGCGCCAGTTGGCCATCATGTGCGCCATGCCTCCGGTCCAATCTCCAAATTCAAGGAGAAGTCCGACTTGAGCGGCTCGGTTCGAAAAAAGACTTACATATCGGAGTTGAGTCGGTCCGTCTACTGGCTCCGATTCAAAATACCGGCGTACCGAATCATGAAAGAAATACCGCTCGCCATCGGCCTGGACTGATTCCTCAATCAGGCCCTTCTCGCCGAGCGCTCGTAGAAATTGGCCCGCGTCGACGCTTAGAACTTCAGAGGCATCGGAGAGGCTAAATGGTCCACGAAAGACCGTTAAATTCGCTGCGCTAGCTCGCTCTGCTTCACTTAGCTGGCTCGCCGCCAAAGCCAATAGACGCTCGACGTGGCCCGTACCTTGAACCGAAATGCCTGAACGATCGATCTCCGTCAACAATTGGTCGGGGGTGGTGTTTGCTAAGCAGCCGGCCGCCAAGCTGAGTGCCAATGGTGCACCCGCAAGGCGTCGGCCCAGAAGACGTAGGGCGTTGGATTTTCGCCACGGACGCGCGAGCTGCTGGAGGAATCCAACCCCCGATTCTTCAACCTCCTGGCCGAGTTCGAGAACGACTTCTCCATCGATGCCAAGTCTCTGTCGAGAAGTTGTAAGTACC
>CAMFIS010000221.1 GCA_945952345.1 uncultured Fimbriimonas sp.
CGGAGAGGCGAGTTTGCAGGGCCAGCAGCGCCATGCGGTTGAGAGATTTCGCGCGGAGGCTGCCACAAATTCCGAGGATCATAAGGTGGGTACTACGAATCTTGAATGAAAGTTGTTGAACAGGTGTGGCACGGGCACGCGGTTAAAGACGACCAATTCGCGAATCTAGACAACTGAGTTTGCCCGTGTTTTAGACTCACTGGTAAGCTGCGCTCGTTCCTCGCTACGCGTACCAGTGCCACAACTAAGCTGAAAGCTGGAGCACCGAAAAGGTACAACTAATCCTTCGTGGAACAGTTTGCATCCGTCATCGACGCCGCCTGGGGAGGGCGAGCGAATATCAATTTCGCCAATTATTCCGACGATCTCAAAATCGCAATCGAGGTTGCCTTCAAGGGCCTCGACAGCGGCGAATACCGCGTGGCAGAAAAAGTTGACGGCCAATGGGTGACGAACCAGTGGCTGAAAAAAGCCGTCCTTCTCTCGTTCCGAATCACTGGCAACGACACCATCGATTCCGGTTGCTTCAAATACTTCGACAAGGTGCCCCTGAAGTTCGACAACTACAAGTACGACGACTTCCAAAAGGGCGGATATCGAATCGTTCCGGGCGCTACTGTTCGGTCGGGTTCGTTCATCGCGCCGAACGTGGTCGTGATGCCCAGCTTCATCAACATCGGGGCATACGTCGACGAAGGAACGATGGTCGACACGTGGGCGACGGTTGGCTCATGCGCGCAGATCGGTAAGAATGTCCACCTCAGCGGCGGCGTGGGCATCGGCGGCGTTCTCGAACCGATTCAGGGCAATCCCGTTATCATCGAAGACAACTGCTTCATCGGCGCGCGATCCGAGATCGTCGAGGGCGTCATCGTCGAAGAGAACTCGGTCATCTCGATGGGTGTGTTCATCGGCCAAAGCACCAAGATTTACGATCGCGAGACAGGCGAGATCACCTATGGTCGCGTCCCGGCGGGTTCGGTCGTCGTTCCTGGCAACCTGCCAAGCAAGGATGGATCGCACAGTCTTTATTGCGCGGTGATCGTGAAGAAGGTGGATGCTCAGACGCGGTCGAAGACGGCGCTGAACGATTTGCTGCGGGATTAATTGATTTAGATGCCTCGACCCGAAAGGAGCTTGCGACCGAAGCGTCGAGGCTAACATCCCAAGCCTCAACGCCTCGCCTTAATCTCGAATTTGGAAGTTTAGTTCACACTCGGCTCGTGGTTGAGGGATCTACCATGAATCAAGCAACAACGACCAGGAATGTTGCGATCACTCAAGATAAGTTCGACTCTCTCGGTTCGCCGCAAGGTTCTTGAATGAGCATATCGATTTGGCTCACCGGTCTCTCTTGCCAGAGAGACATGGGCAGAGCGGGCATTAGTTCCTTCTCATCTAATTCTCCTCAAGACCTTCGACTTAAACAGAAACTAGCCAACGCTACACCCTTGGGGGTGTCGATGAACGGGCCTTAGGTGAATCGGTGGGGGTGGTTACTCGACCGAATTGTCGCCTTGCTAATAGGTAAAATTTCATCGCCTGCATGCTTAGAGTAACCGACATCGCTTGTGAACTCATTCGACGACCGTCGGTGTCTCCCGATGATAGTGGATGTTGCGCATATCTGGCAGACCTATTTACACAAGCCGGATTCCAAGTCAGGCATCTCGACTTCAACGACACGAAGAATCTGTGGGTGACGCATGGCGAAGGCGCGCCGTTGGTGGCTTTCAACGGACATTGCGATGTCGTTCCTCCTGGCCCTGAAGACAGTTGGAAGTTCCCGCCGTATTCGGCCACGATCGAAGGCGATACGATCTGGGGACGGGGCGCATCGGATATGAAAGGTCCGCTGGCCGCCATCGTGGTCGCGATGCTGGAATACGTTCAAGCGAACCCAAACCACCCAGGAACGCTCGCCCTCTTAGTTACGAGCGACGAGGAAGGTTGGGCCTATGACGGAACTGGCAAGGCACTCAAAACCTTACTCGACGAAGGAACGAAGATCGACTACTGTATCGTTGGCGAGCCAACGAGCGATAACACATTTGGAGACATGATCAAGGTTGGGCGTCGCGGTTCGATCAGTGCTCACATGGAGGTTCGAGGCAAGCAAGGACACGTGGCGTATCCTCACCTCGCCGATAATCCGATCCACCGACTTTCGCCCTTTCTCACCGAGTTGCTCGCCATTCACTGGGATCATGGCAACGATAGTTTCCCACCAACCACTCTGCAAGTGACCAACATCCACGCGGGTACCGGTGCCGTGAACGTCATTCCGAACCTGGTGACGATCGATTTTAACCTGCGCTACAACACGATGTTGTCCGCCGATGAAATCGAATCGAGGATCACCAAGATGGCGGAGGCATATGCTCTCGACTGCACGTTCAAATGGAATCCTTCGGCGAATCCATTTGTCACGAGGGATCGGAATCTTATTGGTGCAATCGCAAGGGCGATCATCAGGGAGACTGACAAAACGCCCGCCGAGGGCACAGGTGGGGGAACCTCCGATGCCCGATTCTTTGCCCTCCATAAGATTCCGGTGGTCGAGTTTGGCCCAAGCAACGAGACGATCCACGCAATTAACGAACGGGTCTCGATCGGAGACTTGGAAGCGTGCGTTCGCATTTACAAAGCCGCAATCGAAGATCTCCATAATCCCGCTGGTATTTAAGCGCTCCAAGCATAAACGGCCCGGAAGTTGGAAGGGCGCTCGCGATGGACGACCTTTTCTACCGCTAAAAATCCACCAAACATTTCCCCTTCCGATCCGTTATCGCGGTCATGGATTGGAAGGGGCGTCTGGCCATGAGTTCCGCTCTCGGAATGTTGGCCGTCAACAGTCAAGCATGTTTGCTCCTGAGCGCTTTCGCCCGGCCTCAGGTCGCATTGCTTGCGAAGTCGAACATGGTTGTCTGGGAACCCGCGTCACAAACCGAGCATTTGGTTTTGTCGCTGGCGCTCCTTTCCAAGTCCAGCGATTTCGATATCATTATTCCCACGCCGACAAAGCCTTCGGTGGCGGTGGTTGGTCAGCAGCCGTTTGCGGCGATGTACTCCGTTTTGCACCCGGCCCCGGACATCGATACGCTGATTCGACAGGGGCTACCGAAGCTCACAGGGAATGAGCCTGCCGAGGACGTCGAGCCGAAAGATCGTTATGCTCGCGACCTTAAAGTTCAAACCATCCAGGCATCCGATGTTGTTGGTCTGACCTCATGGATGGAGAAAATGAAGTACAAGCCGTCGGACTCGGCCAAGGCTTGGCTGCAGCGATATGTCGATCGTCGCTGGTATCTCACCGCGGTTCACGTTAAATCGACGTACGACATGTTCAAGACCGACGGAGTTCGGTTCAGTTTTAAGACCGACATGCCGTATTGCCCGAACTACACGACGAATTCAACTTGGGCGAATTCGGTTCGACAAGAGTTGTACGTGGTCTCACCCACACAGTTGAAAGTAATGGTGGGCAAGAATCCTTGGAAGGGCCAGCCCATGACGTACAGTTACCTCGGTGAACACTCGTCTTCGGTACTCGCGAAACACCTTAAAGTGGCTGATAAGTCCATTCCGAAGAACTCGT
Source organism: uncultured Fimbriimonas sp. (assembly GCA_945952345.1). GTDB lineage: Bacteria > Armatimonadota > Fimbriimonadia > Fimbriimonadales > Fimbriimonadaceae > Fimbriimonas. Next base: position 3,599 of record CAMFIS010000221.1, read on the forward strand.
GGTTAAGTTGGGCCGTCGAGGTTGGAAACAACAACTCGGCGAGCGATGACCTTTACTTCGTTCCAGATAAGCCCGTGAAGCCGACTACGAAAGTTGGTAGTCGATAACGGTTAGAGTGCTCCGACGGCCTGAGCTACGATGGGCTGCCCAGGAACCGGCGTATTCTGTGGTCGATAAACTGGCGTAGGTCGGTACACATACGTTGGCGCTGGAACTGGTGTCGACATTGGTGGCGGACTATATGCAGGGGGTGTGTAAGCGGGCGGATTGTACGCCGGAGCTGCCGAAGGAGCAAACGGCTCGGTAGCCGTCTGTGGTTGGTCTGGATTTTCCTCTTCCTTAAGTGCCTGCTCGTATTTCTTGGTGACTTCGGGCAACGGATCGGCCTTTGCCGACTTGTTTCCCTCGAGGTTTTGCTCCCACTTTACAAGGCCAATCGCCAGGATGATCATCACGAACACGACGAACGCATAGAAAGCGAACTCAAAAGCGCCAAAGCCTCTCCCTAGTCGGTCGCGAAACGGAGTCATTCCTTTGTTACTTGTACCTCAGCATAGGTTCTTACGTTTCAATTGTCGGCGAAGGCTTCCGAAAGTTGACAGGAAATCTTAACTTTCCTAGCCGGTTGGCACTAAGTAAACCGAAACCATACCCAATGGTCATCGATAGATTTTGCTTCGAGCTGTTGCTCTTCGAAATTGGGCAGCGAGCTTTTCCTTGGCGAGAGGCAATAGGCAAAGCCCTCACCATTATCGATGTTTTCAACGTAACACCGAATGACGACCCAGGTATCGTCGCCATACTGTCGAACGGTGACACTCCCGTTGCGAGATGTCATATCCTTGAGATGTGGAGGAAGGGTTAACTCTTGTCCATCTTCCAACTTGCCTAGGCTCTTGATCCATGCGGCGGCCTGGGGATGCTTGGAGCGAGCGATGGTTGCCGGAGTGTTGTCATCGCGAAATGCTCCGACCCAAGACCAGGCGCAAAGGGTCCCAACTCCCATTAGAGCAACGAGTATTGCACCGAGCCAAACAGCCACCTTCACAGCGTTATTGTAAAGCATCTCGTGTCATACTGAATTTGGATTTATGACGCCTTGTGTCTGATGAGTCCTGAACGAATTGCCGTTCAGGCATAAGAAGTAATTGTTCGTTTGCGCACCATGTGGCGCCCTCTTCTTATTCCAGACATATCCATTGAAACACTCAAAATCAGATTCATTTCGTTGTCGTCATTGCGGCCAGATGGTGTTCTCCGACTCGGCAGGAACCCGTCACCGCAACCATTGTCCACTTTGCCTTCACAGTCAGCACCTCGACCACGTTCCGGGCGACCGGAAAGCCGCATGTGGGTCCTCGATGGAACCCATCGCGGTTTGGGTCCGCAAGGGCGGCGAGTGGGCGCTTATCCATCGTTGCTTGGGGTGTGGCTCCATTCGCTCGAACCGCATTGCGGCCGACGATAATGTCGCGCTTCTGCTCTCGATTGCGGCCAGAGCTCTCGCCAATCCGCCCTTTCCATTGGAGTACGTGGCGGGAGGCGACCGAACATTGTTTCCAGAGAGCGAATGATTGCCGAATAGTTGTCGGTAGAATAGATTGGAGCGCAACACATGCCAAAGAGAGTCGAAACCGTAGTTCTGCACGACAGCACGATGCCCCAGATTCCGGGCGTGGAAAAAGGAGGCGGATGGATCTTGACCAATGTTGAGACCTTGGTAAGCCAAGCTCGGGCTCACTCGCTATGGCCCGTAACTTTTGGCCTTGCGTGTTGCGCGATTGAAATGATGAGTGCGGCTGACCCTCGATTCGACATTGCTCGATTCGGCTCAGAAGCTTTTCGCGCCACGCCAAGGCAAGCCGACGTGATGATTATCGCGGGTCGAGTGAGCAAGAAGATGGCCCCGGTGCTCCGACAGATTTACGACCAAATGCCAGAACCCAAGTGGGTAATTTCGATGGGCGCATGTGCTTCATCGGGCGGGGTCTACAACAACTATGCGATTGTGCAAGGCGCGGATCAAGTCGTTCCCGTCGACGTGTACGTTCCGGGCTGTCCACCATCTCCCGATGCTCTAATCTACGGGATTATGAAGCTGCAAGAAAAGATCAAACGGGGTCGAGCCAAGACGTTTAGCGACCTCAAATTGGTCGAACTGAACCCGAGAACGCAGGAAGAGGTGACGGCCTAATGTCTCTCATCGAGAAAGTTGTTAAGCCCCTCGTCGACGGAATGGGCATCACGGCCAAGCGGCTCACCCATGAAAAGGAAACCGTCATGTATCCCGAGGAGAAGCGGGAGCAGTTCGAGCGAACTCGATGGCGACATGTCTTGACGCGGTATGACAGCGGTCTCGAGCGGTGCATTGGATGTTCGTTGTGCGCCGGCGCTTGCCCAGCGAAGTGCATCAATGTTGTTGCCGCCGAAAACACCGACGAAGAGCGATACAGTCCCGGTGAGCGATACGCGGTTCGATACG
>CAMFIS010000222.1 GCA_945952345.1 uncultured Fimbriimonas sp.
ATCCGCAGGGCCGTCGTTTTTCCGCATCCAGAAGGACCGACGAGAACCATAAATTCTTTGTCTTTAATGTCTAAATTGAGGTTGTCGACGGCTTTGACGTCTTTGCCAAAGACCTTACTGATATTACGGAACGCGACTCCTGCCAATGATTTCTCCTAATTTCTGATGGAAGTGAGACGGATTATAACCTGATCTGACCCCGTTGTGGTAGCTTCAACTCGGCTTCCGGTGATTTCATTGATGTTTCGCAAGGCATTTACCCTCATTGAACTTCTCGTCGTGATCGCGATCATCGCAGTCCTCGCGGCGATCCTCTTCCCGGTTTTTGCCCAAGCCAAGGAAGCCGCCAAGAAGACTTCTTGCCTTTCGAATCTCCGAAATATTGGCGCTGCCATGACCCTATACGAGGGTGACTACGACGATGGGTTCCCGAACACGAATGTGGTTGGTCTCTGGACCGGGCGCCGTTTCCGGTGGCCGATCATGCCTTACTTGGCGATCGCCCAGACTCGCACTTCCCCGACGGGATACGACGCCAAGACGGCGAGCGGCTTGCTTTACTGCCCTTCTGATCCCACCAAGATGTCTTTTGATTACACGTCGTATAGCTACGTGAGTTCGCTGTACCGTCCGTGGTCGTTCCTGTCGACGGTGACGAGTTTATTTCAGTTGGCGGGCGACGGTCCGTGCCCGGACGGAACTTGTTCCACGATCACGTCGACCGACGTGCAGTTCCCTTCGCAGAAAGTCATGGTTTTCGAGTGGGTGAACGCCCACCAGTACGAGAAGAACGGACCGGTTGGGCCTTGGGGTAAGAATTCTGGCTTCAATGTTGGACCGGGCGCTCTCGAGGGCAAGCGGAATCTGCTGTTTGTGGACGTGCACGCGAAGTTCATCGCGGCGTCGCAGATGGCACTGAGCCAGTTTAGTACTCCGGATCCGAACCTGACGCCGAACGGCGCTCAGGGTAGCGATCTGAAGTAGTACCGAACAAACCGATGGCTCCAGCGTTGTGACGATCTGGTCATGATCTGGGGAGTCATTGCGTTTGGGAGTTTGCCCGCGGTTCAGCGACCGACACCCATCCAGATCATCGATCGCGACAAGTCGATGTTCCTCGTTCCATCGACGCCCGAACGTCCGAGCAAGCGAGTTACCTATCTCGTTTCCGACCCCGGCTTTGTCCGCGGCGAATTCGACGAAGTAAGGAAAGTTGCCGAGAAGGCAAGCGTGATAGCGGTCACTCGCTTCAGTCCTCGCACGAACAAGTGGGAGTTTTGGGACGCCGAAGGAAATTCAGTTGAGAATCCCGATCCTCGACCATTCTTGGATCGCATGGATCACACGAAGTCCTTGGCGGTGGTCTTTATTCCCGTATTTAGCAGGGACAGCACTAACCGGATCGACGACTTCGACTTTGGGAGAAAGGAGACGTGGTTTAGCAACAACGCCCGCGGCGAATTTAATTGGGTGGAATTTACGCCGGAGACTTCCGGATTTGTTGACATTCCTTTTGTGATCCTCCACGAGAGTCGGCTTCGACCCGTGCTTAAGCCAGTCCTTAGATCGCATGTGAAGGTCGAAGACCTCGACCTTACGGTTACAGACGTATCGAGTACTTCGGAGCCGTACGGTTACAACACCGACAAAATCTTGAACCGCACGATGGTGGAAGTTAAGAAGAGAGGAAGCAGTTTTTCGAAGGATTACTCGCTGCGCCTCGATATCGATTGGAGCGAGAACGAGAAGGTTCATGGCCCTCGCAATATGCAGAATGGCAACTACCTTGGTTTTCGAGAGTCTTGGGCTTGGACCCAATACCCCGGAATCGAAGACAAGCCGGAGATGACTCTAAAACTTGGAGCAGACGTTTTGCCACGTTCGATCCGAGGAATCCAGATTTGGAAATGGGTGAAGTTCTCGGGCTACTTTGGCCACGTGGCGTGTCGTCCGAGTGCAGCTGATGAACGAAAACACTCATCAGAACCTCTCAGAACATTCGTTCGTCTAGGAAGTTAAGATGTGGGGAATCTTGTTGTGTGGGCTGGCCACAGCGGGCACGAAGAGCCAAGTGCAAAACGCGGGAGGCGTGCCAATCGTCGATCTTTCGAACTTCGCGATTTCAATTGGCGAGGCTTTTGGGCCATCCGAATATAAGTCTAAGCCCGGGCTGTACGTGGTGCGAGACCTGGGTCTGCCCGCGCCCTTGATGCGGACTTGTGCCTCGGATATTGCCGGCCTGCATGTTCGCCGTGTGTTCCGCGTGAATTCCGAAGAGCAGGTGGAAGCGTGGGACGCGACTGGCAACCGGACCTCGACCTTTGGTATCGACGCGAAAGCCAAGGCGACTGGATTCTTTGTGGAGCTTGAGTACATCGGCGACCTCCGAACACCTTACATGGCTCCGGTGGAAACGGATGTACGACCGTATCAAGATCGCCGCACGCATCAATGGGTTGCTGGGGGAGACACGGTCCAGGACGCGGTGCCACGACTTACTCAGGTTCAGATTTATGGAGATCTGCCGGAATTCATCGACTTTCGGACTACGATCGAACGGGTTGAAGAAGTCGGTTCGATTCCCCTGGATCTCGACAAATCGACTTTGGTCGACGGGCAGAAATTTACGCTTCATTCCATGATGGATTCCGTCGCGGACAAGGCATTTAACGATTACGAAGTTCACTTTAAGTTCTCGCAAGAACCGAAGCTTTCCAATCCGACGTACGATTATCTTCCGCGAGTGGACTGGCCGAAGTTCCAAGAAGCGACAAAGAATCGGCACATTCCAATTTGCTTTGTTCATGGGGGACCAGCGGAATGGATAGCCGATAAGCCGTCGAAGTATTGGAAGGACATCACGGTCCTTCGGCACACGAAATTCGATTGTGTGTTAACGCATATTCCAACGAAGCCTCGCCAGAATCCTTAAATCTTGCTGTACAGTAAGTGTACTGTGGGGGCACTAGCATTACTCGTCGTCGCCAGTCAGGCGCAGGGTCAAGTCGTCGTTCTTTCGGACGTGGCGCATCGCACTCGGACACAACTCAATCAGGTTCCTGAGCGCAAGACCTATCTTGTCCGACCGTCATCGGTCACAAATCCTCAGATTAGGACAGCCCTAGAAGTCGTTCGAAAATCGCCGTTCATCAAAGTCGTGGGGAGATTCGCCGATGGATGGAAGGCATGGACTCCGAACGGCGAACAAGCTTCGGTCGACATGCACGACATCCCGGCCAAGACCTACTTTCATGCCTATGTTGGGGATCGGTTCATCGTGATCAGTTCGATCATTCGATCGAGTGACCCGATGATTCGGAATCTATCGTTAAGACCCTCGCAAACATTCGACTACGACTACTCGAATACCGATCAGACTCAGTGGTACCGGGTCGACCGCCCCATGTTGACTACAGATATACCGTTTGAAATATCGATTTCTGAACGCACGAATACGCTCCTTGCAACTGACTTGGGTAGCAAAGCCTCAGTTGACGGAGTCCAGTTCACAGTCACCTCTGTGGCGCGTGCTTTGCATCCTGAGGTACTGGCAGACCAATACCGAGTCGAGATAGAGGGTAGGAAACTGGATCATCGCTACCGCGTCTTGCCTGTTCAACAGGATAACTCGGCAGTGGGAAACCACATCGAAATCGTGCAAACACCCCGACACTTGGTGGCCATTGACCTATCGGCGGGTCATACATTGAGCACTTCGATGTTCGTTGGCCAAGTCGATAAGGACTTTCCATCGTTCGAAATCGTTCGCGAAACAATGATTGAGGGTTTGTTTGGTAAAGTTGCGATGGAACCGAAGAGTTAGAAGATGAGCATCGCCGAACCTCGAAAACCTCTCGCTTGGTATTACGGACTGGTGCCGCCAGTCTGGAGCGCCATCCAGATGCTGATCATGTTCGCCAATTTCGATCTGATTTCCCACCCCAGCGCTTGGACTTTGGTGTGGGGGATCGAGGCGGTGACCACCTTCATCGCGATGATGTGGTGGCTCGGGCGCCTTGCGGGCCCGAAGTCTCCGCGCTACTACCGATTCTTGGCCGTCACTTGGTCGTGGATTGGATTATGCCTTGTGGTCAAACAGTTCATTCAATCGCGCATTCCAAGTCCGAACTATTCGGCGCTGACGGGCGAGGAGCCTAATTTCATCGAGCTATCCACGAAGATGTCCAACGCCTGGGCATCGAAGCTCATGGCGATCTCGATCGGCTATATGGTCGTGATGGTTGTGGGGATGTTGGTCTTTGTGTTGCTGTATCACAAGACTGATCTGTTCGGTAAGCGCGCGGCTGCAGTAGCGTAGGGGGACTCATTGCGTCCTTGACCGAAGCCAACGTAGGGGCCGGCTAATTTGGCGGTCTGTTTAGATGCTTTCTTAGCCTCAACCCCTGCGGCATGGGGTTCGGATGTTCGTCGGAATCCGTTGGAGTTGAGGCAGCCTTCAGGGCTACTCGGCTCAATGGCAATTGCACTAACTTTGCGAAGGTGAATAGCGTGGGTCGACTTATCGTGGGAGATTGTTTCGCGGTCTGTTTAATAGCTTTTTTTAGCCTCAACGCCTGCGGCATGGAAGTTCGGAAGTTGGACGGAACTTCTTGGAGTTGAGGCAGCTTTCCGGGCTACTCGGCTCAATGGCAATTGCACTAACTTTGCGAAGGGTTGTCCTATGCGTTTGCTGGCCGGTCTGTTTGATAGCCTTTTTTTAGCCTCAACCCCTGCGGCATGGGGTTCGGATGTTGGACGGAATCCGTTGGAGTTGAGGCAGACCTCATGACCCACTTTGAATCTCGAATGTTGGACGGTATCGATTGCACGTGGGGTCACCATCCGAGCAATTCATCTCAATGACCTACGGACAAGATGCCCACGCCGCATAGTGGTAAGTCATAATTGAAGGACTATCATGTCCAAAGACATTCGGCGCATCGTTGCCACCGACTGTGGCTCGACCACCACGAAGGCCATCCTCATCGAAAAGAACAACGCGGGCGAGTACCGCCTGGTTGCCCGAGGTGAGGCTCCGACCACGGTTGAGCGACCCTTCGAAGACGTGACCATCGGCGTTCTCAACGCCATCACCGAGCTCGAAGAAATCACTGAGCAGACCGTTCCCGAAGGGTACGAAAAGGGCCGACGGAAACTCCTGAAGGACAACAAGGTCCACAGCTTGACTAAGGAAGACAAACCGATCGCGGCTTCCTCTGGCACTCTCGATGGCTCTGAGTACTACGTTTCGACATCCTCGGCGGGTGGCGGCTTGCAGATGATGGTGGCTGGCGTCGTGAAGGCGATGAGCGCGGAGTCCGCCGAGCGTGCGGCCCTTGGTGCAGGTGCGATCCTCATGGACACCCTCGCCGTCGACGATGGTCGAAAAGAATTTCAGAAAGTAGAGCGGCTTCGCCAGCTTCGCCCCGACATTATTCTCATGTCGGGCGGTACCGACGGCGGAAACGTGGATCGTTTGGTCGAGATGGCGGAAGTCATTCGCCGTGCCGACCCGAAGCCTCGCTTTGGCGACATGAAGCTGCCGGTCATCTTCGCGGGTAACACCGCCGCCCAGGATAAGGTTAAGACTGTCCTTGGCGAGACGATCGAGACCAAGATTGTGGACAACCTACGACCGACCTTGGACAGCGAGAACCTCGGTCCGGCGCGCGAAGAGATTCACGAGATGTTCCTCGAGCACGTTATGCAGCAGGCTCCGGGCTACTCGAAGCTGCTGGATTGGGCGTCGTTCGAGGTCATGGCGACGCCGAACGCGGTGGGCAAGTTGCTGAAGGAATACGCGGTCCAGGAAGGCATCAATGTTCTTGGTGTGGACATCGGCGGCGCGACCACTGACGTCTTCTCGGTGTTCGAAGCCGAGCCGGGTGGTGAGCGAATCTATAACCGAACGGTTTCGGCCAACCTCGGCATGAGCTATTCGATTTGTAACGTTTTAAAGGCAGATGGGTTTGAGAACATAGCCCGCTGGCTGCCGTTCGAGATCGACCCGGCGTAACTCTGGAACCGACTGCGCCACAAGATGATTCGTCCGACGACGTTTCCGC
>CAMFIS010000223.1 GCA_945952345.1 uncultured Fimbriimonas sp.
CCCCCAGGGTGTAGCGTTGGCTACTGTCCTTGGATTCTGTCCAGCAACATTTCTAAAGTCGGTCGACTCGCTGTACTTAGAGACTAACTACGCTCCACCCCTGGGGGTGTCGGTGAGCGCAAAAGCCAATTGGCTTCCTGATTTGACTCATTAAGCGAACCGGTGGGGGTGGTTTCATCCGTATACGAAGAGCTCCCAAATGGGCTTCACCGTATACTAAAGCCAGTGAGCTTCGAAATCATCCTCGGTGACGTGAACGAGGAACTCTGCCACCACTGGCGACAACACTTTCGAGACCTGCGCCACCCGATCCACGGGCGGGCCGAGATTCAACACGGAGACTTCTTCGACATCGCTGCCGATGCCTACGTCTCTCCCGCCAATAGCCACGGAATCATGGACGGCGGATTCGACCTCCTGCTCAGAATTCGCTTCCCCGGAGTCGATGTCTCCGTCCAACGGGAGATCGATCAGCGAGGCGGTCTTCTCCCCATCGGTCATGCCATCGTCGTCGAGACCCTCGACCCCGATGTGCCCTTCCTCGTCAGTGCGCCAACCATGGAAATTCCCATGAACATCGCGCACACCAACAACGTCTACCTCGCTACTCGCGGCCTCCTCCAAGCAGTTCACGGATTCAATCAGGACAACGACGGCGCGATCCAATCCATCGCCATCCCCGGTCTCGGAACCGGTGTTGGCAAGATGCCGCCCGCCTTCGCCGCGGCCCAAATGGCCGAGGCATATGCTGAGTTTTTGGACAGCCTCGACGGCTAGAATAGGATGGTAAACTGGTGGGAACAGGTTCCTGGTTTCGGGCTATTGATCCTGACACTCGCCATGGCCCTGATCCGAAGATCCGTCGCAAAGCACGAAATCGGCGCTTCGGTCGAAGTATTCCCCTTCAACCGATCTCCGGAACCAACCCATCCAATCCTTTATGGATGTCTTCTCTACATACTCTTCGGCGCGATGGCCATCGTCGGAATCTTCCATTGGTCCTCGGTATCGATGGTTTTGGCTTGCATTGTTGCTCTCGTGATTTGCTTGATGTTGGCTGCATGGTTTCGACATCGGCAGTGGGAGGCGTCGCTGACAAAACATATCGAACGATTTGAGTTCACCGAGACAAGCCTCGAATACTATTCGCCCGACGGAGTCCTTGCCCACCAGATCGCCCTCTCCGACATCGAACGTGTCGAAAATCTCATGCGGTCAGAAGGGCATCAAATCCTGCAAGATGACCTCAACATCCGGCTCATCGATGGCCGGGAGATTCGATTCGATATCGTGCCCGTCGATCGGAGAAGCATCTTCATTTATCAACTCAGGAAACGTTCGGGAAAAGAAATCCGACAAAACAGTGGTTTCTGACTGCTCGGCTTAGCCGGACGGCGGCTGAGGTAAGTACATGCATCCTAATGTGCCCGCCAACCACACCAAGTCCTCTTCAAATTCAGGGCTCAAACACGAAGCGTCGACGAATCCGATAATCCTCTCCTTCGCGTCGGAGTCCTTCCATGCGTGGCGGTAAATTGCTTTGCCTACTCCTTCCAAGTCAACCTCAACCCGATTCCCCTTTTGAATCCGCAACGACTTCGGCTCAATCGTAATCTGACCGCCAAATGGGGCCCGAATCGTAAAGATTGTCAAACCGTTCGAAGTCGGCATAACCAGTTTGTAAACCGGGTAATTGTTATTGAAATAACACAGTCCGATAAACCGATCGGCATCTTCCACGGCGTAACCAATTTGAATTGTCCGATCACCCCGAGTGGCGGTTGTTGGCTTCGGAAAGGCGCTGCTTACAAAAGGGTTCTGGCCCCGAATCTTCCACTCGTTTCCGCTGGAGCGGCTCTCCGGACCTTCGGAGAAAAAGGACGCTTCTCGCGGCATGACCCGATTGTATCCACAATTGTTTCCAATAGGTGCCAAGTCAACTTCAACCGAAGTCCCTTCCGGGTGTCCACACGCAGTGTCATCTCTAAAACGATCGATTCTCTGCGTGTGGACGGAGTAGGCGATTCACTCTGCCCTGAGCCATAACCTCTACGAATTCAGCTCCGCTCGATCTCGCTCGCGGCTCGGTCCAATGCCGCAGTGATTGCCGCCAGCGACTCGGCCGACAACTCACCTTTGGACATCCGAACCTGGATCGCCGCCCGAAGGTTCTCCATCGCCCGCCGCAGCTCTGGCGCCGGAGGTCCGCCAAACCGATTCCGCGCCTCGTTCATCCGCTCACGCATTGCCGTCAGCGGACCTTCGTTCTCAGCTAGAGCCGCTTGCCCTTCTGATGTGATTCGATACAGCTTCTTGTTCCCTTGCGCCTCGCTCTCCACCAACCCGGTTTCGTCCAGGAATGTGAGAGTCGGGTAGACCACGCCCGGGCTTGGCACATAATGACCGCCAAACTCTTCCTCGATCGCCCGGATAATCTCGTAACCGTGCCGCGGCTGCTCGCTAATCAAGGCGAGAACCAGCCACTTCAGGTCGCCCTGCTCCAGCGGACGTTCGCCCCGACCTGGGCCCCGCCCACCAAAGAAGTCGCCAGGCCCATGACCGCGTCCTCGGCCATGCCAACCGCCGCGCCCTACCATGCCAGCTCCGAAGAAATTGGCGAAGAGTTCGCGTGGACCGCCAAACCCTCGATGTTCAAAAGTTTCATGATGATGTTTCATTCTATTTTCCATGATGCATCGACGATATATATATGTTGTATCTTCGATATATCTAAGTTATATAACGTACCAAACTCTGAAATGTTTCAAATGCAACGGAGTTTTCGTGCAAATTGAACTTGGGGTATGGTCAAAATGGACTCATGATCGGACTCGTCATCGCGCTCACATTGCAAGCCAAGCCCAAACCGGTGCTTGCCATTCAGCTAAATGGCTTGCTCATCTCGCCCAGTGCCGAAAGCTGGCGCGAAGAAACGCGATGGATCAAAGTTCCGGGCGGACGAGGAGTCGAATTCTGGGGCCAGCAATCGGGCTGGATGGTGACCGACCACCCCGCTCTTGCCCTCGAGAAGCAGTTCACCATCAGCGCGTGGCTCAAGCCGTACAACTATGTCATTGCCGGTCCGCAAGCCCAAATCATGTTCCGCGGCGACGACCGTCCTGGGCTCGATCCGTACAGCCTCGCCATCCACGATGACGGCACCGTCTTCCTCCGATTCGATAACGAAAACAACATCACCAGCGAGTGCCGAAGCAAGTCTAAACTGCCCCTCAACCGCTGGTCGCACGTCCTCGCATCCTTCTCGATGGCGACCCAAAAGATGCGCATCTTCGTAAACGGAGTCCTCGAGAACGAAACCAGGACACCCTACCATCCGCTTGGCCCGCTCGAAGCGATCGACTCAGCCGGACTCGGGGTCGGCAATGTGCAGGGGGACAAGGGTCCGCACAACCAGCCATACCATGGCGTGCTGGCTGATCTCCGACTCTATAACGTCGCGTTGGAACCGAAGGACGTAGACTACGACCCCAAGCCATGGGGAGTGGAAAGCAAAAGCGGCGGCTAGCGCAAATCGGGCGCAAAGCCTATGTACATTTGGCCTTTGTATTCCACGATCCAAACTCGATCGAAATCCGAAATCCACCGGATGCGATATCCACGCGTAAAGAGATTCTCGGAGATCGATTCGTGTTCTCCCGTGGGAGAGGTTCCTGTCGAGGTCACCCGACCGAATTTGTTTGAGAAACCGCTTTGTTTGAGAGCTTCTTCCACGGCGGGAGCCTCGCTCGGAGCCAAGTCATACCATTTGGTTGTTTTCTGAGCCAGTGACAGTCGCCATATGTCGGGGGACACATCGACTCGTTTCAGGCGGATTCCCTCAGCGTCCAATCGAGTGCGAATTGATGGCGGCTTTGCGACCCAAGCTGCGATGAACGTGGCCAGTACAAAACCAATTCCGACAATCTTGAGCACCTTTGTCATCGACTACCTGCCTTCACGGCGCGGCGGATATTCCCTCGACCCGCACCTTCCACTTCCCATTCTTCGGGAACCCAGGTGAGCTCCCTTCGGTGCGCCATCCCATCCCCTTGCCATGAACGCGACCGCATACAACAGTACGCCGTTCGAGGGGAAATACGGGAATGGACCGCCAGTTGCGAGTCCGCGCGTCGAGGCGAAGCCTCATGAATTACAGCACCGGAATTCAATATAACCGATGGTTCGCTAGTGCCTTGAAGGTGAAGCAGCACTGGTCACTCTAGCGAGCTGCTTGCGCTAGCTCGAGCAAGTCGCGATTCGGCTTAAATGCCACGTCTTCCTTCACGGTCTCGAGAATCTCCACCGGAATTCCCGTTCGGCCATTCAAGAGCGAACCAATAACGTCCTGAACCAAAACCTCCGGAGTCGAAGCGCCAGAAGAAATCCCAACCGTCTTGTACGAATCTCGCCACGACGGAAGTATCTCGTCTGTCGACATCAGCAGGTGAGCCTCCGCCCCGTACTGTTCGGCGACCTCGCGCAGTCGGTTCGAGTTCGAAGACGTCGTTGACCCCACCACCAGCACCAAATCGCACTCCTTCGCGAGTTCGCGAATCGCCATCTGTCGGTTCGTGGTGGCGTAGCAGATGTCGCCCTTGGGCGGCTTCTGCAAATGCGGGAATCGTCGTACCAAAACCGCCATCGTCGCCATGACTTCATCCACCGAAAGCGTGGTCTGCGAGAGCACCGCCAGCTTCTCGTAATGCGGAATCTCAAGCTCTTCGGCGTCCTGCGGAGTCTCAACGAGGACCATTCGGTCGGGCGCTTCGCCCATCGTGCCTTCCGCCTCGACGTGGCCGCGGTGCCCGATGTAAATCATGAAATAGCCCTTGGCCGCGTAATGCTTGGCCTCGTTATGAACCTTGGTCACCAGAGGACACGTGGCGTCGACTATCTTGAGCCCGCGCTCCGCCGATTGCCGTCGAACTTCGGGCGAGACTCCATGCGCACTATAAACAACCGTGCTGCCCGCGGGAATGTCGTCGATGTCCTCGACGAAGATCACGCCTTGACTCTCAAAGTTCTTGACCACCCATTCGTTGTGCACGATGGCGTGGCGAACATACAGCGGCGCGCCATGCACCTTCAGGGCCAGATCGACAATTTCGATGGCATACGCGACTCCGGCGCAAAATCCGCGAGGGGCTGCCAAAAGAATTCGATCCACGTATATAGTTTACAGTCAGCAGTTGGCAGTTTGCCGAAAAGTCGTTTGACGAGTGGAATGATTGAGTTTCCAACATTCTTAGTCTTGATCCGTAGGATCGCATAAGGTAGCCAGGGGTGCTTGCACCCCTGGACGGACCAAGGCCATCCCCGACCCGGATGGGTCGCATCCATGTTAAGATGCCGAGATGCCATCGTCTTACTTCAGCCTTCACGTCCATGTAGTCTTCAGTACTAAGGGTCGAAACCCAACGATCCACGCTGAAATCATGGAAGAAATGCATCGATATCTTGGGGGAACGCTTCGCGAACTCGGAGCCACACCTCTGATCGTTGGAGGTACCAGCGATCATGTTCACCTTCTCTTCGGATTTAAGTCGAACCAGTGCATTGCCGATCTTGTTCGCGAAACAAAGAAAGCATCGACGAACTGGATGCATGGGCGAAACGACGAGTTCTATTGGCAAGAAGGATACGGTGCATTCACTGTTAGTCCCGAACGGTTGGAAGTGGTTACTCGCTACATTCAGAGGCAAGAGAAGCATCATCAGAAGAAAACATTCCGGGAGGAATTCATCGAGCTTTTGAGATACGCGCGAGTTGAATTCGACGAGTCGATGCTGGACTAAAAGTGATGCGACCCATCCGGGTCGAACAATAAATCGTCGCTACCAGGGGTGCGAGCACCCCTGGCTACCTTATGTGACCCTCCGGGTCCGGAACTGAAAAGGGCAGATCTGCTCAGACTCGCTCGGAAACGATCCGTCTTCCACGTTCCTTTCGGGAAGGACCTTTCCGCCACCCCATCCCTCGCCCTGAACTGCCCAGCCCTGACC
>CAMFIS010000224.1 GCA_945952345.1 uncultured Fimbriimonas sp.
CTTGAACCCTTCAGCCAAGGCGGCAGCTTTTGCGAGGAGAGCCGCTTTCATGTCTTCCGCCGCCTTCTTCTCTGCCTGATCAAGCGCGATAGGCCGGATCTCCCGCATCAACAGCGTTCCGCCATCGAGGTACACCACCAAGCGTTGGTCCTTGCTGAGAATCGCTTTGCCTTCCGAGGTTCCGACCTTGGCGCTTCGTAGCAGCGCTTCATTCGACCGAGAAATGGGCTTCGGGACAAAGTTTACGCTGGAATGATCCTTGACGGAATAGAACGCCGTAGGCAACTGACCCATGGCAACCCGGGCGGAGTCGAATCCCAATCCACTTTGGAGAACGATGGACGGGCCAATCTTGTGTTCGTACTGCCCCAATTCGTCGCGAGTGAGATTTCTCCTCGACCATTTCATCGATGCCAGATCGAACGCTCCGCGCGTGACCCGCTCGAACTTTCCATCTTGACCGATCAGGTTGAAGATCAGCGAATTTGAATCTGCTCCAACAATTCCATACCTTTCCACGCCGGGAACCCCATCGACCAGGGCGGGAACACCATCCGGCGAGACCAACATGAAGGGCCGAGTCTTGGTGTGTCCCACCAGGTACGAGGAATACGGCTGATCGCCATAGTAGTCGATCTGCAATCCGTCAACGCCGGCCGCAACGGTTCGCCCTGAATCAACATTAAGGAACCGAAGGTCGGACCAGTCGCCTTGAATCGTGAAGAGAATGGTCCTCTCGTCCGACAGGAATCGAAGCTCTGCAGGCTCGAATTGGAAACTAATCTGTCGGTTTGATTTGTCGCTTCGATCGTACAGAAACCACTTGGCTTGGCGCGGACGGGCTCCCGGCAGTAAGCTCTGGGCGTTCGGAACTGTTTCTTGTCGATACGCGATCCGATTGCCACTCGGCGAGACGATGAATTTGGTCACGCTGCCGTTGGCGATCGCGACCGAGGGCATCAGCATGTACGCCTCGTATTGGTTTCCGAAGACCGCTTGACCAACCGAAACTGACGAAATACCAACCGCAAAGAAGGCGACTACGGATTTGGTATCCATTTCACATGACCATCCACGTAGGCGACGGCTCGTCCGCCAGGTCCCATTACGTATCCAAGTTGAGTGCTGGCGGGATCGGAAACATTGGCCAGATTGCCGCCGTTAAACGTGTACGTAAAGTTCTTGAGAACATCCGAATCCTTAATGTAGGGCATGACTTTGGAGTCCCAACCTTCTTGGCCGGGCATCACGTCATCCATATCGGCGGCATACATCATCATCGCCAAGGCAGTCTGCTTAGCGTCCATCAGAGCCTTCTTCTTCATCGCCGCGGCAAAGAGCTTCTTAGCTTCGGCAGCGTCGATGGGCTTAATTTCTCGGAGGAGGAGTGCGCCAGCGTCCAAGTACACAACGTACGAGTTGTCGGGGCTAAACCGCTCGTGAGCATCAGAAAGGCCGAGCCGAGCCTTCTCAGGGATATCTTGCTTCTCTTTAGCCTTTGGCTTGTCGGTTTGCTCCGCCATCAGCTTGACAAAACTCAGACTGGAATCTCGCTCGGACATGAACTTCCAGTCCTGGCCCCCAGAGTTTAGGGATTGCAGATAGGCGTCTCGGGTCACTTTTTCGTAGGTGGTCTGGCCATCGGCGATCCTGACGGTCAACGTACCAAATTCCGTTGGATCGGCTTGGCGCATGGTGTGAAACCGTAGCGTGCCATTCGGCGCCTGCATCGGCTGAAGAACTCGGGTTTTGGCGGGAAGCTCCACCGTCATCGAAGCTCCGTCGGGGCGAGTGATTATAAACGTCTTATCCCCTCGGTGTTGGGTCACCACGAAAGGCGCGAACGCTTCGTCTCCCGAGTACGTAAAGTCTTCGGTTTTGAGGTGAGTCGCAGTGATGGTGCCAGTCTGGAGGTCGTAGAAGCCTTGCGGATCGGTGTCTTCGCGACCAAAGACGAATGCATGGCGCGAATCTCCTAGAACGGTGAGGCCCACGATTCCGGCTGGCAATTTGGGGTGAATGACTTTCTTCGTTGTCCGGTCGTAGATGTTCCACTCGGCAGGAAGCGACGGATTGTAGCCCAAGATATCCTCCGGCTTAGGAATGCTTCGCTGCTGGAAGATGACGTAGCGACCGTTCATCGAGATATCGATCGCCTCCACCATTCCGCTAGAGATGGTCTCTGCTGGCATAAGGACGTACGCCTCCTTGTTGTTGCCGAACAAGTCTTGCCCGTAGCTGCTCGCCGAGAACAAGACGCCTAACAATAAAACCCCACGCTTCATTTGTATTACTGGACGGCTCACGAGCCGCAATTCGTTACGACTTTGGAATGATCGACGATGGGATATCGAGAACCGTCCCGGAATCTATACCAAGCTGCTTCGACATTCCCTGCTTCAATTCGATGACGAATTGGTAGTCGCCACCGGGCTTGACCTGGTCGTCGTTCATCGGTCTTCCCTGTCCGATATTGATCACTTTCTTCTCCTTCGAGATGTAATCGATGTCAAGGGCAAGGATCGTGTTGTGCATCCAGAACGCGTTCGTGGCGCCTTTTTGAATATCCTTGAAGACAAAAATCATCCCTTCATTGGCCTTCACCTCTTTGTCGGTAAGGAACATCATGCCTTCCCTCTCCTTATCCGGATCGTCCATCACCCACAGATGCATCTCGCCCTTGGGCGCCTTGATGGTGATTTGTTTAAGGTCCTTGAGCTGAAAGACGCGGCTGGGATTGTAGTTAGGATCCTGCGTCGGGTCCTTCTCGGGAGCATTGTTGGCGGCAGTGTTGGTGCCACCTGTAGCGGTCGAGGGCGCGTTGTCTCCTCCGGTTACCCCAGTTGTCGATCCCGATTGCGAATTGTTGCTGGCGAAAATGCTTTGCGGTTGGTTGTTCGAACCCGAGTCATTGTTGCAGGCGACTACCAGGACGGCCAAGGGCAGAAGCGAAAGAAGTTTACGCATTGGTCAGCTCCGGAACGAAAGCCGTTGACTTCGATTCGTAAGCCGAGATGTCGTCCGCATATCGCATCGTGGTGCCAATCAAATCCAATCCCTCGACCAGGGCGAGCTTTGTCGCCTCGTTAATGTCGAAGTGGAATGTCTTGCCGTCGATGGAAACCGTTTGGTTGGGGAGATCGACCGTGGCCTCGGTTCCGGTCGGATAGGCGGCCAAGACTTGGTGGTCGGCGTCGTTTAGCTCGATCAACAACAGCCCGCAGTTGGCCGCGTTGCCTCGAAAGATGTCGCTGTAGCCGGGTGAGTTGGCGTCTTTACGGGAGATGACGCAAGCAAACCCGCCTTGCTGAATGGCCCACACCGCATGCTCTCGCGAGGAGCCACAGCCGAAGTTGGTCCCCACCACGAGGATCGAAGCTCCTTGCGCTTCTGGCGTATCCAGAATGAATCCATCCTTCCGAACGTCGTTGAAGAGCAGTTCGCCGTAGCCGCTCTTCTCCACTTTGGAAAGGAAGCGAGCGGGAATGATTCGGTCGGTATCGACGTGATCTTCGTTCAGAACCGCGATTTTGCCAGAATGTGTGTTGAAGCCAGACACAAGTTCAGTTTGTCACATCTTTTGCGTTTGACCGTTCATAATTCACTCAGAATGCTCACTCCCTCTCTGGACGAATATCGAAAGCTCCAACTGAATGGGCATTCCATCGCGGTGTATCAAGACATCCGCGCCGACATCGAGACTCCCGTCAGCGCATATTGGAAGCTGGCCCACGACCAGGTGTACAGTTTCCTGCTCGAGAGCGTGACCGGCGGAGAGCAACTGGCGCGGTACTCCATTCTCGGTGTAACGCCCAAGAAAGTCATTCGATGTAAGAACGGCAAGGGCCGAATGGTGACGGGTTCCACCGAGACTCCCTTTGAACTGGCCGATGGCGAAGATCCGCTGGATGTTCTCCAGCGGGAGCTCGACGGAGGCGACGCGAGTCCCCTTCCCGGCCTCAAGCACTTCCTCGGTGGCGCGGTTGGACTCATGGCGTACGACATCGTCCGCTATTTCGAGAAGCTTCCCGATTCCTGTGTGGACGACCTCAACGTCGACGATCTGGCGATGATGATCACCGACCATGTGGTTGTGTTCGATCACGTGAAGAACATTATTCGCGTGCTCGTGATGGCGGATGGCTCGGACGCCAGCTACCACGAGGCGGAGCGGAAGATTCAATGGGTCATCGACCGTTTGGCCCAGCCTCTGCCGACTTTGCCAAAAGGTGCGATTGAGGCTCCGGTGCTCTCGGCGAATCAGCGACAAGAGGATTTCGAAGGCAATGTCCGCACGATGAAGGAGTACCTGAGACGAGGAGATGGCCAGCAGATGGTGCCATCGCTGCGCTTCCAAGCCGAGCCGGTCACCGATCCGCTTTCCATCTACCGAGCTCTTCGCAGCATCAATCCTTCGCCGTACATGTTCCTGCTGCAGTTCGGTGACTTCGAGCTGATCGGCGCATCGCCCGAGATTATGGTTTCGCTGCACGACGGCAGCGCACGGGTTCGACCCATCGCCGGTACAAGATGGAGAGGTCAATCCGAGGAAGAAGATCAGCGCCTGGCCGAAGAGCTGTTGGCCGACGAGAAGGAGCGAGCCGAGCACATCATGCTGGTCGACCTGGGCCGAAACGACATCGGCCGCGTCGCCCAATGGGGTTCGGTGAAGGTGAACGACCTCATGGTCATCGAGAAGTACAGCCACGTCATGCACATCGTGAGCGATGTGACCGGCCAGCTTCGCGACGAGTTCGATGCTTACGATTTGATCCGGGCTACGGTTCCGGCCGGAACCACCAGCGGCTCCCCCAAGGTTCACGCGATGGAAATCATCGACGAACTGGAACCCACCCGTCGCGGGGCTTATGCCGGCACGGTTGGCGTCATCGGCTTCGATGGCAACATGGACACCTGCATTGCGCTGCGGACCATTTTTAAGCGTGGCTCGAAGGCGTATGTTCAGGCCGGGTGTGGAGTGGTGTACGACTCCGATCCGACGGCAGAATACGTCGAGGCTCAGAATAAAGCGAAGGCGTGTCTGAAGGCGATCGAAGTCGCGAACGCTGGGCTGTAGTCGGACGACAGGCGTCTCGCCTGTGCTAGCCTTCCACAGGCGGGACGCCTGTGCCCCCAAGATTCCGTAAGTTTCCGGTGGAGTAATAGGTTGAGGTGGGTTCTCATATCCAGTTAAGGTGAGTCGAAATCCCTTCCTTATGAGCCTGTCGCATGGCAAGCTGGATTGGTATCTCTATGATGCCTCGACCCGCAGGGAGCTTGCGAGCGAAGCGTCGAGTCTTCCCTCAATAGCCTCAACGCCTCGTCACTTATCGATCAGACCCTACTGATGATCAAACTCATGGCTCGTGGTTGAGGCATCGAAAACTGCAATACGACATGCTTAGAAGGAGGGGATTCGGACTACCTCGTGTTCTCACATGCCTCCCAGACGCCGCCGCCTTGCCACAAATCCCCCAACCCGTGTACTCTGCACCCGTGCTGCTCGCGCTTGCTCTCGCCCCAACCATAACCTTCCGTGGCCTCCTGGCCGAGATGGGCGACCGAGACGCCCTGGCCAGACTCCCCAGCTACGAATGCCACCAGGCGTCCAGCTACAACCGCGAGTCGGTGAGCCGTAACAAGCCCGGCTGGTTCGCCGACAGCGACGGCACCGGCTTCATTCGAAAGGAAGATCACGACGGCAAACCCGAGTGGGTGATGATGGAGCACGACGGCCCTGGCTGCATCACCAAGATGTGGACGCCGTTCTTCTACTACGACTTCAACAACCGGGTCGGACCGAACATCCGAATCTACTTGGATGGCGCGAAGGAGCCGGTCATCGACGAGTCGTACATCAAGCTGGTGATGGGCAAGGGTTCGATTCCCTCAAGCCTCGCTTGGTTTACTGCCCGGGCGGGTGACTCCTAC
>CAMFIS010000225.1 GCA_945952345.1 uncultured Fimbriimonas sp.
AACCAAGTTACTCGAAAGAAACAAGGTCAACATAAAAGGCTGGGAGTTGGCAGTGACCTTAGCTGTCCTCAGCGACCCCTTCGCCAAGGGGTAGGTTGATCCGTCGAAGGTCGACGAAGCGCTTGCGGCGGTCGAAGGACTATTGGCAGAGCAGGTCTCTTAGTTCCCTTCTTCCCTGGGGGAGGAAGGGTTAGGGATGGAGGGGAACACCTACGGAGATATTCCTCAAGAAAATAAAGATTCCCGCTTCGATCCCCTCTACCCCCATCCCCGTCTCCCCAAGGATAAGGGGAGAATAAAGGCTAAACTGACGGAATATGTTCCTCGCCCTGACCCTCGTTGCCGCGACCCAAACGCCCATCTACCTCGACCCTTCCCAAAGTGTCGAAGTTCGAGCGAGGGATCTCGTAAGCAAGATGACGCTCGACGAGAAAGTCTCCCAAATGGTACATGGGGCAAAGGCAATTCCGCGTCTCAACGTCCCAGCGTATAACTGGTGGAACGAGGCGCTCCACGGCGTCGCCCGCAACGGAACCGCGACGGTGTACCCCCAGCCCATCGGCCTCGCGGCGACTTTCGAACCCGAGCTGATCCACCAAATGGCGGTAGAAACCAGCGATGAGGCGAGGGCAAAGTTCCACGACCAGTTCCGCAAAACTGGAAGCAGCGGCAATTATCAGGGCCTCACCATGTGGGCGCCCAACATCAACATCTTTCGCGATCCGCGCTGGGGACGCGGCCACGAAACGTACGGCGAAGATCCATTCCTGACCGCGAGCATGGCGGTGCAGTACATCAAGGGGATGCAGGGCGAGGATATGCAATACATGAAGACGATCGCAACGCCAAAGCACTTCGCGGTGCACAGCGGTCCCGATCCGCTCCGGCACCAGTTCAACGTGCAGCCCACCAACTACGACCTTTGGAACACCTACCTCCCGGCTTTCGAAGCGTGCATTGTCGAAGGTAAAGCCGGGTCGATCATGTCGGCATACAATCGTATCAATGGCGCACCTGCTTCAGCGAACACCTTCCTGCTTGAGCAAACGCTACGGCAGAAGTGGGGATTCAAAGGCTACGTCGTTTCCGACTGCGGGGCAATCGACGACATCGTGAATGGCCATCACTACACCAAGACGTACGCCGAAGCGTCAGCCGCGGCGGTGAACGCAGGTTGCGATCTCGAGTGCGGCGGCGCGTATCGAGCTCTCGTCACCGCCGTCAAGACCGGGCTCATCAAAGAACCCGAAATCGACAAGTCCTTGCAGCGACTAATGGAAGCTCGAATTCGACTCGGCCTCTTCGATGATCCCAAAATGAACAAATATGCGCAGATTCCGATGTCGGTAGTGGAGAGTCCAGCCCATCAAAAGACCGCGCTCAAGCTCGCCCAAAAGTCGATCGTTATGCTGAAAAACGACGGAGTTTTGCCCCTCAAGAAAGGCATCCGTAACCTCGCGGTCGTCGGTCCAAACATCAATACGAAGTCGACGCTATGGGGCAATTACAATGGAACTCCAACCTACACGGTCACCCCGCTCGATGGCCTCACCAAGATGCATCGTGCGACTGTGGATTACGCCGAAGGTTGCACCATTACAGGTGCGGAAAATTTGGATGTTGTCCCCGCCGGTGCCTTCGCTGGACCGATTAAGCGAGAGCTCTTTCGGAACAAAAATCTCGAGGGTTCTCCCAGAGTCGGCCAGGTCACGAGCATCGATGAGAACTGGGGCGAAGACGGGCCCGAGAAAGGTCTGACCGACAATTTCTCCATCCGGTGGACCGGCAAGCTAAAAGCTCCCCAAGCGGGCACCTACAGCCTCGGAGTGAAGATGGACGACGGGGCTCGGCTCTGGGTGGACGGCAAGCTAATTGCGGAAGATTGGAAGAACGGACCCGCACGCATCGTCAGCGCTAAGCTCGATCTCAAAGCTGGCCAAATCGTCGATATCAAACTCGAATACTTCGAGGCCACGGGCTTTGCCTCGTGCCAATTCGTCTGGTCGCCACCCGGCCAATCGAAGTTCCTCGCCGCGATGGAAGCCGCCAGCCATGGTGATGTGATCGTTGCCTGCGTCGGTCTTTCTCCGGCTCAGGAAGACGAAGAGGGCGACCGCACCTCGATCGAACTTCCCGCGGTCCAACTCGACCTGCTCAAAGCGCTCAAGAAAACGGGCAAGCCGCTTGTCGCAGTGCTCATCAACGGTGGACCGGTTTCATCCCCCTGGATGAAGGAAAACTGCGACGCCATCCTCGAGTCGTGGTATGGTGGGCAAGAAGCGGGAACCGCGATCGCGCAGACGATCTTCGGCGAGAACAACCCGGCCGGGCGACTGCCGGTCACATTCTACAATTCGACCGCCGACCTGCCGGATTTCGCCAATTACAACATGTCGTACCGCACTTACCGCTACGACCCGCGGCCGCACCTTTACCAATTTGGCTATGGCCTCAGCTTCAGCAAGTTCGCCTACGGGCAACTTCAGATGCCGAGCAAAGTCGAGATTGGCAAGGATTGGAGCGGTCGTGTGAAGGTCACCAACACGTCGAATCGTGACGGCGACGAAGTGGTTCAGCTGTATCTAACGAGAAGAGGAAAAGGCATGCCGGTGCGGGAACTCCGCTGGTTCAAACGAGTCTCGATTCCAGCCCACAAGAGCGTATGGATTCCGATTCGGCTGAGCCCGAAGGACCTTTCTGTGCACGACGAGCAGGGCAATCACCTGCTGATGCCCGAGACGCTGAGTGCGAGCGTTGGCGGCTCTCAGCCGGACACGCAAGGAATGCCGAAGACGCTCGCAACGAGCGTAACGCTCGTCGGAAAAGAGAAGCGGTGGTAACGCCATCAGCGTCGTTTCCCCTCCAAGTTGGAGGGGTGCCCGGTCGCTCGTTAAAACTTAGAAAGGCCAAAATTTACTGCGAACGGGCGGGGTGGATGTAGGCAGATCGTCGATCATCCACCCCGTCGATCCTGCATAGTAAATTCTCGATTATAGGTTTCCCGACGGATCGATACCCCTCCATCTTGGAGGGGAAACTAGGTTGGTCGTGTTACTCTTAGAACCCGGTAACGCCGAGCGGAGTGCCGACGCCGCTACACAGGTCGTAACCAGACCTTGCCGAGTTCGTGCCAGCCGAACCAAGCTTCACATCTCGGAACGCCGGAGTGCCGAGCCGACTGTAGATTCGTGTCAGTTCCGCCGCAGACGACGCAGACGTCACACCGCTCTGGTTATAGATTCCGGCGATGATTGGACAAGACAAGCTCGTTCCGCCGAAGATCATCCATGCGGAAGCGGTTTGGCTCGTCGGAGCGTAAACCGCGCAACCCGTGTACGGATCGGCAACGGCGGCGATATCCGGTCCGCCGCGCTTCGAACCAACAATAGTTTGAACGCCATTCTGGTATGTCGGCCTCGAAATATAAGAGCTCACTCCTCCGCCCGTGCCCGACCAAACCTTCTCGGTCCAGAGGTTGTTGGAACTGCCTAGTGAGGTGCCGCCCACGGCGACCACTTTGCTCGACAAGGCGGGCCAACATCGCTGGCCACCGGTATCGCCGGTGGAGGCGAAGAAGACGACGTTCGGCTGCGCAAAGTCAGAGTCATACGACGCTTCGCCAGAAAACTCACCTGCGCCGAAGCTCATCGAAACGGATCGAACGCCAGGTAGTGCCGCCGCTTTCTTGATCGCAACATTCAAGTCGGAAATGCTGGCAGAATTGGCTTCGACAAGATAGATCTTGGCGCCTGGAGCCATGGCGTGGGACCACTCGATATCGAGAGCAGCTTCTTGGTTCCAACCGGTATTGGTCGACGGTGCTGCGGTGCCTTGGTAGACAACTTGAAACACCTGATTGCTGGATGAAGTCTGGTTTGTCGAACTCTCGGTTGGTAGACCAAACATCTGGGCGAACGTGTTGAAATCGCGCATCGCGTTCGTGTAGTGGTACGCAATCACAACCGCGTGAGCGCCCGAACCGCCCGTGCCTGCGAGGTTGTATGCTGCGCGAATCTGGGCCGGATTGTAACCTGACGGGGCAAATGGATTTGGTGACGCGTTTGCGTCAATATTGTATAAATCGAGTCGACCTTCCCAGCCGCCCTTCAGGATCAAGTGATTGGTGTGAGCAGCAAATCCTTGGTCCGCAGCTCGAACAATGGACGTCGAAGGAACTTGAATATTCGGGTCCAGCAAGGGAACCTGACGAATCAATTGGGCGGCAGCAAGAAAAGTAAACACGGTTTGGTCCTACCCATGTTCGATTCCATTGCCGCCCAACGATCAGCCACGGCAATCTTGCCGGGTTGGACTAGACGTCGAAGGTGATGCCCTGCGCCAACGCTGGCTTCTCTCGCCCGAAGAAGGTCGTGCTCGTCTGCCGTCGCATGTAGGCCTTCCATGCATCCGAACCGGATTCGCGCCCACCGCCGGTCTCCTTTTCGCCGCCAAACGCACCGCCAATCTCGGCCCCGGAGGTGCCGATGTTGACGTTGGCAATGCCGCAATCGCTGTATCTCTTGAAGGTTTCGGCATCGCGAACGTCGGTAGTCATGATAGAAGAACTCAAGCCCTGAGGAACCGCGTTGTGGATTTCGAGCGCTTCGTCGAGGGTGTCGTAAGGGATGAGGTAGGTAATCGGCGCGAAGGTCTCGGTGAAGATGGTTTCGCTCTGCTTGCTGAGCCTGACGATCGCGGGCTTGGCGTAGAAGCCGTTCGGGAATTGGTCGGTCAGGGCTCGCTCACCACCCACCACTTCGACCGCTTCCTTCTTCACTCGGTCAAGGGCACCCTGCATGTTGTTGAAGGATGCTTCGTCGATGAGCGGGCCGACCAGGGTTCCGGCCACAAGAGGGTCACCGACCTTGCTTTCGCCGATGGATTGGTAGGCGCGCTTGAGGTTGTCGAAGACTTTGTCGGCGATGGATTGGTGGACGATGACTCGTCTCGTCGTGGTGCATCGCTGGCCCGCCGTGCCAACGCTGCCGAAGAGGATCGACGGAATCGCCACATTGAGATCGGCGGTTTCGGTGATGACCATCGCATTGTTGCCGCCGAGTTCGAGAAGAGATTTTCCGAACCGGGCTGCGACTCGCTGTCCGACGATTTGTCCCATTCGCGTCGATCCGGTGGCCGAGATAAGCGGAACGCGTTTGTCGTCCACCATCATCTGGCCCACCGTTGCATCGCCCAGGATGACCTGGCTCAGTCCTTCCGGCACGCCGCCGAAATCGTGAGCGGCTTCGTCGAACAGGGCTTGGCAGGCGAGAGCTGTGAGGGGAGTCTTTTCGGAAGGCTTCCAGAGGCAGCTATCACCGCAAACGAGTGCGAGAGCCGCGTTCCAGGACCACACCGCGACGGGGAAATTGAAGGCGGAGATGATGCCAATGGGGCCGAGCGGTAGCCAGTTCTCCTGCATCACGTGGTTCTTTCGCTCGCTGGCGATCGTGAGTCCGTAGAGCTGGCGCGAGAGTCCCACCGCGAAATCGCAGATGTCGATCATCTCCTGCACTTCGCCGCGACCTTCTTCCAGGATCTTGCCGCACTCGAGGGTCACCAACTTCGCCAGGTCCTCTTTCTTTTCGCGGAGCTTGTTGCCAAGGATTCTTACAAACTCGCCTCGTCTCGGAGCTGGAATTTCTCGCCATGCCTTAAATGCCTCGACCGATTTGGCAATCTTGGCCGACACTTCCTCGGCGGTATCGATGCGGAGCATGGCAATGGTCGATCCGTCGATCGGGGTCGTCACGACCAAATCATCGCCCGAGACGTCTTCGAGGTTCGGTATCAGGTCGTGGAGGAGGGCGGCAGTGGAGATCATAGATTCATTATGAAGCGTCGGCGACAAGTGTCTTGCCCAAGAAATAGTTGTGGCACTGGTAACGAGATCTGCCTTGAGGCCGTTCATTTTCACGAGGTACGAGT
>CAMFIS010000226.1 GCA_945952345.1 uncultured Fimbriimonas sp.
GTACGAGAAGGCGTAAATGGGATGTTCATCCCGACCCAGTGGTTCCCTGGCTCTTCCCGGATCGGCTCGTTCAGTCCAATCACACCTCATCAAACCGAATGCTTGCTCCTTTCGCAGTGCCTCGTACTCGATCACGACGTCTTGGCCAAGAAGCTTGGAATGCTTTTCGAGGATACAGAGCTCCGGGCCCGACTGAGCCAGGGTGCCTTAGACTCCGCCCAAAGTTTGTCAGACACCGTCTATTTCGAAAGGCTCCTCGCAACGTACAAAGAGCAGTTGGGCGAAGCGGCGAATGAGCCCGAATCCGATCGGCAAAGAAGGCGAGAGACAACTAATCGATTAATTCACGCCACCGACTACGAACGGCTCATGCCTACGTTGGCGACCCGTAAAGTCCAGCCAACGGATCGACTTGAGCTCACAGAATCGGGCAGAGACTTCGTGACCGGACGGTTGGAAATTTCGATGCCAGAAGAAGTTCCGATGCTAGCGAGCCCGGAACTCATATCCATGATCCTTGAGTCTCTTGCTCGCGGACCCATGTCCATCGAGGACGTAGTCGCACTCCAGCCGTTGGTCAGCCGATCGGATATGACCTATGTTCTTGCTACGATTGCTAAAAGAGGCATCGCAAGGTTGATTGTCGTATAAGAATCTGAATAGAATCTAAGTTCATCCCAGGATGAACGCACAATGAAACTTTATTCAATTCTCACGCCGCTGGGGGTTGCGGCAGCCGTAACGGTGCAAGCCCAATCTACTCAGCCTTGGACATTCCGTGCCGGATACAGCGCACTTGCCGATCGATCCGCTCAGTCGACTCTGAAGGTCGATGGCTTCAGCGCCGGCTTTGGTTACGACCTTTCCCGATTCCGCACGGGTCTCTCCTTCGACGTCAACTTCGACAGCCACATTCGATCGGATGCACGAATCCAGTCGACTTCGGGCATGTTCGTTTACCGAATGCCAGTTTCCGAAGCTAACAACTACTTCGGCATCGGTGTTGGTGCCGTGAACAACAACGTAAAGTACACGATTGGTGTCGGCAGCTCGACCACCACGGTCAGCCAAACCAAGACCGTCCTGGGCGGCGAAATCATCTTCGGCGTGAAGGTCGATGAGTCCTCCTCGCTGGAGCTCGTTGGCCGACTCAGCGCAAAGACCCTGGGGCTGAATCCCAGCACCATCGGTCTCGTTTACTGCAAGCACTTCTAAACGAAGATTACAAACCAAGAAGTAGCCCCCGCTGTAAGCAGGGGCTTTCTCGTTTTATCGTGTCTCGATTTTCAGCACCGTCACGGAATGGGCCGGGAAAGTTCGGGTGAATCGCTCACTCAATTCGGAAACATTCGAAGTTTTCGGTGAGATTTTCATGGGCTCCGCAATCGTATTCATCGACTTCAGGTCCTCGCCCGCGAGCTGGATTTGCGTCCCATTAGACCGGATGGACTTCGCTCCTACAACTCGAAAATCTACGGCCTGAGCGGTCGCTTGCGGGTTCACGACCTTTAAGAAAATCGTGCCCGTCTTCGAATCGATTGTGGCCGAATGAAAGAGCGCATCGATAGTTTGGTTGCCCTGACTCTGGGTTGGCATCCCCGAAGCTGCCGTTCGCACCGTCCAGTCTCCCAAGTTGGCCATGAACATTTTTTGCGCGTAGTACGACGGCGAACCAAAACTGGAGAGCGTGTCATACCCAATCAGGTTCACTGCCCATTGTCGACCGCCCGGGTTTACGTTAACCAGGAGCGGCGCGTAGCACGACATCTCCACGATGTCCGAATTCCGCTCCATTCCCGTCATGAACGCCGCATCGGCAATCGCACAGTTGAGGTTCGGAGTTGGTCCCTTCTCGTTCACTCGCGTCCAAGGTTCCGGCACGTCTTGCGCGGCCCACTCACCCACGAAAATACGCGGACCTTTACGGTCATAGCTGTCGTACTTGGTCGCCATCGCCATCATTTCCCAGGTGCTGGAATAATAGTGCTCGTCCACTAGGTCGGGCTTTCGCAACCGGATAGGGAACTTCAGACCCAACCAGTCCTTTCCGCCCGTGGTTGAAATCACATTGATCTTCGGGTACTTCTTCTTGATCGCATCATAAAACTGTACGAACCGCTTCTCGTAGCTGCCCGAGTCGTCGAATCCATCTTCGTTTCCAACTTCGACGTAGTCCAGGGTAAACGGTTTGGGATGGCCGTCAGCGACCCGCTTGGCTCCCCATTTCGTGTTTGGGCCACCGGTTAAGTACTCAATTTCGTCGAGTGCATCGTTCACAAAGCCTTGTAACTCCGTATTGGAATCGATAACGTCGTGGTTCAAAACATATCCAGCAAACACGGCAAGAACGGGCCGGGCACCCATGTCCTCGATCCAATTCATGTACTCCAACAAGCCGAGCCCATCGGACGAACGATAGCCCCAAGGCGCCTGGTGTCCCGGTCGCTTCTCAAGAGGACCAAGAGTACGCTTCCATTCAAATCGATCTCGGAAAGTGTTACCCTCCAGGTAATTGCCTCCTGGGAATCGCAGAAATGCCGGCTTCATGTCCTGAAGCAGTCTCAGCACATCGGGTCGAAATCCGTTCGGATGATCACCATACGTGGCCGGGAACACCGACACGAGGCTCAGCCAAACGGGACCGCCTGTCGTGCGGATCACGAATCGGGCATCGGATGTGGTGGCCTCGGTCCGCGAAGTTCTCAGCAAGAGATCGAACTTCTTCCAGCCACTCTCAACACCGGGTACAGATCCTGACGCGTACACTTTCGTTCCGTCTGCGCTCTCCAGGCTTATTTCCAAACTCTTTGCGGCTTCGCAGCGAGCATACAACGAGCATCGGTAGGACGTCGAAGGACGAATCGGGAAGCCCCAATATCCGTCGTTGACCACGCCGAGAGGACCCGCACCCTCAATTTTCAGGCTGACACCTAACTCCGGTGTAACCGGGTGCTCATGATCCAAGGTTAACTTTGTTTCTCCCAGGCCCGACCAATGCGGCGTCGTTCGTCCATTGTCCTTAAAAGCCCGATTCTGGATCAGTTCGCCATACAATCCACCGTCATACGAGTGGTTGATTTCCTCTGTCATCAGGCCGTAAAGCATCGGACTGACCTTATGTCCCGGCTTAGTAAGGTCGAGCGTAATAGAAGGTTGCGCATTCAAAAGTGCGACAAGGCCAAGCGATCCTGAGACCAGGAGAGCACGAGAAAGAAGCGACATACTTCATGCATCGTACCACGATGAATATATATAGCCAAATGGCTATACTTCAAGTGCTAAATCTTTTTGGGAACTAAGGAGATCTCATCGGATAGAGCATGCCTACAATGCGTGGAACGATTTTTGAAAGCAATCAAAAAGAAGCTAACCCGTTAGAGATTGTCATAGAAGGCAAAAATGAGTACGCTTTTAGCACGTGGAGCCTCGCACCTTTCGTCAAGCCTCTTGCATGGCTCTCGTTGGCGGTGTCACATGCATAACCGGGGCAGCGATCAGCGGTATTTCTAGCTATCACATGGCGACCGGCTCGCCACTCATGCAAGCATCGTCGAAGTTATCGAGTGGCATCCACGCAGCATCGAACCCTGAGCTGATATTTGGTGCCATCGGGGGCATTCCTTTTTTCATTCTTGGCGTGCTCATTCTGCTGTCAACATTCAACTCGAAGGTATCCATCGATAACGTGGGTATCTCAGCGACGAACCTTTTCGGCAAGGTCTGGTTTAGAGCACAATGGTCTGAGATTTCGGCGGTCCAAGCCCTCGACAAAACCCAAAACTCTGGTTACAGAATTGATGCAAACGGCAAGACCCTCAAGGTTCAGACCAGCCTCACCGGGATGAAGGACCTCATATCCGAAGTCAAACGCCGTTCACCAAACGCTAAGAATTAAAGTCAACCCAAACCAGGGTGCCTACCTCGACGTCGTCGAAACCAACACGACCTCCGCGAGATTCAACGATTCTCTTCACCACCGCCAATCCAATCCCGACTCCGCTATCTCTCCGATCACGAGCTTCGTCGGCTCGGTAAAAGCGCTCGAACGCGTGGAGTCTGGCCTCCGCATTGAGCCCCGGACCGAAGTCTCGCACCTCAATTCTTAGGTCGGCCACGCAGACTTCGATGGCGTGATCGGACGGCGAATATCGAGCCGCGTTGTCCAGCAAGTTTCGTACCACGATCCGAAGTTCTTCGGCCATGATCGAAACCAGACCGCGTCCGGAGCAGTCGATCAGCAGCCGATACGAAGGCAAGCCAGACTCGGCCTGCCACTCCTCCACGATCTCTCGAACCTCCGGGGCCAAGTGCAACTCCTCTTGAGGAACCGGTGCCTCCCGAGCGGATACCAACAATGTCTCAATGATCGTGGTGAGCCGCTCTACTTGCACAAGCATGGCCCTTAATGAGGCTTGATACTGCTCAGGAGATCGGTCGTTGAGGAGCGTGGCCTCGATCCTCGTTTGCAAAACTGCTAATGGCGAACGCAACTCATGTGCGGCATCAGATGCGAACTGTTCTTGAACTTGTGCGGCGTGCCTCACACGCCCGATCATCTCGTTCAGAGACGTGGCCAAAGCACCAAATTCAGCCTGGTCGGTTGTCTCGAGCAACCCCTCATCCGACCATGAAGACATTCGACCCGCCGAAGTCACAAGCTCAGTCACTGGCCGCAGCACAAGTCCGCCGCCATACCAAGCGATGCCGGCGGTCAAAAGTGTCAAGGGGAGCCAGAGCCCCGCCAACACCCACGCCAGTTGCTTAAGACCAGCCTCGGTCTCACGCCAAGAAGTTGCGCCAACTACGCGAACACCACCGGTTTCAATCCCCGAAACCAAGTCATGCTCGACCTTGCGCGTACCCACCAAGGAAGGAATCGACCGCGTAGTCGTTGAAGCCCAAACCTTGCCCTGGCGATCGTAAACGGCAAAGTCGGCCCAAGGAAAGTCAGACTTTTCTTCGTTCAAAGAATCCGGTCCCGACCACTCGTGCGCGACTCGGGCGACGCTCACTTCCAGTTCGGCCAGGCGACGACTCAGCGTCTGTTCTCGAATGACGGCTATTACCACGAAGAACACAGCGGCGAGAGCCACCGACACTGAAAGGGTCAGCATCCCGGTCAATCGGACTCTATGGTTCAGGGTCGGCATCCGCAAGGACATATCCCCTCCCCCGCACGGTCTGTATCACACGGTGAAGCCCGTGAACTTCCGTCTTCTTCCGAAGATAGTTCACGTACAGCTCCACGATATTTTCATCGCGGTAACCATCGTCCGCCCATACCCGCTGCAACAAAAGCTTTTTGGATAGGATCTCGCCCGGACGAGTCAAGAATTGCTCGAGCAGCAAGAATTCTGTCGCGGAGAGATACAATTCTTGGCCTGCCCTCTTCGCCCCGCGAGTGTCTTTGTCCAGGCGAATGTCTTGCCAAATTAGGTCCCGGGACGTGTCTCGCGCCCGCCTCAGGGCAGCCCGAATCCTGGCGATGAGTTCTTCTAATTTGAATGGCTTGATGAGATAGTCGTCGCCACCGACTTCCAAGCCCTCCACAACATCCTTAGTCTGATCTTTGGCGCTGAGAAAGATGACGGGTGTCCGCAGACCTTGCTGGCGCATCTCGTCCACCATGGCATACCCAGTCATGACCGGCATCATGATGTCCGCAACCATCAGGTCGACCTCCTTAGCCAACGCCAATCCATCTCGGCCGTTGCTCCCCCGGACACACCGAAACCCTGTCTCTTATACACATCTCCGAGCCCACGAGACCGAGGCTGATCTCGTA
>CAMFIS010000227.1 GCA_945952345.1 uncultured Fimbriimonas sp.
GATAGGAAGTTGGCGCCCAGCCGCCAGGCCGCGCTGAACGCAAAATAGGCGAACGCATAGAAAGCTAGGATTTCGATGGTTCGCCGAAGATTAACGCGAAACTCGCCGCGCTGGGCCTCGGTCGGTTCTTTATCGAGAGGAGCCTCGGGCAGAAACCTTCGGCACGCCAGCATGAGCAAGCCATAAATGATGGCGATGCAAAGAAGGGCGACGAACCATGCGAACGGCGCCGTCACCGACCGGTGGGCCTGCCCTCCAGTGAAGGTGTCTCGTGGGTTTCCGGTCGGGAATGGCGTTCCCCTTGCAGTGCTTTCGTCGGGATTATTCGAAATCACTTTGCCCATCTGATACAGGGCGAGCGGATAGGTGTGCTTGTCGTACTGGACGACCCCGTTCTGGATGACGAAGGCATTGACGGTGCCGGGAATCGTGATGACTTTTCCGAGTTTGTCGATGAGCTTGTAGCCTTCTGGCGTCACGAGTTCGCCTTGACTTAAGTGAAACTCGCCCTGCTTGAGGTAGCTCGTCTGCTTCTCATTGGGGGACTTTACCGCGACGTACAGGTTGCCACTCGTCACGATCGACACGGGGCTGAACTGCATGAACGTTCCGACCAGGAAGGGAACGAGCGCGGTGCAAAGCAGCCCACCTCCACGATAGAAAGCGGACTGGACTCCGGCAAAGGATGCCTGCGCTTTCTTGGTCATCGCGAGCATGTAATAACCGTCCATCGCGATGTTGGTGAGGGCAGATACGAAGGCAGTTCCGGCGAGGAAGATCAGCGAGACGACATAAGCCGAGGCTCCAGGCAGAATGAGGAAGGGAGCGGCGGCCAGGCAGATCGTCAGGATGAATTGTCCCATCAGGACCCATTGCCTTTTCTTGGCACTGAGGTCGACGAGGGGGCCCAGCAGGAACTGGAGCGACCACGGGAGGGCGATGACCGAAGTCCAGACGCCGATGGATTGGGTGGAGACTCCGAGGTCTTTGTAGAAAATCGCGCTGAGGTCAGAGATGATCGTGACCGGTATCGCCTGAAGGATGTAGAGGAGCGGAACGAACTTCCACGGGTTCGCTACAGGTGCGTCTTGGGTTGGGGAAACGACCTCCGTATCTTCCGCCATTTGAGTTGGATTGTATCATGAACTCCTTGGCCACTATGGGTCCTTTCGGCATTCACGGCGCTTTGGGAATGGTCTACCCCCACCGGTTCGCTTCACAGTTCCTTCTCTGCATTCGCTTCCGATTACGCTCACCGACACCCCCAGGGTGGAGCGTTGGTTAGTAACTTCGAGCTCGGTTTGTAGGTGACAGGGGAGCGGAGATCACGCCCGATCAATGCAAATTCGCTTAGAGGTATTTACCCGGTTCGAAGGGCTTAACCGACCGCACGTGAGTGTCGAAGTAGAGGATCGTGAAGGCTCCGCCATGCGGCGAGACTAACCCTTCCTTGTCCGTACCGCGGATCGGATCGCGCATCAACGGAGTCGTGGCCGGATCCTTGATCGCCTTGGTGTCGAGCGACCGCTTACCTTCCGAATAGCTTGGGATCAATCCCCGCACCGATAGGCAGTGCACATAGCTCATCTTGCCGGCCAAGCCTTCGGCATCGGGACTGGTCGGCGCGTTTTTGTCCATTGGGCAGAGGAAGAGTTCGTCGTTCTTGGTGTATGGGTGTAGGGTGGTGATCAATGCATTTGAAGGATCGGCCTTCTGTCGGTCGGCTTCGGGCATCGTCTCCCAATTCTTCGGCCGGTCGAACGTGTATGCCAGCGGCATGCGATCGTCGTTGTCGCTTTCGTACATGGCCAGGCTCGTCCCAATTTGCTTGAGGTGGGTTACGCAACTTTGGCCATATCCAAATGTTGGTCGTGAAGACGCTGTGTAAAGCACGATTCCAACGATGGTAATGAAGGCGATCAGGAACCCAGCAGCAAGTTTTCGATTCATTACAGCTCCCTCGTCCAGTCGAAAGTCCGAATGTACTTGGCGTGGCCATCCAAGAACCCCGTATTGAAGCCGCTACCATGCGGCGAGTAGATGGCCGCATCGACCTTCTCCTTTTTGCTCTTCGTGGCCATCGGATCGCGAAGGTATGGAGTCGTGGCGACGTCGATCCCCGCGGCCGACGTGAGAAGTTCACGATGACCCTCACCAAATTTGGGAATGATCGCTTGAAGCGAACGACAATGAACGAAGCTCATGATAGCGTCGTCACTCTCGACATTGGTAACGCCGCGGAAACTCTGCTTCCAAAACTCCCCACATATAAATATGTCTCGATTTTTTGTGTAAGGGTAGATCGCATTGACGAACTCCTTGGTTGCCTCGGGCCCATCGAAAGTGTAGTTTGGCGAGGCATAGTCGTCGAAGTCGGACATGTACATGGCGTTCGCGATCGAGATTTGTTTGAGGCTGGAGAGGCACATCGTACGACGCATATTCTCGTTGTTCCCGGTCATCACCGGCAGCACAAGGGCCGCGACCACGGCAACGATCAGCACGACTACGATGATTTGCCACATCGCGCGAAACCAGTTGACCTCTTGCCGAATGTCGCTCTGAGCCATCACAAATCCTTGCGAGCTTGGTCGGCCGGAAGCGTTTTCGCATGTCCATCGAGAAATGAGACATGGAATTTCGATCCATGGGGAGAGTAGATGGGCGACTCAATTTTGTCTTCAGTGCTGCGAGTCGCCAAGGGATCGCGAAGATATGCCGCCGTTGCCAGATTGGGGGTCGATGTCTTGGCGACGAATTCGCGCTGGCCCTCAGAAAAGTCGGGGATGATTTGCATGAGCGAAGTGCAATGGACGTAGCTCATCGTCTTCGAATCGCCCTCCAGTGGTTTCACCTGCCGATGCCCCCTCGTGAACTCTGGGCAAATTAACAACTCTCGATTTTTCAAGTACGGCTGGATCGTTTGGGCAAACGCAGCCGTTGCCACTGGGCCGTCGAAAGTGTAGTGGGCGGGAAAGTGGTCGTCGTTGTCGGCAGCGTACATGATCGAACCGAGCGTCACCTGCTTAATGTACGACTTACAAGATTCCGAAATCGAAGGTCCACCTCCACCATAAACGGGAAGCATGACCGCCCCGATCAAGCCAAAGAACACCACAAGAAACGCGATGAGCCCAAGCGAAGGTCGGTACTTCGCCTTTGGATACCCCTTCACGGTTTCAACGTGTATCGGCTTCAACTTAACCGGCATTATACGAAAATCCATTCATAATTGAATCCATGAATATTCTCGTGCTGGGTGGAACTCAGTTCATCGGCAAGGCGATCGTCGAGGTGCTCCTGCGCAAAGGTCACCAGGTCGCGATTTTCCACCGCGGCAAGACCGGCGCCGGACTCTTTCCCGAGTGCGAGCATATTCTCGGCGACCGCAACACCGATCTCGCCAAGGCAGACACGCGCGAGTGGGACGCGATCATCGACGTCTCGTGCTACTACCCGGACCAAGCCCGAGCCGCGGCCAAGCTCCGAACCAAGTACTTCGCCTTCATCTCCACTATCTCGGTTTACAACTTCGAAACCGAGCGGCTGCCGATGGACGAAGAGTCCGAGATCGTGCCCGGTGTGGAAGGAAACGAGATCTCCGCCGCCACCTACGGCCCGCTAAAGGTTCGCTGCGAGGAGGTTTACCAAGAAGCTTTCAAGGGGCGACTCGGCATTGTTCGACCCGGCATCGTGTTCGGACCCTACGATCCCACCAACCGATTCCCGTACTGGATCAACCGCGTGGAGTTTTACGAAGAGTTTCTCGTTCCCGACGTCCTCGACCAGATTGTTCAAGGCGTCGACGTGTTCGACCTCGCCGATTTCACGGTCGAGGTCACAGAGAAACATCTGGATGGCATCTGGAATGCCGTCGGACTAAGAGTTCCGTTCGGCGAAATCCTCGACGAGATCCGTAGCCAAGTCGGCAAAGAGCGGCACATGGCGCTCGCTTCGGTGGACGAAATCAAAGCCAAGGAAATCCAATTCTGGGCCGATCTCCCCTTAACGTTTGAACCTGGAACAAGGCGGGCCGTCTTTAATTTCGATCCCGCTTACGCCCACGACGCGGGGTTCTGCCACCGACCGATGTCGGAAACCGTCCGCGCCACCCTCAAATGGTGCCGCGAGACAGGTCTGCCCGAGAATCCCAAAGCCGGTCTGACACGCGAAAGGGAAGAGCAGATTCTGGCGGAGCTGAAGGCGCAGGCATGAGCACGGGTCGACTAGTTGTAGCGGTAACGGGGGCGAGCGGGGCGATTTACGCCCAGCGCTTCCTCATGCACGCGGCCAAGTCGTTCAAAGAAATTTATCTTTGCCTCTCCACCCAGGCAATCCAGGTCGCAGATACCGAACTCGGCATCTTCCTCGACCGGCAAAACTTCTCGACCAAGGCGTGGCTGGGCGAAGACTATCCGCACATCAAGCTGCTCGACGAAAAGAATTACTTCACACCTCCCGCCAGCGGGTCGTTTCGGCACGACGGCATGGTGATCGTGCCGTGTTCGATGGGCACAGCGGGGCGAATCGCAAACGGTATCAGCAACGACCTCATCACTCGCGCCGCCGATGTCTGCCTCAAGGAGCAGCGCAAGCTCATCATGGTTCCGCGAGAGATGCCGTGGAATCTCATCCATCTGCGCAACATGACCCAACTTGCTGAAGCGGGGGCCACGATTCTGCCCGCTTGCCCGGCTTGGTACACCAACCCAACTTCGCTGGAAGAACTTGCCGACACCGTCGTGGCGAGAATCCTCCAGAGCCTTGGCGTCGAGCAACAAATCCAAAGTCAGTGGATGGTTGAAGAATAGCCGTGTCAATGAAAGTCCTAGGTATCGCATAAGAAACGCGCGGTTTTGTATTTTCGGCACACGCTCGGACGTCGTTCCATATGAGAGCAAAACAGAGTGGAGATTTTGCGGCCGCGTGGTCGCGCTCGACACTCACCACCATTACATTGGGTTATTCGGCGGCGGTACGACCTTACATTTAGCTTAGGAATCGTATGGTCTTATTTGGCTTAACAACGGAACAAGAAGCTGTGGCGCTGGCCAAGCAGCTCATTCATATATCGCCCAAAGAGGCGCCGAAACTGCTTGAGAAGCACGTTCGAGCTTACCGAAAGGAGGGCAATTGCGGCTGCGCGCTCCAGGCTCGCCGTTACCAGTGCTATGCCTATATGGGCAACCTCAATTACATTCAAGCCAAGCGATGCATCGAGCGGCTGATCGAAGAGGCCGAACATTGTAAGGAACCCCGTTTTACCGGCATCGCCGCTATGTACCTCGGCATCATCGCTACGGAGAACGGCGAGATCGATATCTCCTCGGAATGCTTTGATCGCGCAATCCGAATTGGTACTGAGCTAGAAGATTTAGACTTGATCCGGCGGGTCCAGGTGAACTTGGCTTATGCCCAGATGATGATGGAGCGATATGATGAAGCGCTCGAAACATTGAAGGTCAGCGTGCGGCTGTTCGAAGGAGTCGAGACGGACAACAACGCTGCCGTTGCGTACAAAAACATCGCATTCGTCACAACGTACACCTGTTTCCTCAGCGCCATCGAAGGCGACGTCGATGCCTTGCATATCGCCGAAGCGCGGAAGGCGATCAACAAATCCTACGAAGCGTGCCGCGACGACTATCGACTTGAATCGCTCACGCAATTCTTGGATGCCTTACTGGTCGGCATCGAAGTCAGCCCGAGTGAGGGACTTAAGAAGCTCGAGGCGACAAAGAACTCTGTGTTCCAGCG
>CAMFIS010000228.1 GCA_945952345.1 uncultured Fimbriimonas sp.
CGGAACACCCTTCGGCAGAACGGAGGTCTTGTACTCAGCCGACTGCTTCTCGAACAAGAACCAGGACGGCATCGAAACCACTCGCGTCGGAGTGCCTTCCGCCTCCAGGGCTTTCGCCGCGGCCACGCACCACTGAACCTCCGAGCCGGTCCCGATGAGAATCACCGCTGGAGTGGCCGAAGCCTCGACCAAGACATAGGCTCCCTTCTCCGACGGGTGCGAAACCACATCGTCGGAAGAAACCACCGGCAGGTTCTGCCGCGAGAGGACCAACATCGTCGGCGTGTGCGTCGACTCCAACGCGATCTTGTAAGCCGCCGCCGTCTCATTACCATCGCAAGGTCGAATCGTGTTCAGATTCGGCATCGCGCGCAGAGCCGCGAGGTGCTCGATCGGCTGGTGGGTCGGACCATCTTCTCCCAAACCAATCGAGTCGTGGGTGAACACGAAGATCGACGGGCATTCCATGAGCGCGGCCAAGCGGATCGAGGGTCGGCAGTAATCCGTGAACTGAAGGAACGATGACGCGATCGCCTTCAGACCGCCATGAAGCGTAATGCCGTTGACCGCCGCCGCCATCGCGTGCTCGCGAACGCCATAGCAGAAGTTTCGGTTGCCGTACGATCCCGGCTGGAACGAACCCTCGCCATGGATCGCGGTGAACGTCGACTCGGTCAAGTCGGCGCTGCCGCCGAGGATTCCCGGAATAACTTTGGCCACCGCCGCCAACACGGCTTCGCCGTTCTTGCGGGTCGCGATCGATTCGGTAAACGAGGGAAGCGTCGCCTCCCAACCCGAAGGAAGCTTCCCTTCCATCATCGTCGCCAACTCCACTGCCAACTCGGGATGCGCCGCACGGTAGGCATCCCAGCGGTCAGTCCAAGAAGACTCCAAGTCCTCGCCAATGCTGGAAGAATCCATGAAGGACGCTGCCTCGGCGGGGACACAAAAATCGGGTTCCGATGGAATGCCAAGAGCTTCCTTCGTCAGCTTCACTTCATCGGGTCCGAGCGGCGAGCCGTGTGCCTTCGAGGTCCCCGCTTTATTTGGCGAGCCAAAACCAATCGTCGTTCGGCACATGATGAGCGACGGCTTATCCGTCACGTTCTTGGCCGCTTCGATCGCAGCCGACACTTCCTCGACATTCATGCCATCTACCCGCTGAACGTGCCAACCAAACGCGGTGAAGCGTCCATAAACATCTTCGGTGAATGACAAATCCGTCGAGCCATCAATGGAAATCTTGTTGTCGTCGTACAGGTAGATCATCTTGCCAAGCTGCAAGTGCCCCGCCAGCGAACCAGCCTCTGAGGAAATACCCTCCATGAGGTCACCATCCGACACGATCGCATAGGTGTAGTGATCGATGATTGTGTGGCCCTCGCGGTTGAAGCGTGCGGCGAGGTGAGCCTCGGCAATCGCGAACCCAACGCCGTGGGCGAAACCTTGACCGAGGGGACCCGTTGCCATCTCAACTCCCGGAGTCAGCGTGTTCTCCGGGTGGCCGGGGGTTTTGCTATGCGCTTGGCGAAATTGTCGCAAATCCTCCAGCGAAATGTCGTACCCTGTAAGGTGGAGAAGGGAGTACAACAGCATCGAACCGTGTCCGGCGCTCAAAATGAACCGGTCTCGGTCGAACCAATGGGGATTCTTCGGGTTAAACCGCAGGTGCCGAGTCCATA
Source organism: uncultured Fimbriimonas sp. (assembly GCA_945952345.1). GTDB lineage: Bacteria > Armatimonadota > Fimbriimonadia > Fimbriimonadales > Fimbriimonadaceae > Fimbriimonas. The sequence goes on from CAMFIS010000228.1 coordinate 1,683, forward strand.
AAGCGAAAGCCATGGGAGCCGCGCCCATCGGCAAGCCAGGATGTCCACTGTTGGCTTTTTGAACGGCGTCGATCGATAACCCCCGAATGGTATTGATACAAAGGTTTTCGAGCGAAGGTTCAGCAATTCTCACAGCTATAAGGGTACCTAGTAGGTAGGTAAAGTCGCACAAGTGGTTATCCCAACTCTCATCGCATGTCTCGCCGTCGCGCCGAAATGGGCGATCGGAAACAACCTCCAACTGACGTGGGGAGGTGATAACTACGTACCCGTCGGAATCCAGGTCGAAGGAAACTCGAAGGACATTCCTGCCGCCATCTCCGCCGGGATCAAAGATTTTAATCTCGAAATCTCCTCGGGTTCGAATTGGAAGGAAGTTGCCGAAAAGATGGGCGCTTCCCGCTACTTCTTTACGGTCACGTCTTCCCTGCCTTACGCTCAAGGCACGATTGTCCAGCCACAGTTCTACCGGCTGAACAACATCCGTAAATCCGACACGATTTCGTGCGCATTGCCCGGTGCCACCAAGGCGCTGATCATTGTCGCGCTCGCTCGTGACGGCTCGATCATCTCATCCAAAACCGCTGACGTGAAAAACGGAGTCCTCCGCACCGACATCAAGGCTGCGTTGGATTCGGAGCAGGTTGCGTTGATTTATCCGTTCGGCGAATCCATGATGATGGAAGACCTTTGGGAAAGGCTCGATGAGCGTCGCGACCAAGTCCTTCGCCAGGTCAGGATTCTGGGAGCGCAAAATGGCCTTCGAGGAATCATCAATCCCCTTGGCAGCACGCCTTATCTTGCCAATCGTGACACCGGCTTCGTCCCCTCCAGCCCGCTTTTCCGGGCCGAGTTTGCCACTTTCTTGGAAGAAAAATACCGGAACATCCAGACGCTCGCCGGAGCCTGGAACGTTCAGGGTCTCGACCTCGATCCCAAGTCGTTCAACTTCGATCGCGCTGCTCAGCTTGTTCCGCTTTGGAATGGTTCCCGAGGCGTGTCGGCGTTCTATCAGCCGTGGAACAACATGGTGATGCCCGCCAACTCGAAGCGGTCTACTTACTGGCACGACCTCGCCGAGGAGATTGGAAAAACTCGCGACCGCCGAGTACACCGAATTCTTCGCTCCATTCGCCGAGCGGCCTCTGTTCCAGTCATGCAGGACTGGGCCGGTTGGAGTTGGTTCTTCGAAAATCCCGAGAATGAGCTCACTGGTCTCACCATACGTCTTAATAAGTTCACTCCCTCGGGCCTGCTCGCATCGCTGTCTGGTGCAATGAGCAGCAATCTCCGCAGCCGAAATCCTGGACCGATCTTCGCAATCGACGTCCCCTACTCACCCGATTTGGACCAAGCCGCCGTTCTCGACGACCTCAACTCGTACGGCATCCGCGGATTGTTTGTCCGCCCTCGCAACGCCGACGACTACGCAAAGATCGCCAAGATGTCCCTCGGCGAAATGCAGTCGCGGCCAAATGCGATCTATTTCCCGGTCAATGCATCCAACCCGGCGTTTGCCCAAAAGCTGGGTAACAATCTGCTTTGGCTTCCTTCCCCCGCCGATGGCAACCGCCTCGATTTGGGACGCGACCTTAGTGGCTACCAAATCTCCGATGGCGCAAACATCTCTTACGTCATCTGGGCGAACCAAGGACGCATCACGCAAGACTTCCTGATGGCCAACCCTGCCGCCGCCACCATTCGCAGTTTGGCGGGAATTCCGCCGGTTGTGACGATTACCAAGACTGGACTTCGAATCGAACTCGACCACAATCCGATCATCATCCAAGGCGCGACGAACTGCCCGGTTCCCGTTGCTGAAATGCTACGGGTTGAACGCGAGACACAAAATCTCTTCGCCAGCGCCATTAGCAACCATCGCGATGTCACGCTAGAACAGGTCGATTTTCGACGCTATAAGGAGACCGTCGACGCCTCGCCAGACAAGGCCCTAATGACGCTCAAGAAAGTTCATCGCAGCCTCACCAGCATGCTCACGGGTGTCGTCTGGGCTGAGTTTGAATCTGCGACCGACAGCCTCTTCAGTGAGGTTGTTCAGGATGCCGGATGCAGTGGAAACGCCTACCTCAATGTCCGCACACCTCTGGCGGAAGCGACCGGATTGGTGTACGCTACCATCAACGTTCCCCAACGGACGACCGCGCCGCTGGACGTATGGGTTGCAGCACGCATCCCGAATCCTGACGATCGTGCCCGGCTAAAACTGAAGATTGGCGGACAGATCATGAGCTTCTCGAACCCGCCAGTGGACGGATACGGAAGCGGTTTCGCCTGGTATTCGTTAGGAAGCACCAAGCTCCCAAGCTTCAAAACACCGGTGCGGGCCGAGCTAGTGGGAACAACCTCAACCGATGTCTCGATCGACTGCATCGTGCTTTCGCCGATCCCCTTCCGGCCGACGAATATCCAGATGCCCGAAATCTCGGTGGGGCCCATCAAGTCGGATAAGCCAGACAAGAAGGGCTAAGACTTCTTCTTTTTCGAAGCTGGAATAAGCCGCGTATATGTCTCGAGGTGCCTCTCGATGGGGATCTTGGCGATCGTACTTCCGATGAGTTCGAGGGGAAGGTCAGCCAGTTTCTTAAACCGAACGCAGGCAGCCCCCATATCCAGCTTCTTGCCCGTTGCTTCGTAAGCCTTGAGGAAAGCCTCCTTGTCGGCAGGGTCGATGTACGAGCAGAACATATAAACCGCCATGTGGTTCTTCTGCGAGGCAACATTCACAAAAGGCACCGGTTGCTTGGGATCGCAATGATATCCGTCGGGATAGATCGAATGCGGGATGTAGTAGCCGATCATTCCGTAGGTCATTCCCTCTTCATAACCGGCGGGTAGGTTCTTAAGGATCTCCTCGCGAACCGCCGCGATTGCCGTGCGGCGATCCTCGGGCAGCTCAGCTAAATACTCCTCAACTGTAGCGGCTTTACTCTGCATGATGGAGTTATAGCACGATGACTGGCGAGAAATTAAAAGGGCCGGCTCTTGCGAACCGACCCGGTGGGGGAGGGGATTTGGTTTTATTGGGCTCTATGCCAACACTCCGTCTCCGAAGTGTCAACTCTTTTGACTCCACTTGGTACCGTCCCAGTTCGCAAGATCATCAAATTGTGCAACTTTCAGTTAGAAAACTTGGGCTTTGGCTCACGAGCCGTTAGTCATCAGCCGCTAGCCACTAGTAAGAACTCCGGTCAACTGTCATTCCCTCTAATGGAGAGAGTTTATGAGCCCCCGCAGCATCTTGGCAATCTCTTGCGTCCGATCAGTCCACTCGTCGACATTTTGAAGAAAGCCAAGTTCTGCCGAAATCAGCAGCAGCGTTTCAACCTCTTGCATAGAACCGAATGCCATGTAAAGAAACCGCGCAAAGTCTGCATCGCTACTTCTGCCATGACCTTCCGATATATTGCACGGGATCGATGTCCCAGCCCGCTGAATCTGTGAGACCAAGCCGAATTGTTCAGACTTCGGAAATGTGGCAGTTAGTCTGTAAAGGTCGGTGGAAAGAATGAAACTCTTTTGCCAAACGAGAAGATCGCGGTAGCTTGATTTTCTCATCACCAGACCTTACCCACGCAAAAGTGTCATGTCAATTACAAATCGAACATGACCCTTATGCCTTTCTTTCGCTAGAGGCTAGTGGCTGACGGCTAGTATCAAGCCATCATCGCAAAAGTCCGAGGAGCGAAGCGACCTGCGCGAAAGCGAGAAAGAACACTGCCCACTCCCTGCCTCAGCTCGTTCTACTTGTTCCTCGAGAAAATGAACGAACTCGAAGCAGGGGTCCTTGGTAGCGCAGGTCAGTTCTTCCTAGTAAAAAGCGCCCACAAAGATGTCGCCATTTTTCACTGGTAAGTGCCACTCGTCCCAGCCGCCCTTGGCTGCTTCGCAGCTCCATCCCTCGCTATGGCGGGCAGGTCCTCGTTCTGCGTACCAGTGCCACGTCTGGTCTAAAAAAGCCAGCGCAAAGACGAAATTCTTCTTTGCGCTGGCTTTGCCGCTTCTTACGCTTCCCTGGCT
>CAMFIS010000229.1 GCA_945952345.1 uncultured Fimbriimonas sp.
ATCCAAAGGGGTATCCAGTGTACATCAATGTTAAAGATGTTCCCGTTCGCGATCTCCTGAATAAACTGGGCGATATCTCCGGCGGCGAGTGGGAAAAGAAGGACGGCAACTTCTATCTCACCGTCGACTCCGGCATCCGCCAAGCCCAAGCCCGCAAGGGCGACGCCGACCTGATTGCCGCCATCGAAGCCACGATCTCCCAAAAACCACCCGAGCACAAGAAGATCGACCTGGAAGAACTGGGCAAAAAAGCGCAAGGTAACCAGCAGGAAGCCATGAAGTTGGTGGGCGAGATGTTCACCCAGATGTTTATGGCCGACGAAGGCACGATGGAGTTGCTTCGCGTGATCGGCTCCAAAGACCTCAGCTCACTGGTCGAAGGTCGCCGAGTGGTCCTCAGCAGCACGCCGACCAGCATGCAGGGCCAGATGCCCCTCAAGGCAACCAACGCCATCAAAGCGTTCCTCAAGAAATCTGCCGCCGAAATGCAAAACAAAAAGACCAAGCCGGAAGAGGAAGGCTTCGATTTCTTCGCCATGATGGGCGGCGGCAATGGTCTCAAGAACCCCGAACTGGTCAGCCGGGTTCAGACTGTCCAAGCCGTTTTCCAAGTTTCGGAGCACACGACCCTGAATGTCGAGATCTCAGCTTACACCGACGACGGCAAGGGCGTGTATCACCGCATGGTCCAGCTTCCCATCGTCAATCCCGAACTCACCAAGCCTCGAGTGAAGGGAGAGACCAAGCTCGACGTCGCTGCCTCCGCACGGCAATATGCCCAAGCTCTCGATGACGGCAAGCGAATCGATCCATTCATGAGCCTCATCACCGCCGGGCAATCCGGAATGATGTCGGCCCTCGCGATGTTCAGCAGCGCAGATGGACCCTTCGGAAACGAGAACGTCCAGAGCCACGCCATCCCCGCCGACATTCGAGCGCTCATGCAGGATCCCGTCAAGAATGAGCCGATGGCCTTCCTCCTCGGACCTCTGCTGGACATCGAAGCCGCGAAGGGCAAGAATGTGGTCGCCCTCCCGTCCGACGACGTCATCTCTATCCTCGCCGCCCAGCTCATCCAGAAGGACGGCACGGTGGAAGGATTGCTCGACGATATCGACCGCTCGCTCACGCAGAAGGTCACCAGCGATGGCACCTGGGAAGTGATGCAAGCCTCCTCGCCGATCGAGCTTCAGTCCGCTTTCTGCAAGCGCGAAGCGCTCGGCGCACTCATCAAGGCAGGCCTTGGCAAAGGCTACGTGAATCTAGACGACTGCTCCAAGTTCGCCACGGCCCAAGGCTCGGCTCGGGGCAGTGAATTGCTGGCAATGCCGCTCATCACCGCCGTCTTCCGAACCTCGGACCTCGGCTCGGCCACGTCGCTCACGCACCTTGGCTTCGATTCGCTCAAGCTGTACGCCACCCTCACCGACTTCCAAAAGCAAGCGCTTTCGCAAAACCGACCCGTGCCGATGGCATCCCTAACTGCCGTGCAGAACGACATCATTTCCCGCATGGTCTATAACGGGGCGGTGCCGCCGATGAAGTCGAACGACGAGATGGCGAAGGCCTTCGACGATGACAAAGCGGAATCGGGAATGGGCGGAATGCTCGGTCTTGGAATGGCGATGATGGGCCCCATGATGGCAGCGATGGGAATGGGTGAGATGGCCATGGATAACGAGCGAACCGTGCTTCTGCCGGACGGCGTTCCAGTGGCGGGCAGCATTCGGCTCAAGACCATGCCGGTCGATGGCCTTATGGCTACAGACATCGGCACTGGGAACAGCACGATCACCATGCCCGAGATGCTGGGAATGATGAATTCCGACATCCCTGGCTTCGGCTCGATGAAGCGAAACTACGGCTCCTACAAGCTGGCCAAGCAGAAGAACTACATTCTCACATTCCAACTCGGCAAGCAGGCGATCTTCTTCACGAACCTGTACGACGTATGGGTCGACGACTCGAAGACCTACACCAAAGACCAGCTTCCGAAGGAAATGCAGGAGCGGCTCAAGGGCCCGCAACTCGGACAGATCGGCAATGGCGGTGGCGGCAATCCTCCTCCGCCATTGCGGTAATTGTGAGCGCAGGCATCTTGTAGGGTGGGTCGCAGAGTCGATTCCTCGGCCCGCTGCCTCAACGCCAATGAATCCCGAACAACTTCCGCATGCCAAAGCCGCGGGGGTTGAGGCTAAAAGAGCCCCCGTTCAGATATCCAATCTTATGAGGTCGCCACATTGACCCACCCCTCATAACGAAGTCCAGCCATCTGCAAAATCGAGGAACTGGGCGCAGGCAACTGCCGTCGCAGCGACATCCGAGAGCATCGAGCGAATCAGACTCGCTCGCAAAATCGGCCACAAAAAAACTACAGCCCAGCCATCTTCGCCGCCGTCCTCACCCGAGGATCGTTCGGCGCAAGGGTATACGCCTTCGCGATATCTTCCTTCGCTTCCTTTTTCTGCCCCAGCGCCAACTCGACATTCCCGCGTGCTACCAAGTACCGATAGTTGTTCGGATTCGCCTTGATCGCCTCGCTCGAGAACGCCAATGCCTCCGCATAGAACCGATCGGCTCGGTCCTTTGCCGCGTCGGCGCCCGTCTTATCGCCCGCCTGCGACATCGAGTTAAAGTTCGCCAACTCCTCGGCCGCAAGGTCCAGATCAACTTCTGCAATCATTCCCAAGGCCTCATTGACCGTCAGCTTCACCGCATCCGTGGTTTTGTTCGGGTCCGAATCGCGGTTCAACACAGCTTGGTGAAGCTTCTCCGAGGCCTTCTCCTTTTCGCCGTTGATGAGCAAACACAGCGCCCATCCGAAGTAAGGCTGCACACGGCGCGGCTCGAACAAGCACATCGATTCGAAATACTTCGCCGACTGCTTCAAGTCTTCTTTGTCCTTGTCTGTCACCGGCTCATTGGACATATACTTCTGCATCGGACCGATACCGAACTTCTCGGCTTTCGTTTTGGCCGCTTCGTAGTCGGCCCATCCGCGTACGAGCTCCACACCGCTCGGTGTCAACTGTGGACGGTCGGACAGGAACATCACGACCGCGAGACCAATCACAACTGCTCCAGCGATCAACCAATTCTTCATGCTTGCCCTGCTACTACGATGTTAACCAATCGGCCCGGAATCACGATCACTTTCTTGATCTCGTTGCCGTCGGTGTACACCTTAACCTTGACACTGTCCAGCGCCATCGCCTTGATGGCATCCTCGCTTTCGCCCGCTGGAACCTGGATCGTATCTCTCAGCTTTCCGTTCACCTGCACCGCGATGGTAACCTCGGTATCCTTCGCCAACTCAGCATCGAACGTGGGCCAGTTGGCGTGATATGTAAAACTTTCCTTGCCTAAACTTTCCCAAATCTCATCTGCCGAGTGCGGCGCAACGGGTGAGATGAGTAGAACCAACGTCTCCAATACTTCGGAGAACGCCAACGATAATGCCCGCTCATTCTCCATTCGCTTTCGACCCAAGTCCAAACACTCGTTCAACTCGTTCATGTACTTCATCAGCCACGAAACGTACGTGTTGTAGCCAAACTCCTCAAGGTCCTTGGTACAGCTTCGAACCGTCTTGTGCGTGCTGCGGCGGATTCTCTTCGAAAGGTCATCCAACTCTTCAAACGCCAATACGTCCTTCCAATTCTCCACGAACAATGGCTTGAGTTCGCTGGCGAATTTAAAGATGCGCGACAGGAACCGGACCATGCCCTGCATGCCCTCGTTCGACCATTGCACGTCGGCTTGGAACGGGGCCACGAAGCACAAGTACATACGCAACGCGTCGGCGCCAAACTGCTCGACCGCCTCGTCCGGCGTCACCACGTTGCCTTTCGACTTCGACATGCGAACCCATCGCCAGATCAGATCGTCTTCGGGCAGCAGCTTGGCTTCTTCGAACGAAACCAACACGCCTTCTTCGCCCACTTCCAATCGCTCACCTTCGCGAGGCTTGCGGTAAGGGGTCATCGCCAGCACCTGGCCCTGATTCTTCAGGGTCATAAAGGGCTCGCGAACCTCCACGTAGCCCGCGTCGAACAAGACCTTCGTCCAGAATCGGGCGTACAAAAGATGCATTACTGCATGCTCAGCGCCACCCACGTACACGTCCACCGGCATCCAGTACCGAAGTTTTTCCGGATCCCACGCCTTTTCAAAATTGTTCGGATCGCAGAAGCGCAAGAAGTACCACGAGGAACAGGCGAAACCACCCATCGTGTCGGTTTCGCGCTGAGCCAACCGCCCGTCGCGATCGGTGCAGTTCACAAAATCCGGAATGTGCGCCAGTGGAGAAGTCCCGTCACCCGAAGGTTCGTAGCTCTCAACATAAGGCAACTCAACTGGCAAATCGGCGACCGGCACCAACTGCTCCTCGCCGTCCTTGGTGTGGATGACCGGAATCGGGCAGCCCCAATACCGCTGCCGAGAAATCAGCCAGTCGCGCAGCTTATACTGAATCTTCCGGTTGCCGATGCCATCGGCTTCGAGGCGCATTCCCAGATTCTGCTGAGCATCCGCCACGGTCTGGCCATCGTAGTAACTGGAATTCACCAGCACGCCATCTTTGCTCTCAAAGGGCTTGCCCTCCGCGATCGCCTTCTCGGCCGCTTCCAAACCGCCCTCTCCGGCGATGACCGGAATAATCTCGAGCCCAAACTTCTTCGCGAAGTCGAAGTCGCGCTGATCGTGCCCGGGTACCGCCATGATCGCACCCGTACCGTACGTCGCCAAAACGTAGTCGGCGATCCAGATGGGAATCGAGGCTCCGGTAAATGGATGGACCGCGTACGCGCCCGTGAACACGCCGGTCTTCTCGCGGTTCTCCGCCGTCCGGTCGATGTCGCTCAACAGCTTGGCCTGGTCTTGATAAGCCTTAATCCGCGCCCGGTCGTCCTCGCTTACCGGCAGCTGTTCCAGCACCGCATGCTCCGGCGCCAACACACAGAAGGTCGCGCCAAAGATGGTATCGATTCGGGTGGTGAAGACGTCGAAGTGCAGTTCGCGATCGAATCCAGGCTCCTCCGAATCCAGATCGTACACTTCCTTCTTCCCGGTTCCCGCAACCTTGAACGTAAACTGGCAGCCCTCGCTTCGGCCGATCCAGTTTCGCTGCATCGCCTTGATGCCGTCCGGCCAATCGATCAGGTCTAAATCGTCGATCAGTTGCTGAGCGTAATCCGTGATCTTGAAGTACCACTGGGGAATCCACTTCTTTTCGACGATCGCGCCGGAACGCTCGGCCCGGCCCGCGATGACTTCCTCGTCAGCCAGAACCGTCTTGTCGACCGGATCCCAGTTCACCGCGCCGAGTTTTCGAAAAGCCAATCCGCGCTCATACAGCAGCTCAAAAATCCATTGAGTCCACTTGTAGTAGCTGGGATCCGAACTCTTGAACGATCGCGACCAGTCGAACCCAATGCCAATCAAGTCCATCTGCCGCTTATAGTTGGCGGCGTAATTCTCGATCATCGGCGCCGGGTGGCTCTTCCGCTTGATCGCCTCATTCTCGGCGGGCAAACCAAAGGCATCGAAGCCCATCGGGTGCAGAACGTTGTAGCCCTGCATGTACTTCATGCGGCAGGTCACGTCGGGCGGAACATAGTTGCGCGCGTGTCCGACACTAAGGCCCGCCCCGCTCGGATATGGAAAAAATTCGAGGCCGTAGAACTTGGGTCGGCCTTCTTCATCGCGAGTCTTGAACAGG
>CAMFIS010000230.1 GCA_945952345.1 uncultured Fimbriimonas sp.
GACCCAATGTTGATGAACCTGCTCACGCTAATTGTGTTTCTGATCATGTTCACCATCTTGGTGGCCGTCCACGAGCTAGGACACTTTCTCGCTGCGAGGCGCAGCAAGATGGGGGTCTCAGAGTTCGCAATTGGTCTTGGTAGCCCAATCGTTTGGGTTTGGAAGCGAAAGAAGTACAAACTGGAAGACGGCAGCGAGCGAGAAACTCTTTACACCATCCGCCCTTTGCCACTGGGCGGCTTCGTCAAAATCCTCGGCATGGAGCCGCAGGAGGACGGAAGCGAGGTCGACGAAGTTGGCGGGTTCTATCGCGGAACGATCAAGCAGAGAATCGTAACCCTTCTTGCCGGTCCCGTCTTCAGCATCGTCTTTGGCTGGCTGGTTCTGGTTGGACTTTACACCACGGTTGGAGTTGAGTCCGCCGTACCCCGAATCGATAGTCTTTTCAAGACCCAGCCTGCCCAAGTAGCAGGACTTCTCCCGGGAGACTGGATTCGAAAAGTCGGTGACAAGCCGGTTGTGGAAACCCAAGACGCTTTGATTGCCATTCGCCACAGCAACGGCAAGCCCCTCACGTTCACGATCGAAAGGGACGGTCAGATGCTGACCAAGACGGTTACGCCGACGCTCTCGAAGATCGATATGCCGGTGATCGATGACAAAGGCGAGCCGACCGGGAAGATGGACAAGCAGTACCAGATTGGTATGAGCTTTGGTGTCGGGTTCCAAAAGACGACGCCAGTTGAAGGTTTCGTGCGCGCGACCATGGCGCCGTTCGAAGCGGCAAAGTCTTTGGTGGTAAACCTCACCAAACCAAAGCAATTGGTCGAAGAAAGCACTGGTGTGATCGGCATGGTCGTCACCACACGGATGGCAGTTGAATCAGGCGCGGCCACCGTGTTCTCGATCATGGGCTTGATCAGTATTTCGCTGGGATACGTGAACCTGCTTCCGCTTGGCTTCCTCGATGGAGGTCAGATTTTGATCGCGGTCATCGAAGGATTTCGACGCGGAAAGCGCGTAAGCATGAAGTTCCAGTACCAGTTCATGGTGGCGGGAGCGTTGCTCTTGCTTGGTTTCTTTGTCACCGTGATGTACAAAGACATTCTGCGGTTCATCTTGCCCGGAGAGCAGAACCTGCTTCAAGGCAAAGAGCGCCTTGAGCAGCGACTCATCAATGGCGACAATGCCCCGGCCGCGAATAACGCTCCAACTCGGTAAGCCTCGCTTCAAGTAAACTTTGGGCTCAAATTATGAGTACCGAAGAGTCGATTTGGGATATTCGGCTGGACAAGCTCCAGCGATTACGCGATCTAGGCTTCGACCCGTATAAGGTCGAGCGCTGGAGCACCCCTAAATCGGCTGAGAAACTTCTCACGGATTTCGTGGAGGAAGAACCGGTTTCTTTCGCTGGCCGAATTGTGTCGTATCGAGATATGGGCAAGGCAGGCTTTGCTCACATCAGCGACGGCGACGGCAAGATTCAAGGCTATTTCCGCCGCGACGAACTGGGTGATGACGCTTACGAGGCGTACAAACTGCTCGACCTTGGTGACCATATCGGTGTCGAGGGCAAGCTTTTCGTGACCAAGACGGGTGAGAAGTCGATCCACGTTTCATCGTTCCATCCCCTCAGCAAAGCGCTGCATCCGTTGCCGCTGGGCAAGGAGAAGGATGGGCATGTGTTCTCGGGTCTGCAAGACGTCGAAATTCGCAACCGGCACCGACATCTCGACCTGATGGCGAACAAGGAAGGACGCACCAAGCTTCTGAACCGAGCGAGGATTATCTCCGCGGTGAGGTCGTACTTCAACGATTGCGGCTATCTCGAAGTCGAGACACCGCTGTTGCAGCAAGAAGCAGGTGGCGCGGCGGCGCGCCCGTTCATCACGCACTACAACGAGTACGACGTGGACGTGAAGTTGCGGATTTCGCTGGAGCTTTATCTCAAGCGGATCATCTGCGGCGACGTGCCGAAGGTTTATGAGGTCGGGCGTGTGTTCCGAAACGAGGGCGTCAGCTACAAGCACAACCCTGAGTTCACACTGCTGGAGTTTTACGAAGCTTATGCGAATCTGGAGGACATGATGACCCATGTCGAGAACTGCTTCAAGTACGTGGCCTTTACGGTTTTCGGTTCGACGGTGGTGGACATTCCGCACGAAGACGGTTATTTGTCGATCGACTTCGGCAAGCCGTGGGCGCGGGTGGACATGTTGGACGAAATTGCTAAGCATGCGGGCGTGTATCGCGACCAGTTGCTGGAGTTATCTTCTGCGGTGGAAGCTTTGGGACCGGGAGCGCGCGTGAATCCGGTGACGGGCAAGCGCGTAGTTCCGGGCGAGGAGAGAAACCTCGGTGGGCTGCTCGAGAAGTTGCTGGAGGTGTACGTCGAACCCACTTTGATTCAGCCAACGTTCGTGATTGGCTATCCGTTGGAGATATCTCCGTTGGCGAAGAAGGACCCGAACGATGCTCGCTTTACGCGCCGGTTTGAGGGATACATTCTGTGCTCGGAAGTGTGCAACTCCTTCAGCGAGATCAACGATCCGATCGACCAGCGTGAGCGATTCGAGTTCCAGGTTGGTGAGGCTGAAGCCGGCGATGAAGAAGCGCATCCGATGGACGAGGAGTTCCTGTATGCGCTTGAGTGCGGCATGCCTCCGACGGGCGGTTGCGGCATCGGGTTGGACCGAATGGCGATGATGTTGACGGGCTCGAATACGTTGCGAGAGATTTTGCTGTTCCCGTACATGCGTCCGGGATCTGGGCAGGTTGTGGAGTCAGAAGAAGAGTCTTAACTGGGCCAAGCCTTTTGTTCGCGTCGAAAAGGCGTCGTAGATGTTTGCCGGAACATGGCATCGTCGCTTACAGCTTGCCGAACATAACGTGCAGGCAGGGATGCCTGCGCTCCATAACGGCGCTCAATTCCTGCCGAGCACGATAGGTAACCCAATTGTTTAGCCAATAGTCGACAAGCTGTATGGAGCGCGGGCTTCCAGCCTGCAGTTTGGCGAAGCTACACGAAAGTAACCCTGGTACCCTTTACCTAACTCATGTCAGCGGAGACGACCTCAAGCCTCACCAGTGAATCCGATTACGGCGGCTACCTGTGCCTCGAACCGTTTCTCTCGGCGCATAAGCCGAAGTCGAAGCAGCACGACGAGATGCTGTTCGTCATCCAACATCAAACTTCCGAACTGTGGATGAAGCTGGTGGTACACGAGCTGCGGCTGGCGGTGGCATGCATTCAACGTGATGAACTCGAGCCTACTTTCAAGGTGCTCGCGCGGGTGAAGCAGGTGATGCGGATGCTGTTCGAGCAGTGGGCGGTGCTGGAGACGATGACGCCGAGCGACTATGCCCTCTTCCGGAAGGGCCTCGGACGGGCAAGTGGATTCCAGTCTTACAATTATCGAACGATCGAATACATTCTTGGCAATAAAGATCGCGGTGTTCTCGAGCAGCTAAAGCAGCGACCGGAGATTTACGATCAGCTGACCAAGGACTTAAACGCACCGAGTATTTACGAAGAGTTCCTGAAGCATTTAGATCGCAAGGGGATCGACATTCCGAAGGAGTGTCTGACGCGAGATTTTTCGGTTCCAAGAGAGGAGAGCCCGGCTTTAGTAGCGGTGTTCAAGAAGATTTACGACAATCCGCGGCTGCACTGGGCGGCGTACGAGATGTGCGAAAAGCTAATCGACATCGACCAGATGTTCCAGCTTTGGCGGTTCCGACACATGCAGACGGTGGAGCGGATTATTGGGTTCAAGCGCGGCACTGGCGGCTCTCCGGGAGCGGCTTACTTGCGCGAGAGGACGAAGGTTCACCTCTTTCCCGAGCTGTGGTCGGTGCGGACCGAGGTCGAGGACAAGGACCTGGAGTAGACAGGTCCGATGAAACAGTACATCTTGTTCGACCACGATGGAGTGCTGGTCGAAACGGAGTTTTGGTACTTCAAGGCAGCCGAGCGGGCCCTGGCGGAAATTGGATTCACACTTGACCAGGAGCAATATCTACAGGATATGACCAAGGATGCTGGTAGTTGGGCCCAAGCCCGTGCGGCAGGGATCGACGAACAAACGATCAATTCGCGACGAGTGGTTCGCGATGCCTACTACCTGGAATACCTGCGAGCCGAGAACATCGAAATCGAGGGTGTGATCGATGCGCTCGAAGGATTGTCTCGACACGTGCGGATGGCCATTGTGACCACTTCAAAGCGCGTAGATTTCGAACTCATCCATAAGAACCGAGGCATTTGCGCCTTTATGGAATTCGTCCTTACACGAGAGGACTACGAACTTGCCAAACCTCATCCGGAACCCTATCTGACCGCCTTGAAAAGATTCGGAGCGAGCCCAGAAGAAGCGCTTGTTGTTGAAGACTCCAACCGGGGGCTTTGCTCAGCTGTCGCCGCTGGGATCGACTGCGCCATCATTCATAACGAGTTTACGAAGTCACACGACTTCTCAAATGCCAGGTATCGGATTAAGGATCTGTTGGGTTTGAAAGAAATTGTTTTGGCAAGTGGCTGATATGTGGAGTGCGCGGACTTGTCCGCGCTTTGTCCTGCGAGACTTGTCTCGCTGTCTAGAAATCGTCATCGATGGAAATGTCGTCGTAGGGAAAGGATAGAACTGTCTCGCAAAATGGCCGCTCAGCTTTCGTCTTGAACCAATGCATGCTGCAGAATTCATAATCTTCCGGCATCACATTAAGGTGCTTTCTTGAATTGTTATGGACGTATGCCAGCCTTGCCAAATATGACTTCTCGTTGGTGATCATTGTATCTCTACATCGATACCAGACCTGACGACCAGGTGTTTCGTCAAATTTATTTATATACTGCGCAGTCCTGCCGTGAAATTTAGAAGTCAGACGCCTTATCCCGTCAAATTCATTGCAAATGCCGACGATGTGATAGTGATTCGAAAAGAGGGCCCATGCTTGTAACTCCCAGCCCACTTCGAGAGCCACATCGAAAAGGCTCTCTTCCACCACCCTAAGGTGGTCCTGGTTGTGAAACAAGTGACGCTTTTGGTAAGTGCCAGCCGTGATAATATACAGGCCGGGACCAGTTACGATTTTGCTCGGGGCGTGGGGCCAGCTCATTCATCCTTATGCTACACCGGAGACTTTGCAGCGAGACAAGTCTCGCGGGACAAAGCGCCAACAAGTTGCCGCACTCCACATATGAATTCCCTCAACACAAAAATTATCGACCGCGATATTCGGCCGCGATTCTCGCGAGTACTCAAGGCTCACGAGGGGACGCATTACCTGGCTAATCACTCGCTTGGTCGCCCCCTGGATGCCACTCTGGACAACATTGCGCGGGGAGCGGCGCTTTGGGCGGAGAAACTGGATGAAGCTTGGTCGGACGAGTATTGGGTAGGAGAATCGCTAAAGTTTCGATTTTTGGTGGCCGAGATCGTTGGTCTGAGTGATCCGAAAGCGGTGGTTCCCAAGACCTCGGCGGGACAGGGATTACGAGCGGTTTTAAACTCATTTCCGGTAGATCGGAAGATTCAGGTTGTGTCGACCCGGGGTGAGTTCGACAGCATCGACTTTATCCTCAAGACCTACTCGCAGATGGGTCGCGCCGAGGTCCGTTGGGTTGAGGCTGGCGAGCAAGAGGGACCGGTCCCGGTTTTCTCGGCTAACGATATTCTCGCCGCCATCGAC
>CAMFIS010000231.1 GCA_945952345.1 uncultured Fimbriimonas sp.
GGGTTTGTTCATCGTTTCAGCTTCCTGCCGATCGCGTCGATTTTATTCTTCACGATAAACATCGATGCACGCATCGAGAGCGCGGTGGCGGCCATCGCAAGAGCGAACGGGCGCACCAACACGAACTGCTGAGGCACGATATTCTTTCGGTAGAACAGAAACATGGAGCGGTGAAAACGCCCAATCATCCGGTTCGGCGCCTTGTCCGTGCTTCGGCCGATTGCGTGGGTTATCTTCAATTCTGGAAGATAGACGACTTTTTTGCCAAGCTTCCACGTTTGGAAGCAGAAATCGACGTCCTCGCAAAACATCACATATTCGGGATCGAAGAGTCCGTTTTGCTCGACCAGCGTGTCTCTGGCGAGGAATGCTGCACCAGAAACCCAGTCAACCTCGCGAGGACCATCGTGATCCCAGTCTTGCATCAAGTAGTCTTTGGTGAACTTATTGTTGGGAAATAGCCGCCCAAGAAATGTGTTTCGGAAGAGCGCAGCAACAGGGTTTGGAAAGCGGCGACAACTAAACTGCAGCGAGCCATCCGGATTCAGGAGCATCGGCGCGACAACACCAACGTCGTCATGACTTTCCAAATAATCCAGCAAACCTTTGATCGCCCCAGGATGAACGACGGTATCGGAGTTGAGTGGGAACACGTGGCGTCCCTTGCGAATGCTTGCGGCGTGATTCTGCCCGCCTACAAAACCCAGGTTCTGCATCATCGCCTCAAGCCTCACCCATGGAAATTCGTTTGCGACCATCTGTGGAGACTCATCTTCCGAGTTATTGTCGACGACGATCACCTCGAAGTTGGCTTCGTCGCGAATTGCTTCGAGGCTGGCGAGGCATGCCCGAAGGTCGTCGACCGTATTCCAACTGCAGATGGTGATGCTAAGGTCGAAATCCTTCATGAAATCCTCGGGCGCGCACGAAGGCGCCAATCCAGATGGCTAGGGATAGAAAGGGAAGCGAGATTCGCGCCAATCCGCGCAGGTTCTTGGAAAAATAGCGGATGAGGCTGCGGTGCGATTCCCAGATCATATTCTTCTTCACCTGCTTGGTACTCTCGCCGCCGTAGTGACGTATTGAGATGCCTGACTCGTACCAACATCTCCAGCCATTCGCTTCCATGTTCTTTAGCAGATCGACCTCATTGAAGAAGATAGGAAATTGCTCATCGAACGGGCCAGGAATCTGTTCCAATACCGACCGACGAAACAACAGAAACGTTCCCATCGGCTGCGGAGCATCTTGCGACTTTTCGTAATTAAACCTGGTGAGGCGATATGAATCGAAGGCTGGTACAAGTTTGCCGAGTCCAGTGATGTCGCCGAAGATGCCGCTTACGCTCGGAAATCCGCGAACGCTTCTTTGTGTTTCGCCATCGTTTCCGATCAATTTGACACTGATACAGCCAACCTTCGGCATCGATTCGAGCTTCTCGATGGTCTTCTGCAGCACGTCTGGTTCGAGCACCGTGTCGGAGTTAAGGGTGAGAATGTAGTCTCCCGTGGCCCGGGCGATTCCCAAGTTATTCCCGACCGCGTAGCCATGATTCTTGGTTTCAGCGAGGAGAATGACGGTGGGGAATTCCTGCCGGACGACCTCCACGCTATCGTCTTTCGAGGCATTGTCCACGACAATGACCTCGAGCCCACCATCCACTTCAGATTGAGCGAGGGACGAAAGGCAATCGCGCAGAAATGAAGCTGTATTCCAGTTAACGATGACAACGCTCAGCTTCAAATCCTGACAATTTTACCGGGGTCCGGAACCGATCCGAGCGAATTGGGGTATAGTTACTAGGATTGCCTGAGAAATTGGGCGACGCCACAGGGGAGAAGAGGGACTTTGATTAAAAGCGTACTCGTTGCCGCGTTGTCTGTGACGCTAATTTCGACCGGATTTGCATCACCACATCACAAAGCTTCGAGGGGCCATTCAAAGAAAGAAACCTCCAAAAAATCTCGCAAAGCTAATTCCAGCTCTTACAACCGTGGCCGACGTTCGGTTCGGGTTTACGAAGCCGAGACTCCCAAGCACCATGATATTGGTCGCGCCACCATCACCGGCAAGAACATCAACGTTCGCCAATCACCCAGCACCGGCGCCGATGTGGTTAAGAAAGTTTCTGGCGGCAACGTCGCCATCACTGCCCAGAAGGGCGACTGGTACAAGATTCGATGCCAATACGGAACCGAAGGTTGGGTCCGCGCCGATAATCTGAACATTGCCACCAAGGCGCCAAAGGTTGCTTCCAAGTCTTCTACGAAGGCAGCGGTTGCCAAAGCCGTCAACAACGTTACCCCCGGCAGCACGCGATATGCCAATCTCGTAGCTCGAACCGTGAAGGTTTACAATGGCTCGTCGACCACAAACTCGGTTGCGACCAAGGTGCACGGCGGCAAGGTCCTCGTGGTCGACAAGTGGAACAACTGGTACCGAGTGAAATTTGAGCATGGAACCATTGGCTGGGTCCAAAAGGAAGCTCTTGAGTTCCCGGATAATTTTGATTTCAAGAATGCCAAGCATGCTCCCGTCGTCGCAACCAAGACGCCAGCGAAACCGAAGGACAACTTCGTAGAGATCAAGAACACGGGCGAAATCGTTACTCCCGAAACTGTCGCCGTCAAGAAGCCAGCGAAGAAGGATACGGGCTCAGCGACAATTATGGCTACCGTTATGGGCGATCGCATCGATGTTCGACGAGGCCCTTCCCATTCGAATTCACTGATCAGTCGAATCCCTGGTGGCCCAGCTCAAATGATCGACAAGCACGGCGATTGGATTCAACTTCGATTCCCGCACGGCACCGTCGGCTGGGTTAATCAGTCGCACGTCAGCTATCCTGGTCACGAGATCGTTGCGGCCCCTAAGACTTATGTCGCCAGCAACTATGGTTCTTCATCGGGCAGCGCAGAAAGCTTGATGAAGGTGGCAGACACTTTCCGTGGCATCAAATATATTTACGGCACCCAAAGTCGACACTCAACGGACTGCAGCGGATTTACGATGCAGGCATTCAAGTTGGTACACGTCGACCTACCTCGAACTGCTGCCCAACAATCGAAGTGCGGCGGCGCCAAGATCAGCCGGTGGGATCTGCAAACAGGCGATCTGATATTCTTCAACACGCGCGGCTACGTTTCGCACGTTGGCATCTACATCGGCAACCAGCACTTCATCCACGCCTCTTCGGGCGGTGGACGAGTGATGGAAAGCTCGCTGAACGAAACCTATTACAGCAATCGATTTCTTTTTGGGAAGCGAGTTCTGTCGGGCGAGAAGGTTCGCGAACTGAAGCTACCGAAGATGGGTGAGCTCCCGACCGAAGCCGGCGACCAGCGCGACGACAATCGCGTTGACGTCGTTGGCGATAAGAAGGGTCAGCAGGGCGACCACTAGAGACTATTTGGTGTGCGCGAATTTTTCGCGCTGCCAACTTTAGTTTGCACAGCGTCAACACTGGAAATCTAGCGTCGTTTTCAGTCATAATTTATCCTCGTCTGCTCCGGTCGTCTAGCGGTTAGGACATCGCCCTTTCACGGCGAAGGTCGCGGGTTCGAATCCCGTCCGGAGTACCAATCTTCTTCTTGGGCCATTTCTGGCCCATTGGCGAGCCTTTCAACGTTGCGTTGAAGCAAGGTATCGAACGGTTCTTTAAGCCAAACCTGAACTTTTCGCTCCTTCAGCTCGGCTCTGTCGAGGAGTTCTAATAAAATCGAGTGGCGAGTTGGCCCGTCAGCGTGAATGAACCTGAGAGTGGCGGTTTGAGCCAGTTCTAATAACTTCAGCCCAAGATCGTAATACGAGCACTCGGCTTTGTCGAGGGCATGCATTTGAACATCGAGTCCAGCCAGTTCGGATTGGAGTTTGGTTCGGAGGGACTGGTAGACCTCTTCGCTGACCCGGTCATCCATCCTGTCCAGGTACATGCGCTCCAGCTTGGCTCGAATCGTTGCCGACTCTGATGCGATCCGCTCCATGTTGGCTCGGCGCATTTCGGCTTCATCAGCCAAGCTCTCTTTGAGAGCAGTCTTCAAGGCTTCCAGATTTTCTGACGAGAGCACGAGACCGTCAAGGAGCGATGCGAACTGATCTGTCAGGACTTCTTCGCGCACCATTTGCATGCCGGGACACTTCTTGTCTCGCATGCCAGTGCACCGGTAGTAGATGTATTTGCCCTTCTTTAACTCGGCGGTGATGCTGCATCCGCAGAAAGCGCACGTCATGAGTCCCCGGTAGGCAAATTCGTGTGCCACCGTGAAACCGGAACGAGTCGTTCTGCCATGCATGACGCGCTGAACCTCGTGGAAGAGCTCTGGCGAGACAATCGGCTCATGGATGCCCGGATAGTCTTCGCCGCTCCATCTAACGATACCCATATAGACGGGATTCTCCAGCATTCTGGAGATAGAACTTCGGGCGTATGCGTGACCAGCTCTGGTCTTGAGTCCAAGATTCTTGGCGAGCTTCGCAGCCCCTTCGATGGAGACTGCTTTGCGTGCATACGCCTCGAATACTTGACGAACGAGCGGAGCCATCTGAGGATCAGGGGCGATCACCTTTCGATGCCCAACGACCGTATTGATGTAGCCGATGGGAGCCATGCTCGGGAAGATGCCCTGCTTGGCTTTCTCAGTCATGCCCTTCTTAACTTCTTCCCGCAGGTTGTCGCTGAAGTGCTTGGCGAGACAGACCTTGATCGAGTGAATGAACTTATCATTCGAGCGGCTATCTGGCCCGACAACGATGTTTTCCTTGACGAAGTGGAGCTCGACGCCAAGCTCGTCCACTTTCACCATGTCGGCGAAGTTTCGATAGAGACGGTCGGTCTTCTCGCAGACGATGGCACAGTCTGAACCTAGGCCCCGCACATCCTCAACCATCTGACCAAACAGGCTTCGCCCTTGTTTGGCTCCGCTGTCCGCGTCAAGATACTCTCCTGCGACATTGAAGCCCTTCTTAAGGGCGTACTCACGAAGCAGAGCCATTTGCGCATCGAGGGAGTAGCCCTCCTCGCGCTGTTCAACCGTGCTGACCCGAGCGTAGACCACGCACGGTCGAACTCGGCTCGGTATCTGAGTTGTAGTCTTTTTCATTGGCCTGTTCGTCCGGTAGTTTCACAGACGCTAGAAGCAGAAATACGCGAGCGAGCCTTGCTAGCGCCTCTGGCTTCAATGGTCTTTCTTCAGGATACTGTGAAGACGCTTGAGCCACGCGCCCGGATGCAACGTCACTCATCGTTTGTCACCCCGTGCAGTTCCCGTGAAAGGGAGAGTTGCTGGTCTAGTGGAATCGGGGCTGGCTAGAATGGGGGTATCCCCTGTGCGCATCAGCTCTTCTCCTCCGCCTCGGTTCGCTTCTTTTTGGTGCTTTTGGGCGACGATGCCCTTCCTTCGACCGCAAGCAGCAGAGCTTTGAGACACCAAAGCAAAAGCTTGCCCGCTAGGCGAAATACGGCGGGAACGAGTTTTGGGAATGGGTCGATGTGCGCAGCAAGTTCCTTAGAACCTAGACTCACGAGCCACACAAGCATTTTCAGCGCGATTAGCAACTCAAGTAGGGCAAAGAACCAACAAATAATTTTGCAGCCGACGATCCACAGAAACGTATTCCACGCTAGGTGGATGATAATGTCAATGTTTGCCAGAAGTGCTTTAACACATAGGAGCGCAATG
>CAMFIS010000232.1 GCA_945952345.1 uncultured Fimbriimonas sp.
CTTCTGAACCGTCGGAAACCTTGTAAGACAGTTGCGCAAAAGCAGACGATCCTAGGATCATTGAACCTAGGATCGCGGATGGCAGGAAGAAATCCCTCATGAGAGGGAGTTTAGCGAATTCCTATGCGCCGGTTGCCGAAAATTCGTCCAAAACGTCTTCGGTTCTTTCCACGTGCGGCGTCATCGTATTGAAGACTCCTTGGAGCATTCGACGCTGTCGCCGTCGCTTGAGAGCATCCTTCGCCATGAGGAGCGCCTGGATTGCCTCACGGTTTTCCAGACATGCCAACGGTCCAGCCTCATAGGTCTCGAGCTTCGCGATCGCAACTTCGATCACGTCTTCGACCCGCACTCCATTGATGCCCACATCCGGCGGCATGCCTTGCTGGAATTTGACCGACATGAATTCGTTTTCGAATAGATAGGGGTCCACGCGCATTGCGGCTTTGATGTGTTCTGACATTTCCAACTCCTTAGAACAATTCTCCGCCAATTACTAGAAATTGGCGAGAAATGTTTATCCACACTTAACAAGACGGTAAAACAAGCGCGATGAATACCGAATTGTTGCGAGAGTTGGTGGAGGGACACGGCGTTCCCGGTCAGGAAGATCAAATCCGTAAGATCGTTGCACGCGAGCTGAAGGGCATTTGTGAACTGTCCACGGATGCCATGGGCAATCTGATCGCGATCAAGCGCGGGAGCGGCGGAGGCAAGAAGCTGATGCTAGCGGCCCACATGGATGAAATTGGGTTCATCGTCAAGTTTATCGACAAAGACGGATACATCCGAATAAACCCGCTGGGAGGCTTCGATCCTCGCCAGTTGAACTCGCAAAGAGTCTTGGTCCATACGTCCAAGGGACCAATCAATGGCGTCTTAATGTATGGCACGAAACCAAAGCATTTGCTCACCGACGCAGAAGCAAGCGCCGGACAAAACCTCGATTCATTCTTCGTGGATACCGGCCTTGGCGATAAGACCAAAGACCTAGTGTCAGTGGGAGACATGGTGTCCATGAGCCGCCAAATGATGACCTTTGGCGATCTTCTGAGCTGCAAAGCGATGGACGATCGAGCGTGCGTATTCATCATGATCGAAGCCGTCAAGCAAGCTAAGAAGCACGATGTCGATGTCTATGCGGTTGCAACCGTGCAAGAGGAAATCGGCCTTCGCGGAGCCTCCGCCGCAGGTTCGGCTATCGCGCCCGATGTCGTGGTCGCCCTGGACGTGACATTGGCCAACGATATTCCTGGCGTTCCCGAGCAAGATCACTGCACAAAGCTTGGTCAAGGCGCCGCGATCAAGATTATGGACAGTTCGCTCATCTGCCACCCTAAAGTTGTTGAACACTTCCGGCAGGTCGCGATCAAGAATAAGTTCAAATATCAGATGGAGGTTCTCCCGCGTGGCGGAACCGATGCCGGCGGCATCCAGCGGCTGCACGGTGGAATCCCAGCCTTCACGCTTTCAACTCCGACGCGCTACATTCATACGGTGAACGAGACCGTGCACAAGGACGACGTTCAGGCGTGTATCGATCTTCTTGCCAAGTACATCGAAGACTGCCACAACGGCGATTATTCGTATAGCGAATGACTTTAGCCGAGCGGTACCGCTCAATTCAGGATGAGATCGCCCGCAACTGCGATCTCGTCCATCGCGATCCAGATACGGTCCAATTGATCGCGGTCAGCAAAACCTTCCCCGTCGATATTGTTCGGAAACTTTACGATCTTGGGCATCGTCATTTCGGTGAGAGTCGAGTACAAGAGCTCCTTCCCAAAGTTGAGGCGCTGCCCAAAGACATCGTTTGGCACTTCATCGGCAAGCTACAGAGCAACAAAGTCCGTGCCGCCGCCGAAGTTTGCCAAGTCATCCACACACTCGAAAGCGAATCTCAGCTTAGAGAAATTCGTAAGCTTTCCAAACAAATCCAGGTATTGATCGAGGTTAATGTCGCCGAGGAAGAACAAAAATCGGGAATTTTGTCGAAAGACCTTGACCTGTTCCACAAAAGTGTCATACAATGTGACCTAGCAACAGTCCGAGGTTTGATGACTATCGGGCCGATTGTTCGGGAAGCGGAGGATTCACGTTCCACCTTCCAGAAGCTGAGAAAGCTAAACGAGCAATTAGGCGGCGATTGGCTCAGCATGGGAATGAGTGCAGACTTTGGTGTGGCCATCCAGGAAGGAGCAACCCACATTCGAGTTGGAACCTCTCTCTTCGGCGAGAGATAAATTAGAACTAATACAGGAAAGACTCATGGAAGAGATGGTACAGGACAAACCGTCCATTATCGGCAAGATCGCCAACCTATTCACCCGACAAGACGACGAATACGTCGACGACTTTGAGCCCGAAACGATGGATAACGCGGTTGTCTCGTTGCCCATGCGACCCACTCATCGCTACACGATCACCGTTCGAAAAGAAGTGATGAACTTCGAAGATGCAATGGCCACCGCGAACGGTTTGAAGCACGGTGAACAACAGATTCTGAATCTCAGTCTCCTGACTCCCGAAGTGAAAGACAAGGTCCTAAACTTCCTTTGCGGTGTCAACTATGTGCAAGAAGGCACTTGGGAAGAAATTGGCCCCGATGTTTACCTCATTGCACCCAAACAGGCTTTAGTCGAAGTTGCTCCGGCAACGCCACGAATGAACGCGCTCAAAAACTAAGAAGCGCGAGCCCTTCCTCCATTGCCCAGGACGCGCACGGCCTGGGCTTTTTTGCGCGTGATGTAAACTACGGGTGTGGCCCAAACAAAGAGAATTCACCTCGTATGCCGGAATGACGAAAATGTAACCGAGCGACCATCGGGAATATTCGTCACTGGTTACTGGAAACTTGGTGCGGAAGCTGCCCTCTCCGTTGAGTACATCTACCTTCACCAATCAAGAAACGACGTGTCATACCGCCAGGGCCGGGTTGTCGAAAGGAATCTTGTTCCCTTCGAAGGTCAGCAACGATACCTTTTCGCTTGCGATCCAGAAAACGTCGAACCTTTGGCTTGGAAAGGAGTCGCCACTGTCGAAAAGGAACGCAGCTCCTAGATTCAATTCACTTCTTGGTGGCGAAGTAGGCTGCTCCCACCATCAGAACAAATGAAATTCCCTGATTCACCGTTGGCTTTTCCTTAAACAGCGCAAACGCGACGACGGAAAATGTCAGCAGCGAAATGACTTCCTGAATCACCTTGAGCTGGGTAATGGTGAGCACATCACTGCCCACTCGATTCGCCGGAACCTGGAAGCAGTACTCCACAAACGCCAATCCCCAGCTGGCCAGAATCGCAATCATAAGCGGGCTGCTTTTGTACTTCAGGTGCCCGTACCAAGCCAGATTCATAAAGACATTCGAACATAAGAGGAGGCCGACCGCAGCCGCAATCTTTTTCACGATTACGAGTGTATCCATCCTTCGTGCTAGAATTCGGCATGATCGCTTTCGCCGCACTTGCTTCGATCCTCTCGCGTACTCAGTTCCAACTTGACCGCGAAGCTGCCTTGCCACAAAAGCTGCCAGCGGGAATCGTACAACGACCTGTTTTTCTCAATCAGGCCAAAATGCTGGATGCATTTAAAGCGGCCAAAGTCAAAGTTATCGGCAAAGCCATCTCGGATGGCTTTGTCTTCACGCCTCGAACCCCGTTCTCCTCGATGCAGCTCCTCATGGATTGCCGCTGGATAACTTGCGCGCTGCAGAGTCAGAACCAGTGGGGAGTCGGAGAAAGGAGCGGTTTCGACATCATGAAGTCTGGTCCGTCCACTTCGCCGATGCTCGTCACCCTATCCGGCCATGGAATGGGCGTCGTCAAACTGGAATTGACCACGTTGGTGAATGGGCTTCAAGTCGCCAAGACAACCTGGTCGCAAGATTGCGGCGCGACTGACCAATCCTTCACCGTGCCGGTCGTCGTAACTTCCCCAGGCGCCAGCACAACGATAACATTCTGGTCTCCTCGAGGTGGATCGTTCTTCTGGTGCAACGGCATCGAAGTTCGAACGCTTGACTAAAAATGCCCCTGCGGGTTCGTTGCAGGGGCGTCTCCTATACGCATGTTTACCGAGTTCCGCCTGGAGGAGGCGTTGCCGGCTTCGGACCGCGTGGCATCATGCTATCCGCGCAGGCAATGTTAAAGGATGTCACGGCAGCCGCGGTGCTTGACTGGACCATGTACTTATTGATCGCTGCTTCCATTCGATCGTGTTGAGTGTGGTGAACCCAGTTGTAGTCACTCACGCCCGTCTCGATCGTAAAGAATCCCGGAACTCCAACTGCGTTGAAGCTGGCATGATCGCTGCCGCCGCCGCGAGGCATCGTCGCCTGAGCGTTGAACACCATCGGGAGATCTGCAAATTCCTTGTTCAGCAGATCGATGGAAGGTTGGAACATCGACCGCTGCGTCTCGAGGCCAACGAAGCCGCCCCAATAGTTGGTACCGCCATCGTCGACCAGAACCGCGCTGATCTTGTCCATCTCTTTCTCGTGATCCTTCACGTAGCCTCGCGAGCCAAACAGGCCCTGCTCTTCGCCCGACCAAAGAATGAACCGGATGGTGCGCTTTGGCTTAGCGCCAACGGTGCCGAGGATTCGTGCGCACTCCATGGTGACCGCCGAGCCATTGCCATTATCGAGGGCACCCTGCGATCCTGGTCCATCCCAGCTGTCGAAGTGGCCGCTGACGATGACGACTTCGTCCGGCTTTTCGGTACCCTTGATCTCGGCGACCACGTTGTTGATCGCGATGGGTCCTTTGCGGAAGCTTTGGATCAGATTGAACTCCAGTTTGACCTTGGATTCATCCTGCTTCATGCCGGCAATGATGGCGTCATAATCGCTCTTTCGAACCGTGATGCGAGTTTCGTTCGGTAGCTTATTCCACTCGATCTTGTATTGGCCACCGGTGAGAACCAGCTCGTTTCGAGCGCCAGCAACCGTGCCAAGGATTCCAGCCTTAAATGCTGCCTGCCGAACCAAGGTCTTGGTGTCGAGTACAGGAGCCTGCTGCCCAGAACCGGCAGCTCCACCGGCCGCCGCACCAGCGCTTGCGCCGCCACCGCCGCCGCCATTGCGTCCACCGGCGCCACCCGGTCGACCACCCCCTGGGCCGCCTGCAACCGGCTGCATAATCATCCATCGCCCACGATACTTGCCTGGATCCTTGGTGATTTCCTCAACCGTGTCCGGTTCCATAATAACGCCACCCTTCTGCAGGCCCCGGGTTCCCGGAGTCCAGCTCGGGGTCGTGAATTGAAATTCGCGGCTCGTCGGCGATGTCATCCGGCCGACATGTCCAGACATCGCTCGATCGAATCCCACTGGCCACTCGCCCCACTTCTCGAGGTGAACATTGGTACATCCGAACGACTTGAATTGCTCCATCGCCCACGCCTGACCCTTTTCCAGCGCTTGGGAGCTGGTGAGTCGTGCACCAATCTCGCCGGTGATGGTCTCCAAAATGTATCGGGCTTGGTTGCGGACCTTACCCTCGTCGATGATTTTCGCCAGCGTGTCCGCGTCGCCTTGGCCAAATGCGCTACCGCCGACGCTCAGCGCGATGATTGCAAAACTAAGTCGCTTGAACATGGGGGCATCATACCACTGGCCCTATC